>JAGKWY010000025.1 GCA_021151625.1 Gammaproteobacteria bacterium | reverse complement strand
ATGAGCATTAGCTTTCAATCAACTGCACAGCAAGACATGCCGCCAACACTGCCAATTTTTCCCCAAAGTGGTGAATACCTTGACGTGCAAGAGTTTGATATTGCAGTCGGTTTGCCATCAGGGTTGCCACCACAAGTATTTGTCGCTAACAGCCCCTATCAAATTATTGCTGGTGTCAATGGGACAGATGTCACTAACTGGTTTCGCCAGTGTACCGACCAATATCGCACCAGCGTATATGGAAATAATTATTTGCTGTGTAAAAAGCAAAATAATTCAATATTTACGCAAGAAGTAAACGAATTAACCATTGGAATTCTGAAAGATTCAACGACCCTATATAAAGGTACTGCATATTATCGAATCTTAAAAAGCCAACGCATTTATCAAACACTGCCACACACCTTTACCATGCAAGGCAATAGCGTAAACAGAGAGGCAAGTATTCGTTTAACTGCAGGTCAACGAGTAGTAATTACTGCCACTGGCCAAGTGAATACATGGCCAGCTAATGCAAGCTTTCCAATTGCAACCCCCAAAGGCAATGGCACAACCTGTAATGTTGGTCACTGCACACTCCCCGGTGCGCCACAGGGTTCGCTCTTGGCAAAAATTGGAGCCGATGGCAATTGGATGGCGATTGGCGATAATAGAATGTTTACCGCATATCGCACTGGCGATTTGATTTTTGGAATTAATGACAAACAAACAGCAGCCGATCTCAACGATAATATCGGTAGCTATGACATCACCGTAAAACCTTACTAACCACTAAAAAAAATCGCCTCTTAATGAGGCGATTTTTTTACACGACTTAATGTCTAGTTGTTGCGTGAATAAATTCTGCTTCCAACTAAAGTCAAAAGACCAACAAGCATTAACAATATAGATGAAGGCTCCGGTACTTCTGCAAGGGTAAACTCCAAGCGATCAAAAGTAGTGGGCTCACTATCACCACCAATAATAACCTTGCCAAGGTTTGCACCGCTCCACTCAAACGTGTGATATGCCCAATAGACTTCTACCTCTTCAACATCGGCAATACGCCCCAGCAAGACCTGCTTATTAAAGCGATTATCATAGGGGAAATCGATCAAATTATTTTCGGTGTCGTAAATCTCAATCCACAAGGGATCATCACCATAAGATGCATCGCGATAAAGCTCTGCAACTAAAATGGAGAAGTGGGTAACTGGAGCGAGAAAAGTTATCTCCAATCCAGGCGCGCCAGTAGAGTAAGGGTTATATGACCACTCACTGGCAAAGACATCGCTCGTTGAATCAGTGTAACTGAACACTTTGCTACCCAACCCCTGGGTACTATAACCATCAGCAGCATCAGGGGAGAGAGACTTGGCAAACACACCAGTGTGTTCAGTAGAGTCAATGGTTACATAACTGGACACATGGGTGAGGTTGGTATCTTCAGCGAAGTTGTCCGGATCAATCACAACAACACCTGCAAAGGTAACAGGTGTAAAGATTATCGTCAGTAATGCAATTAAATGTTTCATATTTTCATCCTATTTACGTTAACTCAAAAGTCCTTTGCATTATTTATGTCGCTATTACTCAACTTAAAATTAATGCCTTTGCATTGTAAATGAGGATCTTGAAAAAAGTCACCACTAAGGCTTGCTATGGTTATAAAGCCAATAATTGGATAATCGCACCAATAAAAAAAGCCGCACAAGTGTGCGGCTTATATTTTATTTACTGTAATTCATAACTTGCCAACGCCAGCATTGGTTTTTACCACTTGGCGCAACTGCTCAACATCAGTCACCGGACTGTAACCATAGTAATCACCCGGTGCCCAGGTCACTGGCCCCAGGAAAGGTTTGCTGGCCTTCTCTGCGGCGTTTTGTGCATTAATCACTTCTGCAGCGGCCGCATTTAAATCTACAGGCGAACCATTTAACCAGGAGCCTACATCGGTAAAGTATTGGCTCCATTCATCAAAATTAGCCGAGAGTAATTGCGTTGCGCTAGCGCCCTGAATATCAAATGCATTGCGCTCGGAAAATGCCTTGCCGTTAAAACCCAGGCCAATTACATAGGTCATATGGTAGGGGCGATCTTCCGTGGTGCGCTTAACACCTTCATAAACATTATTCAGGATATGCACCTGACCATTGCGCACGCGCGGTGTGCGCTGACCGGTGTATTGGAACCAGTTGCGATAAAAGGTAATACGGTATTCACCATCCACACTGTCATTGGCACCAATCAAAATGGATTTGTCGTGATTGGAAAATTTGTTGTAGGAAAGGGTAATAAAATCCGCACCTTTTTTAATATCCACCAAACCATCGTACATTTTGTAAAAGGCTTTATTGGCATTCACGCCATTAAAATCCGCACCGTCAGTAAACTCATTGTGATCCACCCAGGCGCGCGTTGTACCCTGCAAAGTCAAACTGTCCGGATCAGCATTGGATGGGCAAAAATCTTTATCCACATAAATACATTTGGAAAAGCTTTCATAAGCCCAGCCGGTATCTTTGCCGGAAACAAAACGAATATTGCGCACAATAATATTTTTGTAGGCGCCCACCGTAATCCACACGGCATTGAGCGATGGAATTACACCATTTTCCACTACACCAATTAATGAGGTGTTATCGCGGTTAATGCGCAGCTGGGTAAAACCGGTAGTATCGGCGTTAGTCGCGCCATCGATATAACCCTTCACATAAATAGTCCAGGGAATGGTTTTATTATTGCCGCTACTCGCGGTGGAAATGCACGCTTGCAAACTGGCCAATGAAGTTGCCGTGCAAACATTTCCACCCGCACCACCGGTCGGCAAACCATCGCTATGCACTGTGCCCCAACCAACAAGGCCATCACCAGCAGGTAAGGATGAATAGCTCACAGAACTAGTCGTTGTGGTTGATGTTGTAATTGATGAAGTAATTGACGAACTGATGGATGAACGCGACGACGCAGTAATTGCACTCGACGATACACTGGTTGCTATCGACGATTTACTGCTGGAAGAACTCACGGCGTTTACACTGCTGGCCGCAGAAGTGTTGGCGGGAACAGAACACTCATTAGTTCCACCAGGAACTTTGGTACCCGCACCAAAAGTCACTTCACCGCACACAAAACTGCCGGTCAATATTTTAAAAGTGAATTTATCCGCACGCCCATAAGCCACCTGCGTATTAGCAGGTACCGAACAGGTTTTACCTTCATTGCAAATAGTGGCATACCCGCTTGGGCGATTAGCGGCAAATGATGTACTGGCAACAACACACGCCAGCATGCCCAATAATAAATGTGAACTGCGCATAGCAGACTCCATTAATAAAAGTGGTGATCAATAAAAACAACGGATTGTTGTAAAGCAGAAACACGGGAGCTTTATCGTTATGTATCCCGTTTATTGACCGATGCACTTTTATTTAAAAATACTGCGAGGAGAATGCTTATGCCGAATGGAATCAGCATAGTGGATAAATTTAATTTTCCTGTGATTAGGAGCGCAATGCGAAAAATAATGGCGCTCCAAATCCTATTAAAAACACAATTAATCGCTCAATGAATTTTTAATTATTTAAATATTAATGGTCATTTCCATAATGAAAAAGCCGCCCTTGTGAGGCGGCCTTTTTGAAACGCAAAAGCGGGTACAACTTAACTGCGTTTAAGCTTCATTCGAAGGTTTGCCAATAGTTGCAAGAATACCGCCATCAACATAAACGATTTGTCCGGTGACAAAATCACTCGCTTTGGAGGCGAGGAAAATGGTTGCGCCTTGCAGGTCATCCGGGTCGCCCCATTTGGCGGCGGGGGTGCGGTTGATAATGAAATCGTTAAACGGATGTCCATCCACACGAATGGGTTCGGTTTGGCTGGTGGCGAAGTAGCCGGGGCCAATGCCGTTTACTTGCACATTGTATTTAGCCCATTCGGTGGCCATATTTTTGGTGAGCATTTTCAAGCCGCCTTTGGCTGCAGCATAAGCACCCACCGAATTGCGGCCCAGTTCGCTCATCATGGAGCAGATATTAATAATCTTGCCTTGGCGACGCTCTACCATTTTGCGTGCAACCGGGCGCGTCATGGTAAATACACCAGTCAAATCGATTTTGATTACTTCTTCAAAATCGGCCAGCGACATTTCCAGTAAGGGCGTACGCTTAATAATGCCAGCGTTGTTAATCAAAATATCGATAGGGCCGTGGTCCTGTTCGATTTGATCAACCGCAGCAGCTACCTGGTCTTCATCGGTCACGTTAAATCTGTAACCGAAAGCCTGGAAGCCTTGTGCGCGATATTCGTTAACGGCGTTATCGATTTTTTCTTGCGAGGAGTTGCCGTTGATAATCAATTTAGCACCCGCACTGGCAAGGCCAGCAGCCATGGCCATACCCAGGCCGTGAGTTGCACCGGTGACCAGTGCAACTTTTCCGGTTAAATCAAAGAGTGGATGAGTCATAGAGTGATCTCGTTACAAATGACTTTTAAAAATTTTTAGCGATTTTTTATTCATACTTTCCTGCAACAAATTTCATTCATCACCGGAAAATAATGCACATTACTTCAGCTCGCTTGGCTTATGGTGATCCATATCTGTGTAGTCGTGGTTCTCGCCGGCCATACCCCAAATAAAAGTATAGTTGGCAGTGCCTACACCTGAGTGCATTGACCAGGGCGGCGACACTACCGCTTGCTCATTGCCAATCCACAGGTGGCGAGTTTCTTCCGCTGGCCCCATGAAGTGACACACAGCGTGAGTTTCCGGAATATTGAAATAAAAATAGGCTTCCATACGGCGACTGTGGGTGTGCATCGGCATGGTGTTCCAAATGCTGCCGGGTTTTAATTCAGTCATACCCATTTGCAACTGGCAGGTGTCCAGCACAGTGCTGATCATCAGCTGATAAATATCGCGCTCGTTACAGGTATCGCCCGCGCCCATGTGCAGCACTTTGCTGTTTTCCTTGTTCAGTTTTTTGGTGGGATAAGTGCAATGCGCCGGTGTGGAGTTCAAATAGAACTTCGCCGGGTTACTTGCATCCACACTGGAGAAAATCACCTCTTTGGCACCGCGACCAATGTAGAGCGCTTCTTTGGTGTTGATGTCATACACTTCACCATCAACCGATACCTTACCGGCACCACCAATATTGATTGCACCCAATTCGCGACGCTGTAAAAAGAATTCCGACTTCAGCTGATCATAGGTTTCCAGTTTTACCGGCTTGCTGGCTGGAAATGCGCCGCCCACCATCAAACGCTCGTAATGGGTGTAGGTAAATAAAACATCATCCGCAGCGAAGATATTTTCTACCAAGAAATGCTTGCGCAATTTTTCAGTGTCGTAATGCTTGTAGTCGTCTACATGAACTGCAAAACGTTCTTCTAAAACTTTCATAATAAAACCTTTTGATAATAAATCAGCTTATAACTGATTGGAAACGTCTAACACGGATGACAAGAGTGATTGCACTAGCTTAGCGAAAGACATAGCCAGGTAAAAATTAAACCTGGCTATGCAGTGAATTGTTATTGTTTGAGTAATTTATAGATTTCCAGACTGGCGCCGATAAAGGGCGTATTGCCTTTAGGGTCATTGGAAAAAATGCGCTCGGTCATGTAGTAGTCGTAACTGCCGTCGCGTCCAAAACCCAAACCCGCCACCAGGCATTGGTCATTCATACTGACCTTGCCATCTTTATGCACCGTCATAAATTCATTGATGATGCCCTGATAACTTTTTACCGCTGCCGCGCGATAGGAATCGGGCAGATAACCCTTGTTAACGGATTTCGCCAGGAAATAGGCAAACATAGCGCTGGCAGAAGATTCGCGGTAATTGCCCAGCTCGCCCGGCTTATCGGTAATTTGCCACCAGGTGCCGGTAGCTTCATCCTGATAGCGCAAAATATCGGGCGCAAGCTCAGCAATAATATCGGTTAATTCCTTGCGCAATTCAGTTTCTGATTCGGGAATAAAATCCAATACGTCAACTAATGCCATCGCATACCAACCCATACCGCGCGACCAGAATTGCGGCGCGCGGCCGGTTTCTTTATCGGCCCAATTCGCTTTTTTGGATTCATCCCAGGCGTGGTAATACAAGCCGGTTTTTGCATCGCGCAGATGTTCGCGCGCAATGGTAAATTCGTGCACGGCCTCTTTAAAACTTTCATGTTGCTGTGCACCAGTTTCATACGTGGCTGCATAGCGCGCAAGGAAGGGCATGCCCATGTAGACACCGTCCAGCCACAATTGATTCGGGTAGGTGGCGCGATGCCAGAACGCCCCCTGGCTGGTGCGCGGATGACGCTTTAAATTTTCGCGCAGGAAATCTGCCGCTTTGCGATATTTTTCCTGCTTGGTGCGCTGCTCCAGCAAAATCACCATTTCACCAGGCTTGGTTAAATCGATACTGAATAAATCCGGTTCAAAAGTTTCTATGTGGCCGTCATCGCGAATGTAGCTGCCGGTTACCGTTTCCAATGCTTTGCGGTAGGCGGGGTTAGGGCTGATTGCATCTATATCCTGCAATGCCGCGATTTGCATACCCACTACATCGTATTCAAATTTGCCGGGACGTTTGCGATATTCATCCCAACCCTGGTAATGGTAATTCAGGGTTTTGCGTTCCAATTCTGAATCCGCCAATTGCTTGGCCCAGTTCAATGCGGCATTGGCATCAATGGGATTTTTTTTCGCATCAGCGCTGATGGTGGATTCAAAACGCACACGCGGAGTTTTGGTTAAGCGCTGCACTTCCTGATCGAGATAGGCTTTAAAATCTGCTTCGGTTTTAATGCCATCCAGTTCGTGCTCCCAGGCCGCAAGGAAGTAGTATTCCAATTCACCGCCTTTGTCTTTCATTACTGACACATAGGAAGTTTCATCGGTAGTTTGTTCGGAGCGATCATCGCGGCGGAAAATAACTGCCATACCTAAATGATCATTTTCACCGCTCAGGCTTTGCTTGCCCCAGCTGGCGACATAGGTCCAGGCGTAACCGCTAACTTCTTGCGGGCCTTCGATAAAAGTCGTACCGGGATGTTTTACCAAACCAATTGCCAAATTAGGCAACTGCTGGCTGGCTTGCAATTTTACGTTCACCAAACGGCTGCCGGCATTCATAGTGAGATGCGCCGACAAATCCAGTTTTTGATTGTTAATTTGCCAACCGTTGTAATTAATTTTGAAACCGGAATACAAATCGCCATTGTTGGTGATGATGGCATCGCGAGTATCCACTAAGGACACCAGATCAACACTCTTGCCATTCCAGAAACCATAACCACCCATGCCGAGTGATTTTCCGACTTTTAAAACATCCACACCCCAATCAGAATTCAGGTGATAGGAGTCATAGCCGTCTTGTCCGACATTTTGCAAAACCACATCGTGGGTTTTCTTGCCAAAAATATCGAAACCGTTGCGCCAGTCGAGGTACACGCGATAGGCCACTTTATCGGACTCAATACCCGGGCCTTCATAGCGAATCCAGAAGGAGTGGTCAGTGTATTGCGCCGGTGGCGTTACCTTATCCACATTTTTAAATGCGCCGCCAACATATTCTTTACCTTTCCACTCGCCGCCTTCTTTGATGGAAATTTCCGCCTGGGTTTGTTTTTTCAACGCAGGTTTTTGAATAGCAGGGTCGCTGGAAATAACAAAGGATTTTATTTCAGCCGCAGCGAAATCGCTGGCCAGCAATAAACTATCCTGAGTGCCATCGCATGGGCGTTTTGCTTTTCAACAATAAACTCACGCTCTTCACCTTCTCTCAGTTACTGTTACCTAATAATTAGCTGTGTATAAAAACCAGCAAATTGCTTACTTAAATAATCAAACAGGGATGCCAGTAAACTGGCATCCCTCGGCCTTGCTTAAAACGTACCAATTAGAACTTGTAGCTTGCACCTACGAAATAGCTTGGGCCGGCATAGTGGTCTAATACTAAACGTGCAACACCTTCAGTTTCGTATTCGTATTTGGATTCATCCAGGACATTCACGCCTTTGAAGGTAATTCGCAGTTGATCGTTAATATCATAGCTGGCAGATACACCTACATAATTGCTGTCATCAATCACCCGAGTTTGCCACTCAGAAGCTCCTGATGCAGTGTTGCTGTAATACTCGCCACGATAAGCGTTGCTGATACGCGCCTGGAATTTCTCACCTTCCCAATACAGCGTGAAGTTGTAAGAGTCTTTAGACACATTTCTCATGGGCGAGCCACTATCCAACTCAGCTTCATCTACATAAGTGTAGTTGGACTGGATACCAAATCCACGTACCCAATCCGGGCCCGGTAGGAATGACAATTGTTGTTGCCAGGAAATTTCAGCTCCCTGAATGTTGCCACCGCCGCCGTTAATCTTGCGGCTGACTTCAAAGGTTTCATTTTTCAAACTATCTACTTGTGCACCTAACAAACTGTTCGGTAGCCCCAATTCTGACCAAGGCACATCGGTGGTTTCGGAAGTCGGGAAAGACTCAACATCTTTTTGGAACAGAGTAACACCAGCCAGAGCGTCATCGGAGTAATACCATTCCAAACCCAAATCAAAGGAGTCAGCACGGAATGGTTCAATCAACGGGTTGCCGTAACTTACTTTTGGATCACCGAAAATGGTAATAGAACCACCAGGGTTTAAATCCGTTAATTCAGGGCGGGCCAGTACTTTTGCTGCGGCACCACGCACCACTAAATCCTCAGTCACGTTGTACGCCAAAGTGATAGAAGGGAGCGTATCGCTGTAGCTGTGCTTAACCACAACAGGTGTTACTACACCGTCAACCACAGTAATACCTTCAGCACGCAGATCAGTTTCTGCTTCGCGCACACCCAGGTTACCGCGCAAACGATTGCCGAACACCTCAGTATCGATATCCAACTGTGCGAAATAGCCGAAGACTTCTTCTTCAACATCACGTGTGTTACCAGCTTGTGGGGCATAAGTCCAACAGCCGGAACCCTGAAACTCGGTGCGACGACCAAAATCGGGATAGAAGAAGGATTGGCCGCCCGCAGTCATCACGTAACCATCATCGGCAGTAACAGCGGCAGTGATGCCACATGCATTGCCGTCTTTAGCTCCGCCTCTAACAACATCGGCCTGGGCAAAGGTTTGGTCTGCACGACTTTCGGTAATTTCATAGCCATAAGATTTTTGCGTTGCACCAAACTTAGCGGTGTAACCTTCTGCGAGATCATAGGCAAAATCTACGCGCGCCATACCTGTGTCCGAGGTCGCGTCATATACACGGTCGCGGTATTCGGAGAACTCCCAGTTGGCTGGGTTTGATGTATCAAAACTGTAATTCAACACTGGCGATTTCATATTCGAGTAATCCCAGCTGATAGTATCGCTGGCATCTGCATAGGTAATGTAATCGCGACTATCGTTACTGCTGAAGTGTTCGTAAATTACCGTTACTTCGCGGTTATCCAAGACCGACTCTGTCTTGCCTGCAAGAATATTCATACGGAAGCTGTCAGTGAACTCGTGTTTCAAATCCACAGACAGTTGGGTGAACTCTGATGACCAGTCAGCCCGGAAAGCTTCTGAGCGGAAATCCGCATCTGTCACTTCGGCAGCTACCAAGGTGTAGTTGTCATCAACCATGTAGTCCAAAACGCTCATCTGGCGCATACCAGTTGCGTCGTTACGAGCCAGGGAAATAGCTTCCATAAATGGCTCATCACGCACTACATCAATTTTTGAATAGAGGCCATCAACGCTAAGCAAGGTCTCATCTGCAATTTGCCACTGGAAACTAGTGGTCACACCCAGGCGATCTTGATCATTGGTTTTGTCAGCATAACGTGCAATACGTGGATGCCATGTTGAGCGCACCAGAGCTGCATCTGCGCCACAATTAGCAGCAGAACAAATGAAACGGTTAGAGCCAGTTTGTTGGTTCCAACGACCAGATTCCGCACCAGTCAACGGTGCTTCTTTTTCGGAATAGGCAACCGAAGCCAGGAAACCAACAACATCATTGTTAAAGCTGAGCAACCCGGATACGCGCGGCTTAACAGCACCAGAACCATCGTAATAACCCGCTTCGACGTTCGCTGCTGCAGCAAATTCTTCATAATCAAAAGGGCGCGCTGTACGCAAACCTACAGTTGCACCGAGCGAGCCATCTTCCAGTTCGCCAGAAGTAGATTTGTATACATCCAAACGACTAAATAATTCTGAGGCAAAAACGTTAAAGTCAAACGCGCGACTGGTACGCACTCCACCTGAACCAGCAGCCAAAGACTGCGCAGGCATACCGTTTACAGTCACCATGGTGTACGCGTCACCCAGGCCGCGAACAGTAACAGAACGACCTTCACCGTCATCCTGCTCAATAGCTACGCCGGGAATACGACCTAATGATTCAGCCAGGTTTTGATCGGGGAATTTACCTACATCTTCTGCAAAAACCGAATCAACAATACCAGTTGATTCGCGTTTTACATTCAGCGCATTTTTCAAACTTTGCGCATAGCTTCCAGTAACAACAACTTCTTCAACAGTGTTATCACCAGATTGATTTTGTGCATAAACAGGCATTGCACTAATCGCAATGGCCAGTGCCAGGGGGTGGAATTTATAGTTATTCATGATTGTCCTCGAGCGGAGCTGTGGTGTTTATTTTTATTGGGATGAAAAAAAGGGATGCCTGATCCTCAGGCATCCCCGGACTAACAAGGATTAATATTTGTATTGCACACCGAGGTTATATTGAATACCGGTGTTGTGGTAATAAGACAAACGCTGATTGTCTTCAGAGCCAACCCATTGATCATCCACTTCATCAGTCAAGTTCAATGCTTCTAAAGTAATTTTCAGATTGTCATTGATGTTGTAACCAAATGAAGCATCAACGTTGACAGTGCCGTTAGTGCCGTTCTCTGAGCTACCTTCAGTACCAACTGCCGCAGTGATATAACCACTACGCTCAACTACAGAAACACGACCGCTAAAAGTGTCATTTTCGTAATAGAGAGTTGCAGCAGAAGTCTCATCAGACAAACCGGTCAGCGGTCTGGTTTTAATTACTTCACCGCTTACGTTTAAGTAATCAATATCTGATTCAACACTGGTGTAAGAAACAATTGTACCGAAATTGCTGAGGAATCCCGGCAAGAAAGTAAATGGTTGTTGATAGCTAATTTCATAACCATCCAAATCGCCACCAGGGCTGTTAGATGGAACAGACAGCGCCCAGTCAACATTTTCATTACATTCAGTGATAGGACGACCACTAGACGCACACGCATTAACCGCAGCTTGAATTGGCAAGCCGGTTTCGGTGTAAATCACGTTGGTTCTGGAAGTCTGAACAAAGGTTGCAATTTCTTTCTTAAAGAGAGTAACCGCCAACAATGCACCTTCACCAAAATACCACTCAGCACCCAAGTCATAACTTTTTGCGCTAGTTGGGTCAAGGCTCGGGCTTCCGGAAGTAATGGTACGTGTAGTACCAGTAGCAGCTACTGTAGTAGTTGGAACAATTTGCCCTGGTGCTGCTCGAGAAATACCTTCTGAATAGCTTGCTTTAAACAATAAATCATCAATTGGCTCAATGCTGATATTGAATGAAGGCAATGTATCGGAATAAGTATGCTCGTAAGTCAGGTATTCACGTGATGGCAGAGTACCGTTCAACCAGCCACTGGTGGTTTGATCAGTTTCAAAATCACGCACACCGATATTGCCGCGCACCGGCATAGACGCGATGTCGAAGTTAAAATCCAACTGTACATAGAAGCCAGTCGTTTCTTCACCCACCTCATAAGTGCTGCCATAGTTAGGTACCATAGCGGCATCAAACAAATTGTAACTATCCATAATTAATCCACGATTCGGAATTAACCATGCACGATCTTCACCCAAGCCTGAATCATATTCCTGAATAAAGTCAGGGTTTGATGCCAACACAACGCCGTTCACACCTTCGCCAGCTGCCAACAAAAATTGATTGGTTGAGAAATCAAAATCTTTATTGTCTGCACCAAATTTCAACTTTAGGCTTTCATTCAAATCGTATTCAAACGCAACAGACAAGGCTTCACTTTCGTTAACTGTTGCTTGTGGACGCTGACGTACAGCGCCGGCTTTCCAGGATGCCGCATCATATGCACCAGCACCAAAGGTTAACACTGGCTTACTGTAGTTGCGATAATCGTAAGTGAACGCCTGATTCTCAGCCTGCATCATCAATGTATTTTGAATCGGGTTATCAAAATCTGATTTTGTTTGGCCGTACATGGCATTCATACGGAAAGAATCAGTGAAATCCTGTTTCAATCTCAATGTGTTTTGAGTGAAGTCAGTACTCATTTCATCGAAACGGTTCTCAGAAATCAAACGCACACCCGTCAAGCTTGCATACTTCATGGTGTTGTCTTCAATCGCATAATCAACCACGCTACCTGTGGTCAAGTTAGTTCCAGGGTTGAGTGAACCCTGCATGAAAACTTCCTGACGGGTTGCATCAAATTTTGCAAACAAATTGTCAAAACTAATTTCGGTTGAATCAGTTGGGCGGAACTGGAATGACAAGCTCGCACCAGTGCGCTCCATTTCATGATTATAGGAATCGTAACGAGGAATACGCGGAGCAAATGGGCGAGTTGGATCTTGAGCAGTTGGCTGATTCCAAACACACGCAGTAGCAGGATTTTTGTCAGCGTCCAGACACAAACCATTTACAATATCAAAATCATTTGGGTTTGACGGGGTAACGCCCGCAGCGTAACCAGCTGAGCCGGTTGAACCAGCTGTTTGACCTTTCACAGTTTTGAAGCGGTTAGTTACTTGATTGCTCCAGCGAACAGTACTGTAACCTTCGTCTTTTACGCTGCGCTCGGAAACAGCAACAGACAACAACGCACCAAATTTACCATCAGCAAAAGTGTTGCTAATTAAAAAGGCCGCGCCCGGATCACTTTCTTCAGAAAGATCGTTGTAACCCAATTGGCCAGAAGCGGTAAATACAAAACCATCGTAATCAAAAGGTTGTGCCGCTTTCAAATCAACGGTAGCGCCCAGTGAACCTTCTTGAATTTCAGCCGAGTTAGTTTTATGAACAGTCAAAGAACTGAACAAATCGGAAGAGAATGTGTTGAAGTCAAAGCCACGGCCACGGTTGTTGCCGGTACCCGAGTCAGTACCACCAGTGGTAGACATGGTTTCCATACCGTTCAAACGAACAGTAGTAAATTGCGGGCCAAGGCCGCGCACAGTAATGCCGCGACCTTCACCACCGGAACGCTGGATCGCAACACCAGGAACACGCTGCAAGGATTCAGCGAGGTTGTTATCTGGAAATTCAGCGATATCGGATGCAACAATCGCATCGGTGAAACCATTTTGGTTTCTTTTGATATTCATTGCGTTAGCCAAACTATCACGGAAGCTACCGGTTACCAGTACTTCCTCGACAGTGTTGTCACCGCTTTGGTTGTCTTGTGCAAAAACGCTCATTGGCAATGCGGCTGCAGCCATTGCGAGTACGAGCGGGTTAAAGGCAAACTTTCTCATAGCTATTCCCCATCTTTATTGTGATTAAATCATTGAGCTAAAGAGCCGTAACTTTTTGCTATCTGGTGGATGACGGCAAACCGCACGGTTTCACAAACGAGCAAACCTTGATGACACAAAGTTCGCGTTTATTTGTAATTAGTTTGTTGCAAACGCATTGAGCCTAGACGACTTCAGTGTGCTTTTCCTTTAATTAAGTGGATTAGCACTATTCAAAAATTTTTATATTTCAATTCGCTGTATTAAAAGCAAATAACAAACTATTTCGATGCATTTGGCATAAAACGCATCAAACCTTAAATTCAACACCCTGGATTTTTACGTTTTTGGCGACAAATTTATCCAGCTCTTCCAACACACCAATATTTTTCACGGTTTTAAAATCGCAATTGGTGAGTTGCAGGCTTTGAATAGGCGAACGCTTGTAGCCTCGCACCTGGAATACCTGCTGCGCGTTGTCGCACTTGAGATCACTAATAGAAATGTTGCGCACTGTCGGGGTATGTTTACCGGCATCGCCCTCCTCGTAATGGAAGTCGATAACAATCGCGGTTTGCACTTCGCCGATGGTGATGTCACGAATATAAAAATTCTCGATCACACCGCCGCGCACTGAATTGGTTTTGATGCGAATGCCGCGTTCCAGCTCCGGGCTACTCATGGTGCAATGTTCAACAAACACATTGCGTACACCGCCGGAAATTTCGCTGCCAATTACCACACCGCCGTGACCGTTGCGCATTTCGCAGTGACTGATAACAATATTTTCAGAGGGAATATTGATGCGGCGACCATCGGCATTACGGCCGGATTTAATCGCGATACAGTCATCGCCCGTATCAAATAAACAATTTTTAATAATGACGTTTTTGCAAGACTCGGGATCGCAGCCATCGGAGTTGGGGCCGAGGCTTACCAACTTAACACCATCAACCGTTACGTTTTCGCACAGCACCGGATTCAATAACCAGAAGGGCGCATTGGTGATGGTCACACCTTCAATCAATACATTTTTACAGGAATAGGGCTGCACAAAGGGCGGACGCAGGTAGGCGCCATCGGCATAAATTCGCTCGGCCACAGGAACATTGTTTTCCATGTCCTGCATGAGTTTATTGCGCGCCGCTTCCTGAGTTGGCACACCGGGAATGCCCCAGTTAACACTGCTGAAGTTACCGCCTTTCCAGGGCCACCAGGTGGTGCGATTGCCCTGACCATCAAGCGTACCCTTACCGGTAACAGCAATATTGGTTTGCTGGTAGGCGTAAATAAGCGGGGAGTAACCCATGATTTCCATACCTTCCCAACGGGTCAGTACCGCTGGCAGGTAGGCTTTGGGATCAGTGATAAAGGCGATAGTTGCACCTTCATCGATATGTAAATTGACATTGGAGCGCAGGTGGATGGGACCACTCAGATATCTGCCACCGGTCACCAGCACTTTACCGCCGCCAGCCTTGTGACAAGCAAGGATTGCCGCCGCAATCGCCTGGCTATTATCAAAGCCAGCTTTGGCTTGCGCGCCATGGTCACGAATATCAAAGGTACGAGAGGGAAATACCGGCGCCTGTACCTGCTGGCGAATCTGCTCCGCCTGTGCCATAAAGGCACGACGGCCCGCGTGTTCCAGGTACATCTTAGTCACTGCGTGTTCTCTCGTGTGTTGCTCTGGTCGGCTGATTGCTTTTGTAGTTATTGCCCGGTTATGGTCAGTGCCTTACTGCACTTCTACCAACTCCGTCCACACAACCACTAAAAAATAGCAGATACGTTTTCGATTGCTGGCAAGCCGCTTAACCCGGTTTTCATCAAAGAAGATATTTATCCTCCTATCGAACGAAAATCATTCTGTATGTCATGTTTGATATTTGCAAGCTGATAGCACAAAAAATTTCCCTTTCCAGCGCCATTTTAGTGATTTTTGTGCCATTTTTGTCATGTAATCGTTTACTTTTATTTAATAATTAAAATGTAAACGTATACACAGTTTGTTAGATAGAAAATATTTAAAAAATATTTAACTTTTCTTAAAATTAATTTATCCCAAATAATTAAATTTATTAGGATGAATATAACATTTGAAAGAAATCCATTTTATGTAACAGGCTCAAGATTAGTTTCACGCCACATGAAATCGGTTACATTGCTGTTTTTTGCTCATTTGGGACGGTTGCGAGGCTGAAAATTCGAGCGTAAATTTGATCCCGGTATTGACCGAATACCATTGCCGATTTTGAGGCGCCGCAAGGCGCCTTTTTTTTAAGGTCGATTTATGGCGGCAGAAAAATGCGCCAATGTGGGGCTGAGTGGACTGGAATGGCGGTAGCCGTTCGATAAGCGAGCTACACTTCGGGGTTCTGTATGCAGAAAAAGATGTCACCCTCCAGCGCGACATTCCCGCCTTGCACAAGTTTGCGATCCGCCCCATCGCCCAGGGCGAAGCGATTTTAAAATACGGCCAGACCATTGGTTTTGCCAGCCAGGACATTCCCGCCGGTGAGCACGTGCATGTGCACAATTGCATCATGGGCCAACTGGAAAAAGATTACGGCTTTTGCGAAGAAGCAAAACCCACCGCTTTTCTCCCCACTGAAAAACGTGCGACTTTCCAGGGCTACAAGCGCCTGAATGGCAAAGTCGGCACACGTAACTACGTGGGCATTATCACCACCGTAAATTGCTCGGCGACTGTGGCTAAAGCCATTGCCCAGCATTTCACTTTTTCTGGCGAACTGGAAAAGTACCCGAATATTGATGGCGTAGTCGCCATGACCCACGACTCCGGCTGCGGCATGCGCTCCGACGGCGAAGGTTACGAAACCCTGCGCCGCACTTTTAATGGCTACGCGCGTCACCCGAACTTTGGCGGCGTGATGATGGTGGGCCTGGGCTGCGAAACCATGCAGATCCAGCGCGTAATGCAGGAATGCGGCCTCGCCGATTCCAAAACTTTTACCGCTTACACCATTCAGGATGTGGGCGGCACCCGCCTCGCGATTGAAAAAGGCATAGAAACCCTGCGCGCTATGTTGCCGCTGGTGAATGAATGCCACCGCGAAACTGTACCCGCGAGCGAATTGATTATTGGTTTGCAATGCGGCGGTTCCGATGCGCTCTCCGGCGTTACCGCCAACCCGGCACTGGGTATTGCAGGCGATATCCTCGTGCGTCACGGTGGCACAGTCATTTTGTCTGAGACACCGGAAATTTTTGGTGCCGAACATTTGTTGACCCGCCGCGCCGAGAACCCTGCCATCGCACAAAAATTATTGGATCGCATCAACTGGTGGGAAGATTACACCGCACGCAATGATTTTGAGTTGAATAACAATCCATCGCCCGGCAACAAAGCCGGTGGATTGACCACCATTATTGAAAAATCACTCGGCGCCCAAGCCAAGAGTGGCTCCACCAATTTGACCGATGTATTTCTCTACGGCGAAGACATAACCACCAAAGGTTTTGTGTTTATGGATAGCCCCGGCTACGACCCGGTTTCGGCCACTGGTCAAGTGGCGTCGGGCGCGCAAATTTTGTGTTTCACTACCGGCCGAGGCTCAGCCTTTGGTTGTAAACCGGCACCGAGTATTAAACTTGCCACCAACAGTAAAATCGGAGACATGGATGTCGACGATGAGCCTCCATGGATGGATTCACGGCGTGTCTCAGACCAGACAACGGAGTTCATGGTGCCACTCCGATATCACAAACTTGAAACAACAAAGCCAATATAAATTGGCTTCATACAATAAAAACCCGAATTCATTCGGGATCAACTAGAAAGCAAATTACGGCAGTTCCATCGGTCACATTAATGCGGGTTTCATTGATGTGATCTTGTATCGCCTAAAATTTGCCGCAGAGAGAACGACATAATGAAAATAGCCATCACCAAAGAGAGACGGGCACACGAACGCCGTGTTGCCGCCACACCAGATACCGTAAAAAAATTTATTGCCCTGGGTTTTACCGTCGCCATTGAACAGGGCGCCGGTGAAGCCAGCCGCATTCCGGATCGCGATTACCAAACGGCCGGCGCAACTATTGAGGCAGATACCGCCGCTTTGTTACGCGATGCCGATATCGTATTAAAAGTGCAGCGGCCGATTCTTGGCAGTGAAAAGCTTGCAGGCGAAGGCGATATTAATGAGCTTGCGTTAATTAAACGCGGCGCATTATTAATTGCGATGCTCTCGCCTTACGCCGATCCCTCGGCGATTAACCAATACGCACAAGCAGGGATTACTGCTATGACCCTGGAATTTGTGCCACGTATTACGCGCGCGCAATCCATGGATGTATTGAGTTCGCAATCCAACCTCGCCGGCTATCGCGCGGTGTTGGAAGCCATTAATGTTTACGATCGCGCTATGCCGATGATGATGACGGCTGCCGGCACCATTGCTCCTGCACGAGTGATGGTACTCGGTGCCGGTGTTGCCGGCTTGCAAGCCATTGCTACTGCACGCCGTTTAGGTGCAATTGTTTCCGCTACCGATGTGCGCGCCGCCTCCAAAGAGCAAGTGGAAAGCCTCGGCGGAAAATTTGTGATGGTGGACAGCGAAGAAGTTAAAAACGCGGAAACCGCTGGCGGCTACGCCAAAGAAATGAGCGATGACTACAAACGTCGCCAGGCAGAATTAGTTGCCGAAACATTGAAGAAACAAGACATAGCAATTTGTACCGCGTTGATTCCCGGGCGCAAGGCGCCAACATTGATCAACGATGAAATGGTTTATTCCATGGCTGACGCGCGATGGCGATGTTGTTCATCCCAACTTTAAACCTGCAACGGCGGCTTAAGGGGAATTCATTATGGAAACCAGTTTTGTATCGCAATTATCTATTTTTGTGCTCGCGATTTTTGTGGGCTATTACGTGGTCTGGAGTGTAACGCCTGCGCTGCATACACCGCTGATGGCCGTAACCAATGCCATCTCCAGCGTTATTATTGTGGGCGCGCTGATTGCCGTTGGCCCGGAAGAAATGAGCCTATCAAAAATATTGGGCTTTGTTGCTATGGTGCTCGCCGCGATTAATATTTTCGGTGGCTTTACTGTCACCCAGCGCATGCTCGCCATGTATAAAAAGAAAGATAAAGCGGGAGGCAAATAATTATGACCAGCTTCCACGTTAATCTGACCGCATTTGCTTATCTAGTCTCAGCCGTTTTATTTATTCTTGCACTGCGCGGCCTGTCATCGCCCGAGTCATCACGGCGCGGCAATATGCTCGGCATGATCGGGATGGCGATTGCCATTATCACTACCATTTTAAGTCCGCAAGTAACTTCCTATAGCTGGATTTTTACGGCGCTGGCCATAGGTGCTGTGATCGGTATTTTTATCGCACGCAAAATTGCCATGACTGCCATGCCGCAATTGGTTGCGGCGTTCCATAGCCTGGTTGGTATGGCGGCGGTGTTGGTTGCCGGTGCTGCATTTAGCAATCCGCTCGCCTTTGGAATCGCTAATGCCGCCGGTGAAATTTTTATCGCCAGTCGCATCGAAATGGGCTTGGGGGTAGTGATTGGCGCAATTACTTTTTCCGGTTCTGTCATTGCGTTTACCAAATTGCAGGGCCTGGTGTCCGGCAGGCCAATCGTGTTTGGTGGCCAGCATTTTTTAAATGCATTAATTGGTTTACTGATTATTGGTTTGATCGTGTATTTCTGCATCGATCAATCACCCTGGATTTTCTGGAGTATGACCGCGCTGGCGTTTGTGATTGGTGTGCTGCTGATTATTCCGATTGGTGGTGCCGATATGCCGGTCGTTGTTTCCATGCTCAATTCCTATTCCGGTTGGGCCGCCGCTGGTATAGGTTTTACCCTGCATAACAATGCACTGATCGTTACTGGTGCACTAGTCGGCTCGTCCGGTGCCATTCTTTCCTATATCATGTGCAAAGGCATGAATCGCTCTTTCTTTAACGTGATTCTCGGCGGCTTTGGTGCCGATGCCACAGCGGCAACAGCAGTTGGTGGCGAAGATAAACCAGTCAAACAAGGCAGCGCTGAAGATGCAGCCTTTATCATGAAAAATGCCGGTTCAGTGATTATTGTTCCCGGTTACGGTATGGCGGTGGCGCAAGCGCAACACGCACTGCGTGAAATGGCTGATGAATTAAAACATGCAGGGGTAAAAGTTAGCTATGCAATTCACCCGGTGGCAGGCCGTATGCCAGGCCATATGAATGTGCTGCTCGCTGAAGCCAATGTGCCTTACGACGAAGTGTTTGAACTGGAAGACATTAACAATGAATTCCAAACGGCGGACGTTGCCTTTGTCATTGGTGCTAACGATGTAACCAACCCGGCGGCAAAAACCAATCCGCAGAGCCCGATTTTTGGCATGCCGATTCTGGAAGTGGAAAAAGCGCGCACGGTATTGTTTGTGAAACGCTCCATGGCCTCGGGCTATTCGGGAGTGGAAAACGAATTATTCCATCGCGATAACACCATGATGCTGTTTGGCGATGCGAAGAAAATGGTGGAGTCCATCGTTAAAAATATTGCCTAGCAAATATTTTTGCAGGTGACGTTTTTTTAAATTTTTTTGTAAGAAACGTTGATGAAGTTGTTTTTATGGAGCTGCTTTTTTAAAAAGCATTTATAGAGTGCCGCTCAGTGAGGGCACTCATTTTTTTAGCTTCAATGGATTAACGCAGAACACAGAATTATATTTATGAAGATTGAACATTTTGCCGTAAACGTTGCCGACCCCATCGCCATGGCGGCATGGTACGTGGCCAATATGGGTTTGCGTGTAGTACGCAAGCAGGAAGGCGGCGCTAACACACATTTTCTCGCCGACGATTCCGGCGATGTGATGATTGAGATTTACAACAATCCGCCCGATGAAGTGCCCGATTACCCAAACATGAACCCTTTGCTGTTGCATCTGGCATTTGTGTGTGAAAACCCGGAGCAAAAGCGCGCTGAATTGGAAGCAGTGGGTGCGACCTTTGCGGAAGAAGTACATATTAAAGATGGTTCACATTTGGTGATGATGCGCGACCCCTGGGGCCTGGCAATCCAGTTGTGTAAACGCGGCAATAAAATGCTGAAGTTTCAGCAGTGAGTTTGCCCAACGAGATTAACGCGGAAATGTGAGTTTGTTGTGCGGGGATAAGGTTTCAAAACCCTCGAGTCATGGATGACGAAAGGGAGCCCCATGGATGGGTTTATGCGTTTTTGAAACCTTATCCCCGTGCAACAAACGGGTTGAAAAAATATGTACTTCGAATACGTTTCAGTTCAGGGTTTGTATTTTCAAAAACGCATGAATATATCCCTATAGCTGCCTTTCGCCATCCATGGCTCGAGGCTTTTGAAAATACAAACCCTGAACAGAAACTTACATAGTGCTAACTGGTTTTTTGAGCTTGAAATTATATTGTGCGGCCTAGGCGCCCAGTTCTTTATCAAAAACAGCTTTATCAATAATCGCACCACGGTGGCGAATGATAATACCGGCGCAGCGAATACCTTGTTTGGCAGAATCTTCAATCGATTTTTTCTGCAAGCGGCCCGCAAGATAACCCGCGTTAAAGGTATCGCCCGCACCGGTAGTATCAATTACACCTTGCACTGGTGGTACAGGTACGCGAATTTCCGCTTCGGGGGTAATAATCACGGCATCATCCGCGCCGCGTTTTAATACCAGTTCGCTCAGGTTGTAAGATGCATAGCGCTGCTTGCAACCCTCGATAGTGTCATCGCCCCACAGCAGCTGCTCGTCATCAAGTGTGAGCAGTGCAATATCGGTGTACTGCATAATCGCGAGCATAGCCTGTTGTGCTTCGGCTTTGTCGCGCCACAAACGCGGGCGATAGTTGCTGTCGAACGCGACGATTACATCCTGCTGACGCAATTTGTGCAGCGCGTTGTATAAAAACTCGCGCGATTTTTCGCCGATAATTGCCAGGGTAATGCCGCTCAGGTAAACGCAATTGCAGTGAACCAGCTTTTGGCAGAGGTGATCAGCCGCTTCCTGGGAATTAAACAGCTCGCGTGCCGGCGCCTCTTTGCGCCAGTAAAAAAATTCGCGCTCACCATCGGGGCGATTGCGGATAATGTAGAGGCCAGGTGAACGGCCAGGAATTTGCTTGATCAGGTCAGTGCCAATCGCTTCATTGGCCATGCGCTGCATAATTTGCGCACTGTAAGGGTCATCGCCCAACTGGGTGACGTAATCGGTTTTTAACCCCAGGCGCGCCATGTAAACAGACGTGTTGTAAGTATCGCCGGCGAAGGAGAGGGCCATAGTTTCGCGGCCATTGCTGTCGGCGGTTGGAAAAGGGGAAAGCTCCACCATGACTTCGCCAATTGCTGCTATGTGTGCCATGTTAATTATCCACGGATATTCTGATTGAAAAACTTGTTATGGGTTGTGCAAAAAATTTGCAACTGTAAACCCGTCAACTATAACACTTGTTAAATGCCAACCCTAGAATTTTGTGCGATTAAGATAAAGTTGTTTTGTTATTTTGAAAAAAATTTTTTTGTTTTCTGATTGCTGATCGGAAATTAATTTTTATTGTTTATTGATTGCGAATTTTAACTGCTATTTTTTACGCTATTAACCTTGCTGGATTTTTATAATGAATCGCTTAAACAAAAACTTGTTGTCACAGTTACCTAAAGATGTTTTGTTACCAAAATACAATCGCGAACAATTAGTATCAGGCATTGTGCACCTGGGCATAGGCGCATTTCATCGCGCGCACCAGGCGTTTTACACTGAAGCGGTATTAAATCAATTTGGTGGCAACTGGGGCATTATTGGCAGCAGCTTGCGCTCTGCCAGCGTGCGCGATCAATTGGTGCCGCAAGATTGTTTATACACCTTGGTTGAGCGTTCCGGTGACGGTGAAAAGCTACAAATTATTGGCGCTGTTACCGATACGCTGGTTGGGCCAGAAAATCCTGTTGCATTGGTGGCGACTATTGCCAATCCCAATATTAAAATTGTCTCGCTAACAGTCACGGAAAAAGGCTACTGCCACGACCCAGCCAGCGGCAACCTGAATGAAGCTCACCCGGATATTATTCACGACCTGCACAACCTGGATAAACCTGTCTCTGCCATTGGTTTTATTGTCGCTGCCTTAAAACAGCGTTTCGACAATAAGCAAAAAGCGTTCACCGCATTGAGTTGCGATAACCTGCCCAATAATGGCGAAGTGTTGGAAAAAGTGGTGGTGCAATTCGCACAAAAAATTTCGCCTGCTTTGGCTGACTGGATTAAAACCAACGCCACCTTCCCCAGCACTATGATCGACCGCATTGTTCCCGCTACCACCGATGATGATCGCCGCGATATTGAAAAGCGTCTCGCAGTTAGTGGTGAAAGCATTCGCGATGAAGGCATGGTGGTGTGTGAGCCATTTACCCAATGGGTAGTGGAAGATAAATTTGCCGATGGTCGCCCCGAGTGGGAAAAAGTCGGTGTGCTTCTGGTAAAAGACGTGCGCGTGTTTGAAAAAATCAAATTGCGTTTGTTGAATGGCGCCCACTCAACCATGGCTTACACGGGTTATCTCTCCGGCTTCCAATATATCAGCGAAGTTATGGAGCAACCGGCCTTTGTCAATTTGGTAAAAACCTATATGGCGCGCGACGCCGGTGAAACTGTGGTTGCCCCAGCCGGTTTTGATATTGAGGCCTACAAGCAACAATTGCGCGATAGATTTTCCAACAAAGCCCTGAAACATCGAACCTGGCAAATTGCGATGGACGGCTCGCAAAAATTGCCGCAGCGCTTGTTAGAAACGCTACGCGAACAATTAAAAGGCAATGGCCATATCGATATTTTGTGTCTGGGTGTGGCCGCCTGGATTCGCTATGTATCCGGTGTCGATGAAAAAGGCGCTGCGATTGAAGTATCTGATCCACTCGCCAAAGAACTGCGCGCTGCCTGCGATGCAAACCAGGGCAACCCTGCCGGTATGGTAAAAGCTGTTGTGAGCATTCAAAAAGTATTTGGTGCTGACCTGATTGATGAAGCGCGTTTTATCCAGACTACCACCCAATGGCTAGAGCGTTTTTACAGCAAGGGCGTATTGGCTTCTATACAAGACACTTTTCGCTAACTTGTAGGGGCGCAATTTATTGCGCCCTTTTTATTGCATCATTTTTATGGTGCCATTGTTTGCACTGCGAAATTTATTTTATAAATAAACGACAAAAATCAGGGCGCAATAAATTGCGCCCCTGCGGAGACAAATAGATGATCAGTCGTCATGTGAATTACCTTGTTGTACTTGTTCTTTCACTGACATTTATCTCTGGCTGCGCAACCCAACCCGGTTCAAACTACGATGCAACGGTTAACGCATCGACAAAACCTTCTGCAAAAAATTTTCCCAGCATTCAAGCTGCACTGGATGCCGCGCCAACGATCAATCAAAAACCCTATCGTATTTTTATTGCGCAAGGTAATTACTATGAAAAACTGGTGATCGCCAAACCTAATATTCACTTGATCGGTGAACATAAAAATTCCACCCGAATTTTTTACAATGCCTACGCCGGGCAACAATCTACCGATGCCGGTGCCACCAAAGGCCAGATTTGGGGTACCCCAGGCTCTGCCACGCTAATTATTCGCGCGGCCAATATTCAGCTGCAGCAACTCACCGTTGAAAATACCTTTGATTTTCTCGCTAACGATGCACTCGCGACTGATGACCCCAAACGCATACCCAATAGTCAGGCAGTGGCTTTGCATCTGGACAACGGCAGCGATCAGTTTTTAGCGCGCGATATTCGTTTACTCGGTTATCAGGATACACTGTTTGTCAACGCGGGTCGCAGTTGGTTTGATAAAAGCTTTATCGCCGGTAATGTGGATTTTATTTTTGGTAAAGGTAACGCGCTGTTTACTAATTCCGAAATTAAAACCCTGGGGCGCGGTAAACCCAGTACACCCCACGCCTATCTGGTTGCGCCTTCCACTAATATCAACAGCGAATACGGTTTAACCTTTATCGATTGCATTTTAACGCGCGACAAATCCGTACCCGATAATTCCACTCCACTGGGCCGCCCCTGGCACCCCACTACCCAATTTGCCGATGGTCGCTACGCCGACCCCAATGCCATTGGCAAAGCCGTATTTATTAATTCCTGGATGGACGCGCACATCACCCGCGACGGCTGGTATGCCATGGGCGGCACAGCCAAAGACGGAACGAAAATTCAATTCCTACCGGAAGAAGCGCGCTTTTTTGAATACAAAAACAAAGGACCGGGCGCAGCCCAACATGAACAGCGCCGCCAGTTGTCGGCAGAAGAAGCGAGCCACTATAGTAAAGCAACAATATTTGGCGATTGGAATCCGCAATAATTTTTTCCGTAATTTCCCTTGGCAACTGTTATCCGTAATTTTCCACATAAAAGCGCCCCTGCACGCAGGGGCAAAAATCCTCTTAACACAGGCCCGGTGACATTTCCCAAATCACCCAAGGGGTTGGCCCGACGTTTACAGGAGGAGAAAAAACTTATTCATCGCGCAAGACTTCCGCAGGGCGCATGCGGCCAGTTTCAAAAGAATGTGCCGTTGCGGTTAACCATACCATCAGTAAGCTTATGCCCAATGCCGCCGCGCAAAATAAAGGCAGCCACAGCGATAGCAAAAAATGCCGATGGAAATCTTCCAGCCAGACACTGATCAGATAGATGGCGCAGGGCCAAGCTAGCAAATTCGCAACAAGTACCAGCAACGAGAAATCGCGATTCAATAAACCAATAATTTGCCACTGGTTTGCACCATGCAATTTGCGCAGGGCAATTTCGCGTGCACGTTTTTGGGTGTTTAGCGCAGTGATGCCATAAATACCCAACAAACCTATCGCCAGTGCCGCCAACGCAAAACCCGATACAAATAATTGCACCCGGCGTTCATTTTTATAGCGGTCCGCAAGGCTGCCGGAAAATAACCAGTGATGCGGTGCTGTACCGGTATGCTCCTCCCAGATTTTCTTAATTGCATTAATGTCCTGCTCGCTGGGCGCACTGGAAAAATTTACCGCGAAGGGAAATCCGTTCCCGGCTACGCGGCTAAGTGCCATGAACATGCAATCCATGGGTGGTTTTTTATGGCTGCCGATATGGGCGTTTTCAACGACCGCTACAACTTTTCCGCTAGCGATATTGGGCACGCCAGGTTGCCGAAAAAGCCCAATGGTTTGCCCGAGTGCCGACTCGGGCGTTACAAAACCCAGACGTGCGGCCGTAGTGCGGCAGAGAATAACGCCCATGTCGGGATTGAGTTGGCCCGTATTCGTTACCGGGTTAAAACTGGCTTCCAGTAACTCCCTTGTGCCCGCAATCTGCGGTATACCCAATACAGAAAAATAATCCGCATCGGCAATCCAATCGAACATCACATTGAGCGCTTGCTCCTGCTCATTCACCTTGGAGCTAATTTCCATTATGAGTTCCTGGCGCCCGGGAACATCACCCATTACGAATGCTGATGCGATAACACCGGGCAGCTGGGCAATTTGCTGTTTGATCACCAGCATTTTTTCCGCACTGGGCGGTGTACCCTGATTGTTGGTCATGACTATATCTTTGGTTTTGTAACCTGGCTCATAGGCATCAATTTGATTCAGCTGCAAACGAATACTTGCCAATCCTACAATCAACGTGCCGACGGCAAAAAATTGCACCACCAGTAACAGCTTGCGCGTAATAATTGAGACAGGATTTTCCGTGGAGCGATTAGCGCGCAGAATGCTGGCAGAATTAATACGTGAAAAATAGACGGCCGGATAAAGCGCAATAATAAATGCAACCACCAACACAATGACGCCGCACAGCAATGCCAGCAAAGGGCTAACAAAAATTCCATTCACTAACGGCATTTGTAATTCGACGCGCAACTGGGGAACCAAGAGTTCGCAAATAATTAATGCGCCCAGGCAGGCGAGTAAAATATAAATCAGTGTTTCCAGCCAATATTGCCCAAACAGTTGTAGTACGCGCGCACCCTGAATACGGCGCAAGGCCACTTCCTTTTGGCGAGACACATAACCCGCCAAACTCAAATTAATAAAATTGCTAATCGCCACTATTAAAATTAATACACCCAAGACTGACAAAATCACTACGCGTTTTTTATTGCCGTCGCTATTGGTGTCGCGCATATGCCGTTGTGTAATTGGCATTACCTTGTATTCCAAACGGCGCAACTTGCGCAAGTTTTCATCCTCGGGCAGCGTGGCTTCTGCCGCTGCGTTTAATGCGGCTTCAATCGCTGCAGGCGTCATGGACTGCCTGGCTTTAATATAGGTATCGCGCATGTAGCCAGTTTTATTAGGGTCCATCTGCGGATAATCAACCTGCGGGAAATACAGCGCAGGAGATATGTGGCTACGCGGATTATCGATATCCACTACCGCAATAATCGTTACCGGGTACAACTCCGGTAACGCACCCGACTCGCGCTGCTCCAGGGACGGCTCCAGAGTCAACTCGACAGTTTTTCCGAGCGGATTATTGTTGCCAAATAATTGTTCTGCAACCGACTGACTGATTACCGCGCTGTTAGGGTTTTGTGCAAAAGCGCTGGTATCGCCTTGAATCACCCGGGCTGGAAATATCGTCAAAAAATTTGGGTCGACCCGGCTAATATTAATCCGGTGTGAAACGGCTGACGTTGAATCATTCTCCTGCACACTGACGCTCGTTTGCGTCAATGCAAGTTGCGTCATCCAGAATTGCGGCGCTAGTTGTTCGCGCACCTGCTGAAAATTTGCCTCGCCCATCAAATCCATTGACGGTGGAGTGCGGCCACTGGTTTTAGTGCTCACCATATAAATCTGTTCGGCATCTGGCCAAAACGCATCCCAGGTCAGCTCACTGTAATTAACAATCATCACCAGCAGCGCCGCCGCCAATCCCAGGGCAAGCCCCAGCACTTTAATCAGGCTATTGATTTTGTGTTTGATTAAATTGCGCAGCGCCACAATCAGATAATGCTTTAACATAATAACTCCCTATCAAGCAGCTGCCAGCTGGGTTTGCGCAATGATTTTTCCATCGAACAAATTAATGCGGCGCTGCGCATAACTGGCGTGCTCTAGCGAGTGAGTTACCATCACCACCGTAGCCCCTTCCTGGTTTAATTTTTTAAGTAGATTCATCACCTCCTGGCCATGCGTTGAATCCAGGTTTCCGGTAGGCTCGTCGGCGAGAATTAATTTGGGGTTTGCGACCAATGCCCGCGCCACTGCAACTCGCTGTTGCTGGCCGCCAGACAGTTGACTGGGCATATGTTTAGCGCGATGGGCGATTTCCATTTTCTCGATCACCGCCTGTATCCGTGCGCGGCGCTCTTTCACTGGAATTTTTTGATAGAGCAATGCTAGCTCTATATTTTCAAATACGTTTAATTCATCGATTAAATTAAAGCTCTGAAAAATAAAACCGACTTGATGCTTGCGCAGCTCACTTAATTTACTCTCACTGTAGCGGGCGATATTCTCGCCATTAAAAACATAGTCGCCGCTGTCCGGGCTATCCAGCATTCCGAGAATATTGAGCAACGTGGATTTGCCGCAGCCGGAAGGCCCCATGATCGCCACAAATTCGCCGGCGTGAATATCCAGGCTGACTTGGCTAAGCGCGCGCGTCTCTACCGTATCTGTGCGAAAAATCTTATCGATTGCAGTTAAACGAATCATACTGTTCTCCTTAAGCGGTAATAAAATTTTGTTAACGAATTATTAGCATTTGAATATCTTTGTAATTGGTATAGGGGCTGACAATGACGGTATCGCCCTGCGCCAATCCTTCCAACACCTCAATATGCTGGCTGTTGCGCCGACCGAGTTTTATGTCGTGCCTGAGCGCCAGTTCGCGTTTTTTATCCAGCACAAAAATCCAGTGGCCGCCAGTATCCTGGTAAAACGAATTATTGGGCACCAGCAGCGCCGGTTCATTTGCGCCAATCTGTAAACGCATTTGCAAGGTTTGCCCCCGGCTGATATTGGGTGGCTGTGCGCTTGCAAACACCAGGTCCACCCGGAATTGCCCATCGGTGACTTGCGGATAGATTTTTTTTACGCGCAGATCGTAATTTTTTTCGCCCTGCTGGTAAAAAGCAGCCTGCCCCAACTGCAACCGATTTTTATAAAATTCATCTACCAGCGCCATGACTTTAAAATTATCCGGATCATCAATTTGTCCAAAGCGCTCTCCCATGGTCAGCGATTGCCCTAACTGTAAATCAAACGCGGTGAGTCGCCCGGCAATAGGTGCCTTTACCTTGAGTGATTCCATATTATTGCGCGCGAACGCCAAATTCCTATTGAGTGACTCCACTGAGTCGCGCAACTGTTTTAATTGCGCCTCCTGCAGGGCTTGGTCCGCCGCTTGCGATTCGCGTGTAAGCACCAGGCTCTGCTGCAAATATTCGTATTGGTTGCGCAGCTCATCAACCTTATCCACGGAGATATATTGCTGTTGCAATAATTTCTGCGCGCGCGTTAATTGCTGCTCAGTGTTTTTCAAGCGCAATTCCAATTCATTTAGCTGGCGCTTGTGATCCAGCGCATTGCGCGCAAGGTTTAACTCCTGGGTTTGCAATAAATTAATTTGCTCGCTCACCTGGGCTTCACGGGTGATGGAATCCAGTTGCAGGCGCGCGTTGGAAAATTCCACTATGGCTTGTCCCTGCTGCAAACTTGCGCCTTCCTCCACCAGAATTTTTTCCACCCGCCCGCCTTCCATCGCATCCAGATAAATGCTGTGCAGGGGCGTAATTTGCCCGCGCAGGGGAATAACATCTTCAAAAATTCCCTGACTTACTTGCGCCACACTTAATTCACTGGCCTGCACACGCAGCCGGCGTTCGCCACTGGGCGCAGCCCAGGCCCAAAGTGCACACAACAACCCCACAATGAACACGGAAAGAAAATATTTCCGGTGGCGTCGCCAGGCATTAAGTTGTATCGGTGTATCCATAAAACCCGCATTTTTATCAATGACTTATCGCAAGCATTTGCAACCTGTGAACAGGCGCATAATCGATAAACTGCAGCAGCCATGCCAAAGTAAAAAATCTATGCGCATCAATGTGTTACTTGGCTTGTCATCCGCTGACCTCGAAAAAATCGTCCGAAAACGTACACTTGCTGTGCGAATTCGGACGAAATAGACTGGGCGAGCTTTAGCGATTTCCATCGGTTCAACCCACGAAGAAGATAGGATTTTTATGGCGCCGCTTGCACAGCCGTTATTGGCAGGACACTTGTTAGTTGTGGATGATGACGAGGACGTAATTGCCGCTGCGCGTTTATTATTGAAACGTAAAGTCACCCTGTTTAGCAGCATTAACGACCCGCAGTGCTTGCCCGATTTTTTACAGCAACAATTTTTACAGCAACCGGTAGATGTCATTTTGCTGGATATGAATTTTGTCCTGGGTGAAAACAGTGGCCGCGCTGGCCTTGAGTGGCTGACATTCATTAAAAAAAATTATCCGCACATAGTGGTTATTTTGATGACCGCCTTTGCCGGTGTTGAATTGGCGGTGAATGCGATGAAAGCCGGCGCAACCGATTTTGTCATTAAACCCTGGGGCAACGAAAAATTGCTCGGCACTTTGCACGCGGCCTTTAGCCTCGCCCGGTCGCGCCAACAGACCCAGCAATTAACCCAACACAATAACGCGCTGCGCACTGCCATGGCGGCCAATCAGCCAGCATTTATTGGTGAGACGCCACTCATGCAGGAATTGCTGCGCAAAATTAATCGCTGTGCACCCACCGAGGCCAATGTATTAATTCTGGGCGAAAATGGTTCCGGCAAGGAATTGGTCGCACGCGAAATACATCGCCGCTCGGCGCGCGCCGAGCAGGTATTTATGGCAATTGATATGGGCGCAATTCCGGATAATTTATTTGAAGCCGAATTATTTGGTTATCGCAAAGGCGCCTTTACCGGCGCGCAAGAAAATCGTACCGGGCGTTTACTCGCGGCCAATGGCGGAACTTTATTTCTGGATGAAATTGCCAACTTGCCCATGCACCTGCAAGTGAAATTATTACGCGTACTGGAGCAGCGCCAGGTCACAGCCTTGGGCGATGACAAACCCCAAACTTTAAATGTGCGTGTGATTGCGGCCACCAATGCCAGTGCCGAGCAATTGCACAATGAACAACAATTTCGTCAGGATTTATTGTATCGACTCAATACAGTGGAATTACAGTTGCCACCGCTGCGCGAACGCAAAGAAGATATTCCTCTGTTAGTGGATTATTTTCTCGGCCTCTATGCGCAAAAATACCAGCGCAAAAAACCGCTGCTCACACGCGAAGCACAGCGCGCACTGGAAAATTACACCTGGCCCGGCAATGTGCGTTCACTAAGCCATGCGGTGGAGCGGGCACTGGTATTGAGTGAGCGCGATCTACTGGACAGCGCCGAGTTTGCCCTGGGCGAACCCCCAGTAAAAGCGAGTGCAGTACACCCGCTACATCCAGAAACACTTAACCTGGAAGTATTGGAGCGCAACGCGGTTGAAACCGCCCTGAAAAAACATGCAGGCAATATCTCCCAGGCAGCTACGGAATTGGGTTTAACCCGCACTGCACTCTATCGCCGGATGGAAAAATATGATCTCTAATTGGCGAGCCGACTTTCGTATTGCAATCAGCCTGCGCCTGGTGCTGATTTTTCTAACCATGGTTGCTATTGGCTGGTTAGCGCTGCGCGAAGCACCCCTGGTGTTTAGCCTGATTGGACTCAACTTGCTCTTGCTACTGCAAATCGTTTTATTGTTTCAATCGCTACAAAAAATTTACGCACAGTTAGAAGATTTTTTTACCTGCCTGCGTTTTCAAGACACAACCCGCCAGATACAGCCAGTTTTTTTCCAGGGTAAAAAACTCGCCCAACTCTGGCAGGAAATACAAACCGATATGCAACAACTTCGTGAACGCAATGAATCACTGCTGCGTTACTACTCAGTGTTGCTGGAAAAAGTACCAGTACCCCTGGTGCGTTTGCAGGAAGACAAGATTGAATTAATTAACAGCGCCGCGCGGCAATTATTTCAACGCAATCAATTATCCAGCCTGCAGGAGCTGCGCAATTTTGGTGAAGATTTTGCGCTGGAACTGATCGCACTTCAGCCGGGCGATCAACAGTTAGTTAGCCTGCAGCTACCGCAGCAAACCCTGTCACTTGCTGCTTCAGCCACTAGCATTCAAACACCGGAGGGCACCAATAAAATTATCAGCCTGCAAGTCATTCAGCGCGAACTGGATCGCCAGCAAATCGACGCATGGCAAAAATTGGTGCAGGTGCTCAGCCATGAAATTATGAACTCAATGACGCCCATTAATTCGCTGAGCAATACCGCGCAGGAATTATTGGAAAGCTATCAACAAAATCCTGCCGCAGACTTATTAACTGACGCCAGCGAGGCGCTCTCTACTGTAAGCCGCCGCAGTGAACACCTGATGGATTTTGTGCAGGCTTATCGCACAGTTGCGCAACCCCTGCATCTCGATTTACGCCCACAGTCCCTGCGCAACTTGCTGCAATCAGTCGCGACCTTATTTGCCCGGGACCTGGAACGTGAAACAATTTCACTCCAGATTGAAATAACACCTGAACACCTGCAAAGCAACCTGGATGCAGCACAGATAGAACAGGCGCTGATCAACCTGATTAAGAACGCCATCGAAGCCCTGCGTGAAAATCCTGATTCTGCGTCTGGCAAACAGATTTATCTGCGCGCTTATATTCACCCCCAAGGCAAGCTTGTAATAGATGTGGTAGATAATGGCCCAGGCATTGAAGCAGAAAAACGCGCACAGGTTTTTGTCCCTTTCTATACTTCCAAACGTACCGGGACAGGAATAGGTTTGTTTGTAGTACAACAAATAATGCAAGCCCATGGTGGCTCAGTAAATTATATTGCCCAGCCGCAAGGTAGTTGTTTTCGGTTGATGTTTTAATCGCATCCTCTGGCGCTTACCGGCATAAGCATTGGTATCAATCGCGCTATAATTAAATCCCCTCATTTATGGGGCGCCCGGTTACCCATAACATCAACATAAAATGCCAACGCGCGGCCAGGGATTGCGCTTAGCTCAAGGACAACAACAATGAACCCAGGCAATTCCAAAAGGCTGAGCACTTGTTGGCTGCGTACTGCCGCCTTGTTGCTCTACCTATTGGCGACTACCGCGCAGGCCGATTTTATTGTGTCGCACCGCGAGCCTGCTGGTGATACAGATAAACGCGACCAATACACCATAGCGCTGATTCGCCTGGCCCTGGAAAAAACCAAAGCGACCTACGGCGCTTACGAAATGCGGCCCATTCCCACTAGCTACTACAAGCTGCGCGCGCGCCTTGCCGCCAGCAACAATCAATATCCCAACATCTTGCTCGAGGAGAGTTACGACGATGATTTCGTCTCCAAAAGCAAACTGGATTTTATTCCCTTTCCCATCGACCTGGGCATACTCGGCTACCGTGTCTGCTTTGTAAGCCCGCAGCGCAAGGCTGAAATTGCCCGGGTAACATCCCTGGAGGATTTAAAGAGATATCGCGTGGGTCAGGGAATAGGCTGGCAGGATGCTAAAATACTTAAGCACAATGGCTTTAACGTAATAGAAGTAGAAGCCTATGAGAGTCTGTTTAAAATGGTTGCCGCAGGTCGCATCGATTTATTTTGCACCGGCGCCAATCAGGCCAGCAACGAGTTACAGGCACACCCGAAGCTGGCACAGCTAGGCCTCGATAATTCATTTGCATTGGTGTACAAACTGCCGCGCTTTTTCTTTTTACATCCGGATAATCATTTATTAAAGCGGCGCATCACCGCCGGATTAAAACTCGCCTATAGCGACGGCAGCATGCAGCGCCTGTGGCAAGAAAATTTTGGCCCCGGCCTGAACCTGGTGCATTTGCAAACACGCACTATTTTTTCCCTCGCCAACCCGTTTATTACCCGCCTCGATCCGGGTTATGAGCAATATCTTTTTTCCCCGCTCAGCCCGCCCTAAGGGTAATAGCTTGTACTTCATCACTCTTTCACCAACACCCACGCACTCCTCAGTCGAATTAGTTAATACAGGCCGTCGCTGTACAGCGGGATTTTGTCGCGCCGCAAAGATTTTGCGCCCGGCTTTGCGTATCATGGCCGCTCGCAGTTATGGTCTGAAATGGAACTTGCCTGATGCATTACCTCTCGCCCGAATTCGGGATTCTGTTTGTTGTTTTTTTGTGGCTCTACTGGTGGCTTGGCTCCGCCCGGGGTGTTAAGGCGCAAAACTATTTGTTGCTGATCGCCAGCTATCTTTTTTATTGCTCCTTCGACTGGCGTTTTGCGCTCTTGCTGGTGAACTTTTCGCTGGTCATTCTCTTATTGGCACAGGCAATACCCGCGCCCGATGGCAGCCGACGCCGCTGGCCCATGGTATGTGGTGTGGCCATTGCGCTGCTGAATCTGGGTATTTTCAAGTACTACAATTTTTTCCGCGAAGAAGCCATGGCCTTGCTCTCGCCCGTTTTTACCGGCGCCAGCCTGCCAGTGCTGGAATTGGTATTGCCGGTGGGGATTTCGTTTTACACCTTCCAGGGCATTGCCTATCTGGTGAGTGTGGGGCGCGGCGAATACAAGGCCGCAAAACTCGCCGACGGTTTATTGCATCTCTCCTTTTTCCCCACGCTGCTCGCCGGGCCTATTTGTCGCCCCGGGGAATTGCTTGCACAAATCGAAACGCCCGCGCGCCGCGCATTGGTTGCGCCCGAGTGGGCAATTCTATTAATCATCTCAGCGCTAATAAAAAAAATCTGGCTCGCCGCCTGGCTGGCAGAGGAGTGGGCCAACCCGGTGTTTGCCAGCCCCGAGAGTTATCACGCGGTGGAATTGGCTGGCGGTTTGATGGCCTACGCCTGGCAATTATTTTTTGATTTTTCCGGCTACACCGATGTAGTTACTGCACTGGCATTGCTGCTTGGATTTAATCTGCCGGTGAATTTCCGCCAGCCTTATCTCGCGACTAACCTGAGCGATTTCTGGAAGCGCTGGCATATCACCTTATCGCGCTGGATTCGCGATTATGTGTACATCCCACTCGGTGGCAATCGCGGCAACTTCGGGCGCACGCAAATTAATTTGGTGGTCGCAATGACCCTCTCGGGGTTTTGGCACGGCGCGAGCATTACTTTTGTGGTCTGGGGGCTATGGCATGGTATAGGGCTGGTGTTGCAGAACATCTGGCACAAGGTTTCCGAGTGGCGCTTGCCGGCGGCAATCGGTCAAATCATCACCTTCGTCTTTGTATGCCTGGGCTGGTTGCTATTCCGCGCCGAGGACTGGGACTCAGCCAAAACCTTCCTGCTGGGATTTGGCGAGTGGGAGTTGGTGCCCAGCCTCAACTGGCTGGGTTTATTCCTCGCCATAGGAATATTTTTTGTACTGGCCAGACAGGCGGAAAATATCATGCAAAAATCAGCAGCATTATTGCGCCAATTGCCCTGGTGGGCGCAGAGCCTGTGCCTGTTTTTAAGTGCACTGGTCATTATGGGTTTAGCGCCGGCAGGTATGCCGGGCTTTATTTACTTTGGTTTCTAGGTATTTCGGCTTTTAGGTTTCCAGGTATTTTGATTTTTAATTTAAACGGGTTTTAACGGACAAAACACCCTATGCAGTCACAGCCATTTTTTGCGATAGAACAGGAATCCCATCACCGCCGCGCCCTGGCGGCGATTAGTCTCGCCTGCCTGTTATTGGTGGTCGCCAAAGGCAGTTCCCTGCTCCAGTACTGGCAGCAGACCCATCATATTTTGATGGAGGTTAACAACCCGCCCAAAGTGGGTGAACTAATCCCTGGCAACCAGCAATTTTCACGCTGGCTGGCCGATACCAATCGCTGGCTGGATGAGCGCAGCGAACGTATGTTGCTGGCAGGGCAGCTGCTGTTGGCGGGCGATAAGGCCCTGCCGGAACCGGAAATGCCGGTGGTAGAAATCCCCAAATGCCCGGCACCGGTTGCACCGCAAGTACCTGCCTGTCCGCAACCGGCGCAGACAGCTGAACCGATCACTGAAGCTGCCAAGCCCATAGCCAAACCACCGGTTCCGGTAGTTGCCAATATCAGCCTTGCGGCCGCATCAGCTGGCACCACCAGCAGCTCATCAATTGCTGCAACCACAGAGTCAGTCGCACACAACGAAACTCCGGTATTGGACCTCGCCACTTTACCGACACCCACCGAAGCGGAATTGGCTGCGGCCAGCGAACCCATCGGCCTTAGCGCAGGTGATCGCATCCTGTTGGTAGGTGACTCACTAATGCAGGGCGTGGCGCCCCATTTAATTACCGCCCTGAAACGCAATTACAAAGTTGAGTCCATGGATTTGAGTCGCCACAGTACCGGCCTGACCTATCCGGCGTTCTTTGATTGGCCGGCGACAGTCAAAGCCGCCTTTGAGTTGGAGCAATATCAGGTGGTGATTGTTTTCCTCGGCGCCAATGACCCCTGGGATATGAACCTGCAAGGCAAGTATGTGCGCTTTGGCTCCGAGCGCTGGAAAGAGGTTTACAGCGCTCGCGTGCAGCAAATCGTCCGCACTGCCGCTGAGTACAATGCCCGCCTGCTCTGGCTGGGCGCACCGCCGATGGGACGCGAGGATCTGGTAGGCAAAGAGCCGAAGCTCAATGAAATCTACGCGAGCGAGGCAGCCAAGTACCCGCTCTTCGCCCGCTTTATCGCCACTGCCCCAAGCCTGAGCGAGGATGGCAGCAGCTTCACCAAATTCCTGGAGTTGCCGGAGCGTGGCAGTGTGATGGTGCGCACCGATGACGGTGTGCATTTCACCACCCAGGGTCAGAAAATCCTGGCCAAACTGGCGCTGGCGCAATTTACCAAAGCAGCTCAATCACCGCCGGCGAATAATCCAACAGCGGAAGAGTCACCTGCTGCCAATCAGCCAGCCCAAAGCCAACCGCTGACTGAACCTGCGCCCGCAGAAAGCCAGCCAACAGCATCGCCGACCCAGGTCGACGAGCTGCCACAACATCCCCCTCAACCTACACAACCGCCTGATCCGGCCCTTAGTCAACGATGAGATACTTTTGTTTTTGCCTGTTGCTCCTGCTGGCGAGCTACTCGCACGCCAATCAATTTACCCCGATTCACGACTACGGCGACCGTCAGGCGCCTGCACTTTGGGAAAACCTCCAACGGCTTGAAAAAGCCGGCAGCATCCAAACGATCCGCATTATCCAACTGGGCGACTCCCATACCGCCGGCGATTACTTCACCGGCCAACTGCGCCAGCGCTTACAGCGCCAGTTTGGCAACGCCGGTATTGGCTGGTTAACCCCCGGTTATGTCACCAACCAGCGCTCGCACCAGGTGCTACTGCGCAGCCTGGGCAAATGGACGTTGAGCGATAGCAAGATCGCCAAACACACCGGCGCTTACCCTCTGGGTGGACTGATTAATACCTCCGCTGGCAATTCGATTCTGGAGCTAAAAATCAAAGACCCGGTTGCAGCCGGTCAATGGCAGCTGAGTATCTGGCAACAATCCAAACAGACCCCCTGGAGTTTGGCGCTGGTGGGCGGCAAGGTCACCAAGCTCCCGGGGCAGGGCGATGCAAAAACGCCCACTAACCTGTGGCAACTCAGCACCCAGACGATAGACGCCAGCAAACTGGACCGCCTGCGCTTGCTGGCCCCCGCCGGTGGCAAACTCGGCGGCGTGGTGCTGGATCGCCAGGCACCAGGCATCACCCTGGATGCACTGGGGATTAATGGCTCAGTCGCCAGTGTCATCAACCGCTGGGATGGCGCCAGCCTGCGCCAGCAACTGCAGTGGCGCGACCCACAATTGATTATCCTCGCCTACGGTACCAACGAGGCCTTCGGCAAAGATCTGGTGCCACAAACCTACGAGGAAGAGCTGCGCCAGGTCATTCGCAAACTGCGCGCCGCCGCCCCCAAAGCGGCCATATTGATGATAGGGGCACCCAGCTCTGCCAAAAGCAAAGCCCCCAATATCAACGGTGGTTGCCGGCTACCATTGCCGCCCTCGCTGATCAAAGTGCAAAACAGCCAGCGCCGTATCGCCCACCAGGAAAAAACCCTCTATTGGGACTGGAGTGCCATGATGGGCGGCAACTGCGGTGCGCAGGTCTGGCTCAAACAAAAAGTCCCTTTTATGCGGCCGGACCTGGTACATATGAGCCCCGAAGGCTATGCCGCAAGCGCCGACGCGCTTTATATGGCGCTCTTGCGCGAGATGGATGCAGGATTAAAACGCGAACAATTCAGGAAGGAGAAAGCGCAATGACCGCAGGCAAATCGGCGAACGACAAACCCGGAAATAAAGTTGCACTGATTACCGGCGGCAGCACAGGTATTGGTGCTGCGACCGCCGTACTCGCTGCTGAGCGCGGCTACGATATTGCCCTCACTTATCTCAGCCAGCCGCAACAAGCTGCGCTGGTTGCGGAAAAAATTTCTGCGCTCGGTCGCAAGGTACTTTGCTCCCGGGTTGATCTCAGCAGCGAGGCCGATATAGTTCACTGGTTTGCGCAAATTGATAGCACTTTTGGCCGCGTGGATTTACTGGTCAATAATGCCGCAATTTTGCGCCAGAAATTATTTCGCGAAACCAATGCCGCTGAACTCCAGCACTTATTTGCCGTCAATGTGGTCGGTAGTTTTTTATGCGCGCGCGAAGCAGTGAAACGCATGAGCACCACCAATGGCGGCAGCGGTGGTTCAATAATCAATATCTCCTCTGTGGCCGCGCGCGTTGGCTCGCCCTTTGAGTACATCGACTACGCCGCGAGCAAGGGCGCAATAGATACGTTCACTATGGGCCTTGCAAAAGAAGTCGTGGGCGAAGGTATTCGCGTGAATGCCGTGCGCCCGGGTATTATCAATACCGACTTGCACGCGAAAGGTGGCGAACCCACGCGCATCCAACGCATTGCCCCCATGATTCCCATGCAGCGAGCCGGTGAACCGGATGAAATTGCCAAGTCGATTTTATGGCTGGCGTCCGACGAAGCTTCTTACATCACAGGCACTCTGTTGGATGTGAGTGGCGGCAGATAGTTTTATAGATAAACTCACGCTTTAAATGCGATATTTTTTGGCGCATAAGAAGATATAAAAAGTAAATTTTGTTCGCAGTCAGAGTGGCACCTGCTACCTTTTATAAACGTGTTTCTGTGGGTGCCCAGGGTAGCCACAGATAAATACCAACTCATATAACTATTCCTAATTATCCTTGTCTGCTTTTTGCGCAAAACCTGAAGACTTTAAATTAAGAATTGCGCGTATTTTTTGTTCGTACAAAAAGGTCACTCACTATGAATGCAAAAACACTATTCGGTAGTCTCGTATCGGTCACCGTTCTTACTGCACTGCTCAGCAGCTGCGACTCCAAAAAAACGGAGGCACCTGCTACAACTCCTGCTCCTGCACCAGTCGCCAGTACCGATGCGACTAAAGTCGAATGGCCAGCAATTAAAAGCGCCGTTGCCAAAGACCCAGCCGTTGAGCAACGTATCGATGAGCTGCTGGCAAAAATGACCCTGGAAGAAAAAGTCGGCCAGTTGATCCAACCGGAAATTCGCTACCTGACGCCCGAAGACGTAACCAAATATCACGTGGGTTCCGTGTTGAATGGCGGCGGCAGTACGCCCGGCGCCAACAAATACGCGAGCCTGCAAGACTGGGTAAAACTTGCTGACAGTTTCTACAACGCCTCTGTCGATAAATCCAACGGCCGCCTGGGCATCCCGATTATCTGGGGCACCGATGCGGTACACGGCCTGGGCAACGTAGTGGGTGCAACCCTGTTTCCGCACAATATCGGCCTGGGTGCCACTAACAACCCGGAATTGCTGAAACAAATTGGTTGGGCCACTGCGCGCGAAATCGCCGCCACTGGCCTCGACTGGGATTTCTCTCCCACAGTTGCGGTTGCGCGCGATGATCACTGGGGTCGCACCTATGAGTCCTGGTCAGAAGATCCACGCATCGTCGGCTCCTTCGCCGGCAAAATGGTCGAGGGCCTGCAAGGCACTGGCGGCTCGGATAAATTCCTCACCAACGAACATGTTATTGCCACCTCCAAACATTTTATTGGCGATGGCGGCACCCTGAATGGTGTGGATCGCGGCGAGACGCAAGGCGATGAAAAATTTGTGCGCGACACTCACGGCGCCGGTTATTTCAGCGCAATTGAATCCGGTGTGCAGGTGGTCATGGCCTCCTTCACCAGTTACGGCGGCACGCGCATGCACGGCCACAAATATTTGCTCACCGATGTACTAAAAAATCGCATGGGCTTTGATGGGCTGGTAGTGGGCGATTGGAGCGGCCACAGTTTTATTCCCGGTTGTACCGCGCTGGATTGCCCTGAATCCTTAATGGCCGGTTTGGATATTTACATGGTGCCGGAACCTGACTGGAAAGAGCTGTACAACAATTTAGTCGCGCAAGCGAAATCCGGCGAAGTCACTGCTGAACGCTTGGACGATGCCGTGCGCAGAATTTTGCGCGTAAAAATCCGCGCGGGTTTATTTGAAAAAGGTGCACCCTCTACTCGCCCACTCGCTGGTAAAAAAGAAGTGCTCGGCGCACCTGAGCATCGCGCGATTGCCCGTCAGGCAGTACGCGAATCATTAGTGATGTTGAAAAACAAAAACAACCTGTTACCTCTCGCGCGCAAACAAAAAGTTTTGGTTGCCGGCGATGGTGCTGACAATATCGGTAAACAATCCGGCGGCTGGTCTGTCTCCTGGCAGGGCACCGGCAACACCAATGCCGACTTCCCAGGCGGCACTTCCATTTATGCGGGTATTAAAGAAGTTGTTGATGCAGCAGGTGGTAAAACCACACTCAGTGCCGATGGTTCATTCAGCGAAAAACCCGATGTGGCAATCGTAGTATTTGGTGAAGACCCTTACGCTGAAATGCAGGGCGATGCCGGTTCACTCGCCTATAAAGTACGCGACCCAAGTGATTGGGAATTGCTGAAAAAATTGCGCAGTCAGGGTATTCCCGTAGTGTCTTTATTTATTTCCGGTCGCCCACTGTGGGTGAATCGCGAAATCAATGCGTCTGATGCATTCGTTGCCATCTGGTTGCCAGGCACTGAAGGTAACGGCATCGCAGATGTCATTTTCAAAAATGCCGAAGGCAATGTGAATTACGATATGAAAGGCCGCTTGAGTTTCTCCTGGCCGAAGCTGCCTAACCAGTCACCACTCAATGTGGGCGATGCGAATTACGATCCACTCTTCGCCTATGGTTATGGTTTAAGTTACGGCGATAAAGACACGCTTGCCGACAACCTCTCGGAAGAAGGCCCTAAAGCCGCCGCTGCACTCGATAAACTGGATATATTCAAACAGCGTCCAATCGACCCATGGCATTTGGAAATTATCGGTTTCCAAAATGATTTGGTTCCCGCTACCACCAGCAATATCAAAGCGTCATCTATTACCCTGCAAGCCGTTGATCGCAATGTGCAGGAAGATGCCCGTCGCGTGCAATGGCTCGGCAACGGTAATGGCCAGGTTGCTCTGTCTATTAATGAGCGCCAAGACTTTATCAATTACGTAAAAGAAAATTCAGCGCTGGTGTTTGATATCAAAGTCAACGCTGCACCGAGCGATGCAACCTGGTTGCGTTTAGGCTGTGGTTCTTATTGCGCATCCGATATCGACCTGACCGAAAAATTGAAAGGCTTTGCAGGACAAGATTGGCAAACCGTCACAGTGCCACTCAGCTGCTATCCAAACTCCGGTGCGAACTTCGGCGTACAACAACCACCCGAAGAATACTGGACGCAAGTACTGCAACCTTTCTCACTCATCACCAAAGGCACTTTGGATATCACCTTTGCCAATGTGAGCGTGGTAAAAGGCGCGGGTAAAGATGTAGCTTGTCCGTAAGTTAATTTTTTATCTGACGAAAAATAAAAATCCCCGCCAGCAAAACTGACGGGGATTTTTTTATAAAAACTAATTTTTAGTGGATTTCAACTCTTATTCAGCAACCCAGCCACTTAATAACAATTCATCAATTTGTATATGGCTTGCACCGGTTTGCGCATCATGCATATACAGACGGAAATAATTTGCATAAGGTGTTGCATCGCTCAAGGTAATTGTCTGCACCGCTATAGGTTGCAATGTAAGGCTTTCGTGATCGGTGAAATTAACACCGTCATTCGAAACTTGAATAGTCACATTTTTTGGTAAACGTTCTTCATATGCCGTTTTTGCATAAATAGTAAAACTTGAAACGCTGGTCGCTGTAGCAAATGCCACTTTCAACCATTGGTTAGTGGTATTGCCAGATTTTGATGTCCAGGTACCATAACCTTGACGTGCGCCGGGAACCGGCACTATTGGTGAAGAGCCATTGTATCGGTAACCATCAAACGCCCCCACATAACGATAACCTTCCGGACTACCGGGATAGAGTGAGCTGGCGGTATAGCTGCTGAGAGTTAAACCATGGGTTCCTAATAATGAAACCACTTCCGGCGGATCAATTGGCAATTCACCAAATGAATATACTTTGATCTGATCCAAACCATCGCGAACCACCAAATCATCATCACCATCTGCATCCAGATCAGCAACTTCAAAACCTTTAATAGGATAAATGGAGGTCATATGGGGTGCACTGAAACAGGCCGAGCTGCCAGCACCTGAGCCGCAAGCCTTGCCAAGGTAAACAACAATACGACTATCAATGCCTTGTGCATTTTCCTTTTTAATTAAGTCCTCAAAACCATCACCATTCAGATCACCCACCTGCTTTGAAGCGGTCAACACCTTTGACAAGTCAGGGTTTACTTCATCCAGGCATAAATTAATTCCATCAGACAACGTACAATCCGCCTGCACCTGCAGGCTTAACAATAACAAACTGCTGATTAAAGAAATCTTTTTCATAAAAACATCCATTAGTTGATATCAAGTTATATGTGCGCCATAAAAAAATGCACGCTAAAACCCTAGCCACATGGAATGCAATTAACAAGGTTATATCAAGAACATATTGAAATGGATTTTGTGGAAATTTTTGAAATTATCTATAAAAATAACTTATTTCAAAAAATCATAAAATTGTGAAAATTTTATTATAGATACATATTTCCATTTTATTGATAAGGGAACGCAGCTTGCGGTAAGCGCAGATATTGGAAACGAACGATTATTAATATCCTCCAATAAAAAGCCCGATCAGTTTTTATGATCGGGCTTTTTATTGTGAAGAAAAATTACATTTCTGCACCGCAATACCGCTTTACAAAAGCTTCGTGATGCGGCAACTGATCGACTTATTGGTTGATCATGGTTTTCATTTTTCAGGCACTGCTCTACGCCATTAAAGGGATTAGCCGCGACTGCCTTTCAATTTAATCAAATGCTGAATATTACCGAGTGATTCCACCGCTAGAAATGCACAGCGCAAAAAGCCGGTGCGATTCAGCCGCTCCAAATCAGCACCACTTAGGTTAGCCAACTTTTCGCGATGAATCGTATAGTTACCACTCAAGCGATAGGTTTCACGCTCATTCAAGGCAATTTCCAGATTTACCGGCTCAATCAAATCCAGTTCAGTAAACACCGCAAACATGGCATCGCTGATTTGCATACCTTCATAAATGCGATTGAGCAATTGGGAAACTTTATCCAGGTAAGGACTCAAGCCACCATGATCAAGGAATACCGCTTTGCCTTCAGTATTGCTTATGCGCAGACTTTCTATATCTATATGTACCACCGGTGCACGCTCGCTGCCGCCATCACGACTTTGATCCTGAAAGCCAATTAAAAATGGACCGCGCTCAACCAAGGCCGGCACATAGTTGGCTTTCCAACCGCCAGCACCGTCTAAAAACAGGTTCTCATCGCTTCTCAGGCCCAGTAGTACTATCGACTGGAACTTGCCGGTGTTTTCATTTTTCTGGAACAGGATGGGGTATTCGCGATGCACATCGGCATATTCGGTAGGAAAAGTCAGGGTGCTACCAACATCATCACCGTAAGCCGCCGAATAATCGGTGACAACCTTGAGGTCTTTATGCGTAATATTGTTAAGGAGAACGTGTTTGGCCATAGTATTGAACCGCTATTGTTATAAAAAAGAGTTTTTCCGCAGGGGGCACTAAAGGTAGCAATAAAACCCGACACTGTGAATCCAAGCGCTGGACTTAGATCCTATATCGCGCTGGTGATTATGGGCGCTTGCTATATATAAACGAGTTAAGCGTAAGCCGTCCGCTCGCTGGATTGGGGTCAAAATCAAAATCCGGGGCTATATTGCCTGAATGAAGGATATTCGATGGATAAATAATCATGCGGTTAAATATTGCATCTACTGATGCAATTTGTTCAAAGTAGGTATTTGAACCATTCATGTAAGACTTTCTATCAAATATAAGTGCACCTTCATCCATAACAGTCTGCTTATAGTGATCGATGGTTTCACTGGTAATTTTTTCATAGCCAGTTTTTCTATGACGATAGAGTGACGTGCCGCCTTTTTCTTTCCCACAGAGATAATGAACACAAGCGAGATCGCCGCTTAGGTATGAATCAATGTGCGGTAGACACTGCTTAATCTCTAATTGTTCTGGTGGTGTTACTACCATTGAGTAAAGCGATTTACCTCCCGCTATTCGATCTTGCGTAAGACCAAATATATTACTCATCAGCTCCGCGAGATAACGATTTATCACATGAATATATCTAGGTGGGGCAGCCATTCGCAGTCCCGGATAAAAATTATCTACTTTGTTAAAACATGTATTGGCTACGCAAAAATTCACGAGCGACTGCGCATCTTGAATAAAATTGTCGATAACCAATAACGGCGTTCCTTCATTACCAACACTGTAAAACTTGTAAGAAAGCTCCGGATGCAATTTAGGCAATAAAGAATCGAGCATCGTATTTTCCATCTTAGAGATTACATGCTGCAGTATTTATTAATAAAATCCTGATGCTTTAACAGCGTTGCCATATTTCTATCAACGTCAGCAGCAACACTGTTCAGGAAGTTTTGCAATTCTCGCTCAGACATAAGTTCAACAATCGGGTGATATGACGCGGGAACAACTCCCTGCCCGAGCATAACTTGCGTCCAGGAATCCAGACGAAATAATTCACCTTCAACCTGGAAAGATTTTCCATGCTCTTTAAAGAGACGCATTCTATGCGCAAGCTCCAGCGGAATTTCCATATCCTTGCAGTAGCGCCAAAAAGGGCTGTCATCACGTTCTGTCGCCTTGTAGTGCAAGATAACAAAATCCCTGATTCGGTTGATTTCGCTTTCAGCTTGCATATTGAACTCATCAACAATCGATGACTTAATTTCGCCGTGTGGGAACAACTGCAGCAAGCGCGTTACTGCCGTCATGATCATATGAATACTGGTTGATTCCAGCGGTTCCAAAAATCCGGAAGCTAGTCCCACTGCGATACAGTTTTTATTCCAGGATTTTTTTCGCTTCCCCGTTTTGAACTTTATGACTTTAGGTTCAGTGAGCACTTTCCCATCCATGTTAGAAAGCAACATATTGGTTGCCTCATCGTCAGACATGTAGCGACTGGCGAAAACCAATCCGTTTCCGACCCTATGCTGCAAGGGAATTTGCCAACGCCAACCGGCATGATGCGCAATCGATTTTGTATAGGGAACTGCAGGTGCAGTAGATTCTGTCTGCAGTGCGATAGCACTATCACAGGGCAACCAATGGCTCCACTCTTCGAACCCGGTCTGCAAGGTCTGCTCTATCAACAGCCCCCTCATACCAGTGCAATCGATAAATAAATCTCCCGCTATTTCCTGACCTGAATCCATTGTGAGCGACGCAATAAAGCCTGAATCGGGATGTTGCTGCACATTAGCGATTTTCCCTTCAACGCGGGTTACACCACGAGCCTCAGAGCGCGCCCGGAGATACCCTGCATATCGTCCAGCATCCAGATGAAATGCATAATTAAGTTTAGCTTGATCATTAATTGCAAAGCGTTCCGCTTGAGCGGCTTTGTATTCAAGGCAATAGTTGCCAAACTCATCGGCCAATCCCAGTTCGCGGCCTCTCAACCAAAAATGGATAAAATCAGTAATTAATGTTTGCTTACCGGTCACACCAAACGAATGTATATATTTATCGCCAATATTTTTCCAATTTTCAAATTGAATGCCGAGTTTGAAGGTTGCGTTGGTCGCGCGCATAAACTCTTGCTCGTTGATGCCTATCAAACGATGAAAAGTTCTCATGGGTGGAATCGTCGCTTCACCAACACCGATAGTTCCTATTTCTTGCGATTCCACTAATGTAATATCAAGAAGCTCACCCATTTGGTGTGAAAGCGCTGCTGCGGTAATCCAGCCTGCAGTTCCACCGCCGGCGATAACTATTTTCATTTTCTTATTGAGCATTTTTATTCTCATTAACGATTCAATTTATTCGTAAGCAAGGCTCTTAATTTTCTACCGCCAAGCCTATCCAGAATATTTAAAAACCCTCTCGCTTCCGATGGAAGGTAGGAATTTGATTTTTCGGCCCCATCAAAAATATAGTGATTAAAAACGTGTTTCCAGGCCTCTCGCTCATGAGCTGACTTATCTCGAATTCCCAGCATCGCCATATATAGTGCGTTCATCCCCGACGTTAAATAAGCGGGCGCATCATCCCACCAGTAATTTACCAACACATTATAGGGCGCCTGACTTTCTACATGGTGCCACCACATGCTGGGAATAAAGAGCGCATCACCTGGTTCCAACTCAGCAACTTGAGCGGATAGCAGCGCATCACTAAAACGAGGATATTTTTGCAGGTCGGGATTTTTAAAATCAACCAGACTAATCACTTGGCCACCCGGAGTTGGCTCTAGCGGCCCAGGATAAAGGTTGCTAATTTGATTCGGAGGGAAGAGCGTAAACTTACGTTTACCTGCAACACAGCAGGCGATATTGTCCAGCGCATCGAAATGACATGTCGCTGTCGTTGCACCTCCAATCCATATGCTCACTCGCTCTTCCATAGCATCAGGATGCTTTTCGCGTGGAATTACAATTGCATTTGTATCACTAAAGCCCGACAAATGCGTTGCAATAATATTGGACGCTATGTAATACGCAGGGCTATCCATTTGTTCAGCGCCACCCAAAATAGCATCCAATGTTTCATCTATACGCCCTTTAAAACTCTCATAATCGAGCTGGGTACAGTTTTCGTTGTAAAACATTCTTCCATTATTTTCGGGTGGAATCTTACATACGATAGTTGGATTTCCATTATAAAAAGACTTTAAATAGTCAACTGATGATTGATCAGAAACCAGCCCAGCTTGTACCATCGGCCAATCACCAACCAACTGTTTAAAAACAACAGGTTCTGCGGAATTAATGACATCTCGCGGAATAGTGTCCGAGCCAATTCCATACAAAATCTTTGTTTTTTTCAACGCTATTTTTCCTCTGCTGAAAGCTTGCGGTTCTTCCAGTCAATCAACTTTTGAATATTCGACATAGACGCAGCGATAAAGTAGGCTGCCTGTAGAAAACCGGATTTATTTAATTCTTCAAGCGCCTCACCATTCAAGCCGAATAACTTTTCGACACTTACTGTTTCGAATCCCGCGATTTTTAATTTGTTTTGTCCGTGAAACTCTATATCCAAAACCACATCTTCCAATAGCTGATGCTTACTAAATACCTCAAACATTAATTGGGTCAGATGCACCCCTTTATTAATGGTATCCAGTATTGATGAAATATAGTTTAAATAGGCCCCCTGGCCTCCGCTTTCCAGGAAGAGCGCTTGTCCCTCTCCTGAAATTATTTTGGGATGATTCATATCTATGTGCACAACAGCGTTATGCGATTCCGAACCATTTGCCACTTCACGCTGAATACCAATTGAAAAAGGCCCTCTGGCCATCACCGCCGGGACATAGTTGGCACGCCATCCTGGATATCGCTGATTTGCAAGATCTACATCTGCCAAAAATAAATTTTCGTTCTTTTGAAAACCAAAAAATACAACCGCTTGATATTCACCTGTTTCAGGATTCTTGCGGCACAATATTGGATATTCTTTTTGAACTTCTGAAAATTCGGTTACGTAGGTGAGGGTGCTTGCTACGTTATCGCCCAATTCTGCAGAGAACTTTGCACTAACTCTTAGATGTTCATGATCAATATTGTTTAATACTGCTATCTTTTGCATATAGATTATTACCAAAAACCAAGATAATTATTTTGATTTATATAGAAAAAGAGTCGCCTAGGCGACTCTTTTTTTTCAAACAGCGCTCAAATACAACTTAGAAACTGTAACGAGCACCCAATTGGTAACGAGCACCTAAATCGTCATAGCCCCACAACATGTTTTTGTTGCGCGCATGTTCACGACGATCCTCACCAGTCAAGTTAATTGCTTCAAACGATACAGCGAGATTGTCGGTAAAGTGATAGGTCACGTTGGCGTCAATTTGCGAGTAAGCTTCAATATAACCTGGGTTGTTAGCACCAGCACCAGTTCTATTGAGGAACTCATCGCGCCAGTTGTATGCAACGCGCGCTTCGATGGCATTCTTTTCATACATCAACACCAGGTTTGCGGTATCACTAAGCCCCAATAACGCAAATTGGTTTGAAGTAATATCCATATTATCAAAGCTCACATCACCTCTTACGATGGTATAGTTAGCTTGCACACCAAAACCTGTATCACCAAAGAAGTACTGCCCAGCAAACTCAGCACCGTAAAGTTTTGCTTCACGGTTGTTAACTGGTGATCTGAATTTATAGGTAATCAGTGGATCATCAGCATTCGGGGTGATGAATGAGTAACCCGCCTGATCGTTCAGATCATCTTTTACTGCGCCAGTATAATCTGCAGCACCGCCAGGATATGTACCTGGGTTAGCCAAAATCTGCATCATTGCATAGAGGCTGGCGTTATCGACATTGATACCTCTGCTTTGCAGAGCTGCTCTGGCCGCTTGTGCTCTCGGACCAGCAGTTTGGTCGCGAACATCAAAGGTACGATCAACAGTTTCAGTACCAGTGAAGTTAATCACACGTTTTTCAAATAAACCCGCAGATACATAGCTGGCATCATCGAAATACCACTCAACCGACAAGTCGAAGTTGCTTGATTCCAGTGGTTTGAGTTGTGGGTTTTGTCCGGTTGCCTGAACGGTTGTACCGGCGTTCAAAGTAGACCCGTTTGGACTACCGTACGAAACCACTGATCCCAACTGTGACAAACCAGGACGCGCGATAGTTTTGCTAAACGAGAATCTGGTTACTATGTCATCTGTCAGGTTAGCCGACAAATCCAGGTTAGGCAGCAAGGCATCATAGTCGTTTTTGGCAACAGATTTGGCTCCGGCCGCTTTGCTTACGGGTGTGAAATCGTTATCTGATTGCCACACATAATAATCCAGTGGTGGTGTATCAGAAGAAGAGGTTTGCTCGGTAGACTCATAACGCAAGCCGGCCAGCACATCTATATCCATACCAGCGAGCTGCCCTTTGGTGCCCAACTGGAAATAGACCGAATCAGTATCTTCCTGAATGTCGTTGTTGCTTTTGCTGTTGCGAACCTGACCTGCAACCTGGGTGTCCTCAACACCGACGTAAGCTTTTTTCGCGCTGTAAATATCTATCAGGCTATTCGCAAGCTCGCGCGCATCTGCACGGAAGCCAATATGAGGTGAGTTGCCGGTACTCACATCATCAAACTCACCCGCTACATCGAAGACTTCAAATGATCCATCGGGGAATTCACCCGGTGCAGAAGCACCCCAACCACCCAATACCTGATTGTTGTTTCCGTTATAGCTGATGGTATTTGAACCCATTTCGCGACGCTCAATACCGAAGTCAAAACGGCCGTCTTCGAATTTCCACTCGGCATCGATTTTGGCTTGCGTGACATCAGAGATTTGCTCAGCGGACCAAACACGCATTACTGATGAGCTCAAATCATTCTCATCCAAAGTGCCAGTGATGGTGTGCGTCCAGCTCGGAATATCCTGACCACTGAATACCCAGCTAGCGCCGGTTTTAATAGGAGCCCCAATACCAATATCCAATTCACCCGCATGACCTGGACCTGTTGGCAAACTCTCCAACGAGGAGTCATGTGCATCGAGCTTAACCGTCAATTGATCATTTACATCCCAGGCAACATTCAAACCAACGGATTCAAGTGTGTCTTCCTGAGAGCGATATTGCTGCGCAAAACCAATATCTTTATTGGCCGAATAACTCTCGGTAATGATTTTTGGGGTTTTAATTGCTGAGTTATCAAACTCAACGTAAGTTAAATTGCCGCCATTTTGAACCCAAGTGGTTACTTCACCGCGATGCTCAGATTGATCATTCTGCGCAAAGGTGTAATCCAGGGTACCAGTCAGGCTTTCAACAGGGCGAAATTGGAGTGTGAGCTGAGCATTGGTACGGTCACGTTCACGATCCGAAAAGGTGTAGCGAACATCGTTAGGACGAGAATAGAGATCACCAGCTGCTGGAGCATTTTTAAAAATGGCACTGTTCGCAGGATTATCGTAAATAGTATTTGAGGAACCACCGCCCCAACGCGCCACAGTCCAATCGTTAACCGTCGCACCGGTATAGCCCGAGTCACGCTCCTGATAACTCGCACTCAGCGACACGCCAAATACTTCAGAGTCATCTGCCCAGCTCACTAAACCTGAAACCTCTGGTGTTAAATCATCACCAGTGCGGTTAGTAGTATCGGCCACTGCTTTAGCACCTACAGAGGCTTTGAAGCCAGCAGAGTCCAATGGGCGAGAGGTCTTAATATTTACCGAAGCACCAATACCGCCTGCGGCGATGTTAGCCTTGCCGGTTTTGTAAACTTCCACGCCGGAAACCGCTTCAGACGCAAGGTTTGCGAAATCAAACGCGCGTGAGTTACCGCCGCGTGTGGATGCGTCAGCACCAGAGCTACCACCATAGGCGCTACCAGTTGGCATAGTTCTTCCGTTCAAGGTCACCATGTTGAAATCGGGACCGAAACCGCGCACGGTAATACGTGACCCCTCACCGTTGTTACGATCAATCGAAACACCGGTGATACGTTGTAAGGATTCAGCAAGGTTAGTATCTGGAAACTTACCCATGTCTTGCGCGCTGATGGCATCAACAACACCCGCAGAATTGCGCTTTACATCCATCGCACGTTCCATAGACGCGCGAATCCCCGTCACCATTACCTCTTCAACTTGACCGTCGTCTTGTGCGACTGCAAAGCCGCTCAACGCAGAAGAAGCGATAACAGTAGCCAGGATTGTTTTATTGAAACTGACTTTTCTACTCATGGAGCTCTCCTTAATTGGATTAATTATGCTCAGGATTTTTTTATGGTTAACGCATAAACCAAATTCCCCCTCCCCGTCAGGTGAGTTAAGAATTTGGCTATCACCTTGTTAGCAAGATGAAAGGGTCACACCAGGCCTTGTCGCCCGCCTCCACAACTACCAATTACTGTTATTGTGATTCTGAATGAGACATAGCCCGCAACTGGTATTGTTGGATACAAGTATCATATGTTCACTTTGACTACAAGAAATTGAGACGGATGATTTTGTAAACGGCAGGGGACTGTTACGCAACACCACACATTGGCGTAAAAATCACTCAGCGGTAGCGCTTTGAGCGCCAAATTTAATTAGTAAAATAGCGTTGCCATAAAAAACTCTTTTATGACAATGAGATAGCCAACGAAAGATCTTATTTATAAGAAAATATCCATTAATGAAATTAATTTCATTAATGGATAAAAGAAGAAATCGACCTAGTGGTCGGTTTTTCCAAAGGGCAGGATATTGATGACCTGGACAGCATCCCGCTTGTCCTCTTCGGTCTGATTGACCCGGGTTTCCAGTTCGCGCGCGGCAGGTTTGAAGTGCATTTCATCCTTGTAACCGCAGGCGACACACTCGCGGTAATCTTTGCCATCCTCACTGTAGACCACCAATTTGTCCATTTCGGAACAGCGCGGGCATACGGCACCCGCGACAAAACGGCGTTTGTTGCTATAGACCATTAGGCTGCCACCTCCCCTGAAGTAGTAGAAGGAGTGATTCCCGAATGACGCAAGAGTGCATCAATTTGCGGTTCACGCCCGCGGAAGTTTTTAAACAATTCCATAGGTGCGCGACTGCCACCCTGCTGCAAAATTTCCTGCAGGAAACTCTCCCCGGTTTGCGCGTTGAAAATACCTTCCTCTTCAAAACGCGAGTAGGCATCGGCCGATAAGACTTCGGCCCACTTATAGCTGTAGTAACCTGCCGCATAACCACCAGCAAAAATATGGCTAAAACTATTTTCAAAACGATTGAACGCCGGCGGCCTGATCACCGCCACCAGATCGCGCACTTCATTCAATACTTGCTGTGCAGATTTCGGTGCAGCCGGGTTGTATTCAGCATGCAAGCGGAAATCGAACAGTGAAAACTCCAGCTGGCGGATCATTTGCAAACCGGATTGGAAATTTTTGGCCGCGAGCATTTTATCGAGCAAGCTTTGCGGCAGTGACTCACCGGTTTGATAGTGGCCAGAAATCAATGGAATCGCCTCAGGCTCCCAACACCAGTTCTCCATAAATTGACTGGGTAATTCCACCGCATCCCAGGCAACCCCGTTAATACCACTCACGGCCGCCACCTCAATTTGGGTGAGCATATGATGCAAGCCATGGCCAAATTCATGGAATAAGGTGGTTACTTCATCATGGGTTAACAACGACGGAGTATCGCCCACAGGGGGCGTAAAATTGCAGGTTAAAAAGGCGACGGGCAATTGCAAACCGGTAGATGTTTTACGACGCACGCGGCAATCCGCCATCCAGGCACCGCCCTTTTTCTTCTCGCGTGCAAACAGGTCGAGATAAAAACTCGCAAGCTGTTGGCCATTTTTTTCAATATGGTAAAAACGCACATCAGGATGATAAGTATCAAAGTCTGCGATTTGTTTTACCTGAATAGCAAACAAACGCTGTACTACCTCAAACATGCCGGCAATCACTTTTTCTGCCGGGAAATAAGGGCGCAGCTCTTCTTGCGAAACAGAATATTTTTCTACGCGCAATTTTTCGCTGTAGTAAGTTGTATCCCAGGCTTGGAAATCTGCGCAGCCTTGCGCTGCCGCAAACGCGCGCAACTCGGTGTAATCCTGCTCGGCAAAAGGTTTGGATTTTTGTGCAAGTTCATTTAAAAATTGCAGCACTTGCGCGGGCGACTCTGCCATTTTGCTCGCGAGCGAACGCTCGGCATAGTTAGCAAAACCCAGCAGTTGCGCCAGCTCATGACGCAGCGCCAGTGTCTCGGCAATAAGCGCGCTGTTATCCCATTCTGCCGCCGAAGCACCATCGGCTTTTTTCCCCGCTGCAGATGCACGAGTAACATAAGCGGTATAAATTTCTTCGCGCAGCGCGCGATTATCGGCATACATAATTACGGCGTAGTAGGAGGGAAAATCCAGAGTGACCACATAACCCTGCAGATTTTTTTGTACCGCCGCTTGTGCCGCCTGTGCCAAGGCAGATTCAGGCAAGCCCACCAGGGCATCGGCATTATCAAATTGCTTATACCAGGCCTGGGTTGCATCCAACACGTTGTTGGAAAATTGTGTGGAAAGCTCCGACAAACGTTTTTGAATCTCACCAAAACGTTTTTTATCCGCTTCATTTAATGCAACACCACCCAAGCGAAAATCGCGCAGCGCATTGTTAAGTGTCTGTTGTTGCGCCTGGGTTAGTTGTGCAAATTCGCTGCTATCAGCAAGTTGTTGATAGGCCTGATACAAGGCTTCGTTTTGGCTAAATTCCGTCGAATAATCGGTGAGCAGTGCGATGCTTTCGGTATAGGCTTTGCGCAACTCATCACTATTGGCCACTGAATTCAAATGGCTGACCGGAGCCCAGGCCCGGTTTCGCGTATCATACACCCAAGATTGTGTGGGTTTTCGAGGAATTATTTATGGGCGCAATAAGAAGTTTCCAAGGTCATACACCGCGTTTGGGCGAACGGGTTTTTGTAGATGAATCGGCCGTGGTGATTGGCGATGTGGAGTTGGGTGAGGATGCTTCGGTATGGCCCTGCGTAGTGATTCGCGGCGATATGCACCGCATTCGCATAGGCGCACGCACCAGCGTGCAGGATGGCTCGGTACTGCACATCACCCACGCCAGCAGTTACAACCCCGCCGGCCACCCACTCACGGTGGGCGATGATGTGACCGTGGGCCATTCGGTATGCCTGCACGGATGCACCATTGGCAATCGCGTGCTGATTGGAATTGGCTCAACCATTCTGGACGGCGCCGTTGTGGAGGATGAAGTAGTGATAGGCGCAGGCTCGTTGGTACCGCCGGGCAAGCGACTTGAGTCCGGCTTTATGTACATGGGTACACCGGTAAAACAAATCCGCCCGCTCAAAGATTCCGAGCGCAGTTTTTTTACCTATTCCGCCAATAATTATGTGAAATTGAAAAACTCCTATCTTGCGGAGGAAAAATCTACGTAAGAAATTTCCAGCCTCGATTAATCATTTATTGTTATTTTTATAAAGGATTTTTATGCCGCACTATTCGTTGCCCGTTATTGATAGCACTGAAGCATTTTCGGTTAATAAAATTATTTGTATTGGCCGCAACTACGCCGAACATGCACGCGAAATGGGCCATGACCCGGAGCGCGAGCCGCCATTCTTCTTTTTTAAACCGCAAAGTGCTTTAGCGCAAAATGGCGAGAATTTTCACTACCCGGATTTTTCCCAACAGGTTGAACATGAGCTTGAATTAGTTGTTGCGATTAGCAAAGCAGGAAACAAAATTTCTGCCACTGATGCAGCCAATCATGTCTTTGGTTTTGCAGTGGGTCTGGATATGACCTGTCGCGATTTACAAAAAGAAGCTAAAAAACTGGGTCGCCCCTGGGAACTGGGCAAAGGCTTTGATGGTTCAGCGCCCTGCACGGCAATCCAACGCGGAGCATTGCAAGACCTGGAACAGTTCGGCGACCTGGTGTTAACTCGCAACGGCAACGAGGTACAACGCGGTAACTGGCGCGATATGGTATGGCCAATTCCGGAGCTCATTGCGCAAGTATCGCGCTATATAAAACTGGAAGCAGGGGATTTGATTTTTACCGGCACACCAGCCGGGGTTGGACCAGTAAACATTGGCGATACCCTGGAAGCCAGCCTGGAAGGCTTTTCGCAAGCACTAACGCTGCACGTAGTGGGGGACGCTCAATAGAAAAAATACTCTGCAATAAAAAACAGGTGAAACTTATTCACCTGTTTTTTATTGCGCAAGTTTTTAGTACAACAACTTACATCTGCTTAGGGCAAATCAAACACCAGGGCTTTTACCGGTTGTTTGGTCGCATTTAATTGCAATGCGCTAATGTCTGCCAGTTTTGCACCATCACCAGGCTTTACTAATTCTCCGGCAATTTTTAATTCGCCCTCGATCACATGCACATAATAGTGACGCCTGGTGTTGGTGTTCAGTTGTGCCGTCTCGCTTGGCGCTAACAACAATTGATAAATGCGCGCGTCCTGCTTGATCACCAAGCTACCCGCTTCACCATCCGGGCTCACTGCCAGGGTTAACCCCGGGTTACTACCAAAATCTTTTTGCTGATAACCAGGTGCTTCGCCGTATACATTCGGTTGAATCCAGATTTGCAAAAAGTGTAAGCCTTTGCTGCGCGATGGATTAAATTCGCTATGGCGAATACCGCTACCGGCTGACATCAACTGAAATTCACCCGGTGGCAAGGTAGCCACATTACCTTCACTGTCTTTATGGGCGATTTCACCGTCAAGTACGTAACTGATGATTTCCATATCACGGTGACCGTGGGTATCAAAACCGGCACCGGGTGTTACGCGGTCATCGTTGATTACGCGCAACGCAGAAAAGCCCATGTGACGCTCATCGTAATAACTGCCAAACGAAAAGGTGTGTTTGCTATCCAGCCAACCGAAGTTGGCACCACCGCGTTCATGGCTACGTCTGATACTGATCATGATCTACCTCCGTTGCTCAGTGCGCGAACCAATTTCCGCGCAGAATTATTTCAATTAATTGTTGGAAAATATTTTGCTGCTACTTGCTGTGCTTAATGTTTGGCAATCAGGCTATCCACACTTGCACGGCCACCGCCAGAAATCAGCAGCGATACTGCACCAGCCAATAACGCCAGGCCAAACTCATAGCCGTTATTGCTCATAAACAGGCCATTGTTGATATGCACCGACAAGATCGCCACTACCATGGTCACCGCCAATACCAGCGCTGTTGGGCGAGTGAGCAAGCCGAGAATCAGGAACAAGCCACCGAAGAATTCTGCTGAACCCGCCAGGGCCGCCATCACCACCCCTGGACCAAGACCGATAGAGTCCATCCACTGACCGGTGCCCTGCAGGCCGTAGCCGCCAAACCAGCCAAACAATTTCTGCGCGCCGTGGGCCGCAAAGATGATTCCCAGGGGTAAACGCAGGGCCAGTTGCGAGAAGCTGTTGTTAGTTGCCAGTACTTTAGTAATTGCGCTCATGATGATCTCCAAAAAATTTGAATGCTGTGTACAAGTCAGGGGTTCTGGTTTGGCGCTCTGCATTTCGCTGTTCGCCTCACTTGTTGCCAGATTAGGCTTGTCATAGGCGATAAAAAAGCGGAACATTTTGAGCTATTACTTCAAATTTTTTGAATATAAGGAAAACACCCACATCATGCATCACGCAATCACCCTGGAAGCCTTGCGGGTACTGGATGCCATAGATCGCAAAGGCAGTTTCGGTGCCGCTGCAGAAGCCCTGTTCAAGGTACCTTCGGCGCTTTCTTACACCGTTCAGAAGCTGGAATCGGACCTGGGCATCAGTTTGTTTGATCGCAGCAAGCAGAAGGCCCAACTAACCACCGCCGGACGCTTGTTGCTGGAACAGGGCCGCCAACTCTTGCAGGCGGCTAGCGCCATTGAAGAGGCGGTACAGCAGCTGGAATCGGGCTGGGAAACCCAGTTGCGCATCGCCGTAGATACAGTCTTGCCACTGGCGCCGTTACTGCAGCAAATCAACGCCTTCAATCAACTCGATAAGCGTGTAGCCATCACCATTAGCGAAGAAGTGCTGGGCGGCACCTGGGATGCATTGATCGCGGAGCGCTGCGACCTGGCACTGGGCGCCAGCGGCGATTTACCCAAAGGTATTTTTGAATATCGCTTGATGGGGGAGGTGGAATTTGTATTTGCAGTTGCGCGCGAACATCCGCTGCGATTTCACCATGGCCCTGTGGACGCCGCCGCTATCGCCGCCTTTCCAACGATTGTGATTGCCGATTCATCCATCAGCTCACCGGGACGCTCATCGGGTTTACTGGAGAGCCGGCAAATCATTCGTGTCCCCAACGTTGCTGCAAAAATTCACGCGCAAGTTATGGGCGTTGGAGTCGGTTTTTTGCCGAAGCATTTAATTCACACTGAAGTTGCGCATGGGGACTTGGTGATTTTAGATTGCGCAGTCCCGCGCCCAAATATTCCGCTTTATATTGCCTGGCGAAAGAATAATTCAGGCAAGGCACTGCATTGGTTTATCAACATGTGCCAGGAAGCAAGTTGGTTTGCGCGATTGCATGCTCCCCCTAAAATTGAAAATAAATAAAAGGAATGGAGACGTTCCTCACCATAAAAATATCAATCAAGCACAACACCAGGCCTATGCTCAAAACATAAGCCTTCCAGGAAATGCCCTGCTCCAAATACTTATCAATGATTTTATGGCGATCAGCACACATGTAGGCAACAGAAAAACCAATTACAATAAAAATATCGGCTGGCAAGCTTTCCAATCTAAAGTTCCAGACAGAGAGAAAATCACCAGTAACACGCAATGCCTGATCAAAACTTGTTGCCCTAAAAGGTATCCACCCTATAAAAACACAAAGAATAGTTGTCAGCCAGCCAATAGCCAATCCAAGTCTGTTGGTAAAAAATAGCTTTATTTTTTCACTGACCATATCAATGCTTAATTTGTGAATACTCAATAGCAATCCATGCCATATCCCCCACAGAGCGAACCCCCAACTCGCACCATGCCATAAGCCGCCCAAAAACATCACAATAAGAAGGTTGCGATGGATTTTCCAGACTGTAACCCGGCTACCACCCAGAGGGATAAATAAATAGTCACGCAACCAGGACGACAGGGAAATATGCCACTTACGCCAAAATTTACTGATATTAGTAGCTAAATATGGACGATCGAAATTAATAGGCAATTGAATACCAAACAGACGCGCACAACCACGCGCCATATCCGTATAACCGGAAAAATCAAAATAAATTTGCAGCCCGAATGCAATTACGCCCGCCCAAACACTGACACTGCCATCACCAGAAAAATACTGATTGGCATACACTGCAACTGAGTCTGACAACACCAGTTTTTTAAATAAGCCTTTTATAATTTGATAGCCAGACCATTGGATACTCACCCGGGTTAAACGCCAAGGCTGCTCCAGCTGGGGAAAATAATCATGGGGACGAATAATCGGACCAGCTATCAGATGCGGGAAAAATGAAATAAACAATGAAAAATTAAACAAGCTACGCTCTGCACGAATATCTTTGCGATAGATATCCATTGCATAAGCAATTCCCTCAAATGTAAAAAAGCTGATTCCCACAGGTAGAACTATATTCAACATCAATGATTGTCCATCCAACCCAATTAGCGTACTGAATGAATCAATGAAAAAATTGCAGTATTTGAAAAAACCTAACAACGTCAGATTGGCTACTATGGCGACAATCAGGAACAAGCGCTTCCGGCGTCCTTCAGAGCCATCAATTAATCGCCCAAGGCAAAAGTTACCCAGGGTAGAACCACCCAGAAGCAATAGAAAATGCACATCCCAAAAAGCATAAAACACATAACTTGCCACCAACAAAATGATACGAGCATTGCGCTGTTGCTGGGATGCAAAAAGTAATAGAACAATGAGGAAAAATAACCAGTAGCCAAATGTATCAAATTGCATCGTGATTAATCTTCCAACTGATTTTCAATGGCAACAGCCAAATTTTTAGAAAATAGGTTTCGCCCTGCACCGTTGATATGCAGGTGGTCGAAAAAATATTCTGGCCGCTCCAGGACTGTAGCAATATCGCTGGAAATAAGATCAATGCGTCCCTTGCGCTGCAATACAGCAAGGCTACCTTTTAATTTAGATTCACAGCCTTGCTGGTGGTGATAAGGGCCCCGGGGAATCATAAACACCCCCACACGTACCGCGCTCCTTGAATAATGCTCACTTATCGCACCAAACCAACGGGAGTTATAGCGAAAACTGTGCAAATACTCCTGATTGCACTTGGGCACTGCACGAAAATACCATTCCATTCCCGGCCTTTGCCAATCTGCCAATTGAGCTAAAGCCACAGGAGCATTCGCCAGTTGGTCCAAATCCGGCAATCGCTCCGAACGACCATTGTAATCGGCAATCCACTTCATATAGTCCTTTCGCCAGAGTTGCACCTCATTGATTCGAGCATGCGGATTTCTCAGAAATTGCATTATGTCTTTCTGCAAAGGAGCAATTGGAAATAAAATATTATGGTAAGCATCAGCTGACTTTTTTTCATCATCAAACGAGGCCGGATACGTCGACAAATCATTCAGGGTCAGTATTGCTGCCAAATAAGACGTATCTATGTCACGATCGTTGTAATTCTCTTCGGCAGTATCACTATAATTTTCAGCCATCAAATAAACAGCAAAAAATTTACTCGCATTTTTGTCAATATTATTCAGTATATAAAACCAAACTCTAGGTGTAGTACCAGGGAGACCAAGAACAACAAAGTTGTATTCATTATTATTGATGGTGTTATTGGCCAGCTTTGCAGAAACTCCTTCGCCAATACGAGAATTACCGATAATAAGGATATTTTTTTTCTTTGCATCCCATTGCTGTTGGATGGCTGAGGCAGCCATCATTACAGTTCCCGCTGTCGATTGTGGCTCCAACCATTGAGTGTACACATAACGAATAACTAGCTGGCTAAACGCAACAGGTATTGCAATTACCAGCAACACAAGTACAACAAACCTTGTAATGCTTACATTATTATTTGTATTCATATTGCGAACACCAACTCCTGATTAATACTCTTTTCCCGATGCAAAACAGTGTACTTTATATGTACTATCAAATACAGCTAACGGAACCACAACAATCGATACCATTTACAACTTCACAAAAAGATCCATTGCTATAACGACTTTACATTAACCAAGACCAATCAACGTGAGCCAAACAACCAGGGCATAGCGCAGCGATTTTCCGATTGCCACCAACAGAAGGAATTGCCAAAAAGGAATGCGCATAACACCCGCAAAAAAAGTCAGTGGATCGCCAACCACAGGAAGCCAGGCAAACAATAATGAAGCAATTCCATAGCGTTGAAATTGTGCCTGTGCGCGAGTCAATTGTGCCGGTTTAACAGGGAACCATTTTTTATCTTGCCAGTGCAAACACTGTTTACCGAAAAACCAATTGATACAGGAACCGAGAGTATTGCCACTCGTTGCAGTTAGCCATAATAAAAACGGGGAGTAGTGCTGATAAAGCAGCGTCGCTAATAATGCTTCGGATGAAAGAGGGAATAATGTCGCGGCAATAAGCGCGGTTAAAAATAGCGATAGATAAACCATAGCGCCGAAAATTTAACGAATGGGTTAAAAAACAGAAATAAATGCTCCAATCACGCGACAGGAGCATCAGAGATTTTATTTTTTCTCAGCAATTTGGCGACGCAGTGCGGTAATCACTGGCACAACTTCGGGGCGAATTTGTCGCCACAAATAAAAAGCTTCTGCCGCTTGGCCAATCAGCATTCCCAAACCATCAGCAAGCTGGGCTGCGCCGTGATTTTTAGCCCACTGCAAAAAAATGGTCGGCTCTGCACCATACATCATGTCGTAACAACTGGCCGAAGCAGCGAGCAAATTATCTGGCAGTGGAGGCAGTTCTCCCTGCAAGCTGGCAGAAGTGCCATTGATGACTATGTCAAAACTATCGCCCTGCAATTGCTCAAACGATTTAGCCTGAATATCACCGAGGTCAAGGAAGTTTTTAGCCAGCTCTTCGGCTTTGCTGAAAGTGCGATTGGCAATAGTGACACGCGCAGGATTCTCCTCCAGCAACGGTTGCAAAATGCCGCGCACCGCACCACCTGCACCGAGAATTAATACGCGCTTGCCCTGAATTTCCCAGCCCAGATTATGCATATCGTGAATCATGCCTATGCCATCGGTGTTATCGCCCAGAATGGTTCCATCACTCAAGCGCGCCAGGGTATTCACTGCGCCAGCACGCTCAGCGCGCGGAGTGCGTTTTTGCGCAAAATCAAATGCATTTAGTTTGAAGGGCACCGTGATATTTAACCCTTTGCCGCCCTGCGCAAAAAAATCCTGCACCGCTTGCTCAAATTCACCCTCATTAACCAATTGCTTGGTGTAATGCATATCCTGTCCGGTTTGCTCGGCAAACTGGCGATGAATCGCCGGCGATTTGCTGTGATTAATGGGGTTGCCAAATACCGCGTATAAATCTGTCATGAGAATTCCAAAAAAATCAAAATATTGCCGATGATCGCACTGATTTATTGCGTTTGAACTATTTCAACCATTCGCGGTGCGGTAAAAATTTTTCGTAGAGCTCCGCCTCCGGACTGCCTGCATCTGGTTGCCAATTGTATTCCCACCGCACCAGCGGCGGCAGCGACATTAAAATGGATTCAGTGCGACCACCGGTTTGCAAACCAAATAAAGTGCCGCGGTCATACACCAGATTGAACTCCACGTAACGGCCTCGACGATAGAGCTGGAAATCGCGCTCGCGTTCCGTAAACGCAGCAGCTTTACGCGCATTTACAATTGGCACATAGGCGGGAATGTAGCTATCGCCCACAGCTTGCATAAGCGCAAAACTGTGGTCGAAATTTTCTGCGTTATAGTCATCAAAAAATAATCCCCCCACGCCGCGCGCCTCACCGCGATGCTTCAGGAAAAAATATTCGTCGCACCATTTTTTAAATTTGGGATAGAGATGCTCACCCAGTGGATCACAGGCATTTTTAGCAGTCTGATGCCAATGAACAACATCCTCTTCGTTGCCGTAGTAGGGGGTCAAGTCATAGCCACCACCAAACCACCACACAGGCGCAGCACCTTCTTTCTCGGCGATAAAAAACCGTACATTGGCATGGCTGGTGGGCACGTAAGGATTGTGCGGATGAATGACCAGCGACACACCCATTGCCTCAAAGGAACGTCCGGCCAGCTCCGGGCGATGGGCTGTGGCCGAGGCTGGCATCTGGGTGCCATGCACATGGGAGAAATTCACCCCGCCTTTTTCAATCACCTTGCCATTGGTCAATACGCGTGAGCGACCACCGCCACCCTCACTACGCACCCAACTGTCTTCGACAAACCCGGCTCCACCATCTTCAGCGGCCAGTGCCTGGCAAATGCGATCCTGCAAATCCAGCAAATAAGCTTTGACGGCGGCTTTATCCGGCCCGGAAACAAGTGTCATGGCATGGTCCTTAGACAGAGGAGGAAGAAAGGGCCGCTATTCTACGCGGCCTTATCGCAAAGAGGAAAAGTTAGTACCAAACTGGTAGATCAACCGGGGCGAACGATTTCGCCGGTCAGCAGGTCACGAATTTCTGAAGGACTGGCACGCGCACCTACTTGCCCTGAGGTGATGGCGTCCAACTGGTTACCGAAATAACGTCGCACCTGATCAATGCTGCGTGCAGGATCCTGACCAGCCGGGTTGCAGGAGGTAGAAACTATGGGCCCGCCAAAAGCGCGCGACAAACCAGCCGCAACCGGATGATCAGTCACGCGCAGGGCCACACTGGGAAATCGGCCAGTAATCCAGGGTGGCACCAGGCCATTATTGGGCACCAGCCAGGTATAGGGGCCAGGCCAGGAATTTTTCAACCGCTGACGCTGCAGATCATCCAAATGAGATAACAGTGGCTCAAACATGCGAATGTGGGCCGCCAGCAAAATCACGCCTTTTTCGACTGGGCGATCCTTAAGCGCCAGCAGCTGCATCACTGCCAATTCGTCATAAGGGTTGCACCCCAGCCCCCAGACAGCCTCGGTAGGGTAAGCAACCACGCCACCAAGACGCATTTGCCTTGCAGCGAACTGAACACGTGGATTGAGCGACCATTCAAACATGGATAACACCTTTAGTTTTAAGCGGATAGCAACGGTTACTATTATCCCAGCTTAGCAGCCGAAGGGGCATCCCTTGACTCGAATGTCGCTCAATTAAACTCGCTGGTAGCAGGCACCTACCTGCTGCACCAGGCCTTTGATTTCCAGTGTTATCAAGCCCGCCGACAAACTGCCAATATCGGCGCCGGTACGCTCCGCCAGCAGATCCAGCGGCAAAGGATCAAACCCCAATGCATCCAGCAAGGCCTGCTCGCTGGCATCTAGCGCCGGAGCAGCCGCATTGGTTTGAGGTTCATTAAGCAGGGACTGGGCAGAAAAAACGCGCCCGGCCTCCTGACGCTTATAGCTGATCAATCCAGCAAGCTGATCGACTATATCCTGGGCAGTTTCTACCAACGTAGCCCCCTGGCGGATCAACTGGTGACAGCCGCGTGCCAGCGGGTTATGGATAGAACCAGGAATCGCAAAAACTTCGCGGTCATGCTGTAAGGCATAGGATGCGGTAATGAGCGAGCCACTTTGGACTGCCGCTTCAACCACCAGAGCTCCTCCGCTCAGTCCGCTGATTATGCGATTGCGCTGGGGAAAATTAGCCGCCAGGGAGCCAACGCCCAATGGAAATTCGCTTACCAGAGCCCCGCCACTATGTAAAATAGCTTGGGCCAGTCCGCGATGACGCGAGGGGTAAATCATATCTATCCCGGTGCCCATTACCGCAATAGTTTTACCACCCGCGTTTAACGCCCCCTGATGGGCCGCAGCATCTATCCCTAAGGCCAGACCACTGGTAATAGCAAAGCCACACTCAGCCAGGTAGCGGGCAAAACGCTCGGCATTCTCACTGCCGCCGGCAGTGGGATTGCGACTGCCAACCATAGCAACTTGCGGCAAACTCAGGCAATTGGGATCACCGCGCACAAATAACAAGGGTGGCGGCTTGGGAATTTCGCGCAACAGACGCGGGTAAAGCGGGTCATCAAAAGTCAGGCAATAAAGGTCCGGCTGACTGGCAATGTACTCAAGATCACGCGCCAACCTCTGGGTCAGTGGCGAGCCAGACCTGAACGCTAAAAGCGCTTCCAACGCAGCAGGGCGTAAAAATGATTTCAGTGAAGCAGCTGGTTTATCCAGTAAAGATTCAATATCCACGCCCTGTTCATGCAATTGCCAGTATGTACCGGCACCAACTTCAGGTAAACGCAGGAAAAGTAGATATTTGGCGAGAAGCGAATCCAGCAGGTTATGCATAACTATCATCCTTGAAAAAGCAATCGCCCCTTGGTGGGGGCGATTATTTGAGATAAATCAGGGGTTTTTAACTTTGTCGTTTACTGCCAGCGCACGATCCGCCTCCAGCACCAAACCAAAGCTTATTTTTTCAAAAGTGCGGAATACCATTAACAGGCCGGCACGCTCATCTGGCAGAGCAACTCTCCCGCCCTTGACCCGATCACGTACCACTTCCCCGGTTTTGTAAATAGCCAGCACATTGCCAATCTGCAGACCTTCACGCTCACCACGGTTAATGATCACCACATTGAACTTACCCACCTGGGTGACGCCGCCTTCAACGGCGATAATCTGGGCATTAATCTCACTATCTGGTGCACTGGGGTAAAACAGGGATTCAACTGCACGATCTTCACTCGGCAAAAGATTATCTCCCGGACGAACCTCTTCGTATGTCCGAATTAAATCCAGTGTAGCCACCTCACCCTCGATAGAGTCAACCGCGACGGTTCCAATACCTTGGGCATAAACCCCCAACAACTCCCGTGTGACCGGGTCTTTAAAAACCTGCCCCTTACGATAAACACCATAATTGGTATAGTTTGAATCAAACTTGCCACGCGCATAAGCCTGATCTCCCGCACCAACAATGACATGCTGTTGATGTCCCGCAAGCAGGTAAGGTGCGCCTTCCAACACCCCTGGCTCTACAATGCGACTGCGAGATAAAAATGCATCCACCTTATCGAGGGGAATTGAGGTAATAGCCTCTTCAGTTTTCTGCACTCTGATACTCGGACTCAGCTTGGTGGCACCATTAATGCCGCCACCCGCCGCACCGGGAACCATTTTAAGAGTGCGCTCCACCGTTAAACGCGGCTGACCATCAAGGTAAATCAACTTGATCAGGTCACCAGCTGATCAGGGATGCGGCGGCAAGCGCCAGGAGTATTTTTTTCATAGAAACCGATCCTGTTTTATTCGGTCCTGAGTCAGATAGACGTATAATGGATTTATTAAAGCCCATGCTGTTTCCATTTGCACCGCATAAATCCTGTGCGATCATCATGTTAGCAGCGGTTATTACCTTTTTACTAGAAGTTTGTCACAAACACTATGGCCTTGTTACCGATACTTGAATTTCCAGACCCACGCCTGCGCACTGTCGCCAAACCCGTCACACTAGTGGATGACAATATCCGCAAATTAATTGATGACATGTTTGAAACCATGTATGACGCTCCCGGCATCGGCCTGGCCGCTTCGCAAATCAATGTGCATAAGCGCGTAGTAGTTATAGACGTGAGCGAGGATAAATCCCAGCCACTGGTATTCATCAATCCTGAAATTGAGGTATTGGATCCGGAAACCAGTGAATATGATGAAGGTTGCCTGTCGGTACCCGGCTTCTATGAGACTGTTGTTCGCCCCGGCCATATTCGGGTAAAAGCGCTGGATCGCGACGGCAACGCCTTCGAAATCGAGCCACAAGGGTTACTAGCGGTGTGTATCCAGCACGAGTTAGATCACTTGAACGGCAAGCTGTTTGTCGATCACATCTCCCCCTTCAAGCGTTCACGTATTCGCGCCAAGCTGGAGAAAAAACACAAGGCGGACGCGCGTTAAAACGCACACTGCCAACCCGGGCGCCATGAGCGCCTTTTTTATGGCCGTCATCCGTGGCAGCCACCCTTCAGGCCATTACAAGCAATGTTAAAAATAGCTCCCGGCAATTTTTTATTTTTTGCAATCTCGTTTTTACGTTCGATAGGTTATTTATGAGCCAAGGTTTGCGCATTATCTTTGCCGGCACCCCGGAGTTTGCCGCTGCACATTTAAAAACCCTGCTGGGCAGTCGACATCAGGTGATCGCTGTCTACTCCCAGCCAGACAGGCCCGCCGGACGCGGCAAAAAGCTCACCGCCAGCCCCGTAAAGGAAGTAGCCCTTGCGCATGATATTCCCGTCTATCAACCAATCAACTTCAAATCCCCCGAAGCGATTGCCGGGCTTGCCGACCTCAATGCCGATCTTATGATAGTAGTGGCCTATGGCCTGATCTTACCCAAAGCAGTACTCGACACACCGCGCCTCGGCTGCATCAATGTCCACGCATCAATCCTGCCGCGCTGGCGCGGTGCGGCGCCGATTCAGCGCGCTATTGAAGCAGGCGATCATGAAACCGGGGTGACCATTATGCAAATGGATGTGGGGCTGGATACTGGTGATATGCTGATAAAGGCATTTTGCCCGATTTTAGCTGAAGATACCGGTGGAAGCCTGCACGATAAACTCATTGAAATCGGCAGCCCGGCACTGCTGGAGGCCCTGGATCAATTGCAGGCCAGCACCATTCAACCGGAAAAGCAGGACGACTCACTTAGCAACTATGCTCCCAAGCTCAGCAAGGAGGAAGCAGCGCTAGACTGGAACCTGCCCGCCATAGCACTGGAGCGACGGGTACGTGCGTTTAACCCCTTCCCGGTTGCGCACACCAAGCCAGCAGGCGCAGGTGATGACCAGCGTATCCGCGTCTGGGCAGCCAGCGCCAGCGACAAAAACACCTCAGTAAACCCGGGCAGCATTGCCCAGATTACCGAACAGGGGCTGTGGATTGCCTGCAGCCAGGGCCATTTAATCCTTGAACAATTGCAACTACCAGGCAAAAAAGCCATGAAAGTTAGCGAAATCCTGCGTGGCCATCCGGATTTATTCAAACCGGGCGATCAACTGGAGTCAGTGCAATGCTGAATGCGCGTGCGGCAGCGACCCAGGTAATTACTCAAATCCTGCGCAGCCAAGGCTCTTTATCCAGTCTATTGCCCTCAATTTCGCCGCAAGTTGCCGAAAATGACCGCCCGTTGCTACAAGAGCTCTGCTTTGGTACCTGCCGTTATTTTCCTCAATTGCAGGCCTACACCGAATGCCTGTTGGATAAGCCGCTACGTGCCAAAGACTGCGACGTACAAGCGCTACTGCTGATTGGTCTCTATCAACTGCTGCACACCCGCATTCCCGATCATGCCGCCATTGGCGAAACCGTTGAAATCACCCGCTCGATCAAAAAACCCTGGGCCACCAAACTGGTCAATGGTGTACTGCGCCAATTTCAGCGTGATAGTGACAAGATCAACGAATTTTTGACCGAGAACCGTGCCTTTCAAAGCAATCATCCAGCATGGTTGGAAGGTATGCTGCGCAAAAGCTGGCCGACTCAGATTGAATCTATAGCCGCCGCAAACAATCAACATCCGCCCTTTAGCCTGCGACTGAATCTGCACAAGCAGCTGCGCGACGCCTACTTGCAACAATTGGCAGACCTGGACATTGCCGCCAAACCAACCCCTTTTAGCCCTTATGGCATTACCCTGGAGCAGGCCTGTGACCCGCGCAAGCTGCCGGGATTTGCCGAGGGCAATATCAGCGTACAAGATGAAGCAGCCCAACTAAGTGCTGATTTGCTGCAATTATCACCCAACATGCGTGTATTGGATGCCTGCGCAGCACCCGGCGGTAAAACCGGCCATCTGTTGGAGCTGGAGCCGAGCCTTAAGGTAACCGCACTTGATGTGGAAGTGCGCCGCCTGCAACGGGTACGTGAAAATCTGACGCGCTTAAATGTAGACGCCGATATTCGCTGCGGCGACGGCACCAAGCCACAGGATTGGTGGGATGGCGAACCATTTGACCGCATACTGCTGGACGCCCCCTGTTCCGCCACCGGTATTATTCGTCGACATCCAGACATTAAAGTGTTGCGCACCCCTGAAGAAATCGCACGCCTGTCAGACTTGCAAGGTCAATTGCTGGATAGCCTCTGGCCGCTGTTAAAGCCGGGCGGGATTCTGTTGTACGCCACCTGCTCAGTCATGCCACGGGAAAATACCCTGGTAGTTGAGGCGTTTTTAAAGCGCCAACCATCAGCCCGGCATGAGTCAATAGTTGCCGACTGGGGCATTCCCCAAACCTGCGGCAGGCAACTCCTGCCCCAAAGCGAAGGTCACGACGGCTTTTACTATGCAAGACTGCGTAAACCCGACTGATCCAGGCACCAAGCGGCAAATTAATAAAAACACACTAGGATTAGTTCACCCGAACAACACAGAAAACCTATGAAAATTATTATTCTCGGCGCCGGGCAAGTCGGCGGCAGCCTTACCGAACATCTGGCCAGTGAAGCCAATGACATCACCGTGGTGGATACCGACGAAGCGCGCCTGCGCGAGCTGCGCGATCGCCATGACATCAGTGTGGTCACCGGCGAAGGCTCCCACCCGGATGTACTGGCCCAGGCAGGCGCTGAAGATGCGGATATGCTAGTTGCAGTCACCAGCGACGATGAGATCAATATGATCGCCTGTACCGTCGCTGAAAACCTGTTCCACACCCCCACCAAAATTGCCCGGGTGCGCGCCACCTCCTACCTGACCCATCAAAAACTGTTTGAATCGCGCGCTATCCCAATCGATGTACTCATCAGCCCCGAGCAACTGGTTTCCGAATACATCTTCCGTTTATTGGAACAGCCGGGCACCCTGCAGGTAGTGGACTTTGCCGATGGCAAGGTCCAGTTGGTAGCTGTAAAGGCCTACCACGGCGGCCCGTTAGTCGGCCAGGAACTGCGTTTTTTGCGCGAGCATATGCCTTCCGTAGATACGCGCGTTGCTGCAATTTACCGGCGCAATCGCGCCATAATGCCCACAGGGACCACGGTGATCGAAGCCGATGACGAAGTTTTCTTTATCGCCGCGCGCGCGGATATTCGCGCGGTAATGAGCGAGCTGCGTCGACTGGAAGTGGCTTATAAACGCATCACTATCGCCGGCGGTGGCAATATTGGCCTGCGCCTGGCCAAGATGCTGGAAGGCAAGTACAACGTGCGCGTGATTGAGTACAACAAACAGCGCGCTATTCGCCTGTCGGAGCAACTCGAGCGCGCGATTGTGATTCAGGGCAGCGCCTCGGACAAAGACCTGCTGATGGAGGAGAGCATTGAAGATACCGATGTGTTCCTCGCACTGACCAATGACGACGAAGCCAATATCATGTCCTCTATGCTCGCCAAGCGTTTGGGTGCGCGCAAGGTGATGACGCTGATCAACAACCCCGCCTATGTGGATGTAGTGCAGGGTGGCGATATTGACATCGCCATTTCCCCCCAAACCACCACCATCGGCAGCCTGCTCACCCATGTGCGTCGCGGCGATATCGTCAATGTGCATTCACTGCGCCGGGGCGCAGCCGAGGCGATTGAAATTATCGCCCATGGCGACGCCAAATCCTCCAAGGTGGTAGGCAAAGCGCTGGAAGATATAGACCTGCCCGAAGGCGCCAATATCGGTGCGATAGTGCGCCAGGGGCCGGATGGCGACGAAGTGGTCATCGCCCACGATGACGTCGTTGTGCAGTCGGGCGACCATGTGATTATTTTCCTGCTGCAGAAAAAGCACATCCGCGATGTGGAGAAGCTGTTCCAGGTAGGTTTCAGCTTCTTCTGATTTGCTTATCCCAGCCACTTTAGGTGCTCACCTAAAGTGGCGAGCGCCAACTCCCACCAATCCCCTAGCATCCGCGCACCAGTCAGCGACTGGATAACAACAGCGACAGGGGATTCACAATGACCATAAAAACAATCTTCACCAAAACTATCTTTACCATTTCCACCCTCAGCCTCGGCTTACTAACCGGTTGCGGGGGCAGTAGTGGCGGAACCAACAGCCACAACTCATCGAACCAGACAGCATCGAGCCAGTCAGTAGCAAGCAGTTTGGCCACAAGTAGCCAGGTACAAAGCAGTGCAGCGTCATCAGCTTCATTTAGCGGATTGCTAATCGAAGCCGAAGACTATGTGCGCTTCCACGACACCACGCCCGGCAACACTACCGGTGAGTACCGGCAGGATGCGGTGGATATCGAAAAGACCAGCGACCAGGGTGGCGGTTTCAACATCGGCTATATCGATGCGGGTGACTGGCTGGAGTTCAGTCTGGAGGTAACAGCACCGGGCGCATTCTCAGTTGAAAGCCGCGTCGCCAGTGCACAGAACGGCGGCGCTTTTTTGATTGAGATAGACGGCAAAGCAGCGGCAGAGCCAATCGCGATTAGCGCAACCGGCGATTGGCAAACCTGGGCGAGCCTTAACACTGCTATCGGCGATCTGGCGGTTGGCAACTACGCGCTCTGTATCCAGATGAAAAGTGGCCCCTTTAACCTGAACTGGCTGAAACTCACCTCCGCCAATGGTGGCACAGTCGCCTTGAGCAACACCCCCAAAGGCGCAGAAAGCAGCTGTATCCACCCCGTTGAGCCGCCCAAGGTGACAGTACCGGAGCGTATCAAGCTCAACCAGTTAGGCTTTACCCCCAACGCAGAAAAACTGGCGGTAGTGCCAGCGGTCGATGCCACCGGCTTTACCATTGTGAAGGCAGGTACAGACGAACAGGTCCTGAGTGGCGACCTGAGCGCGGGCGCGATTTGGGAGCCGGCACTGGAATCAGTAAAGCTGGCAGACTTCTCCAACCTGACCAGCGCGGGCGACTATGAACTGCGAGTAGCAGGGGTGGCCGACGCTGCAAAATTCAGCATTTCTACCCATGCCTATAACGCCGTGAATGCCGCCGCACTCAAAGCCTTTTACTTTAACCGGGCCAGTACCGAGTTAGTGGAGGCCAACGCCGGGATCTATAAGCGCGCCGCTGGCCACCCGGACACCAACGTACTTATCCATGCCTCCGCCGCTGATGCCAAGCGCCCGGAAGGTACGGTCGTCAGTGCTCCAAAAGGCTGGTATGACGCCGGTGACTACAACAAATATATCGTCAACTCGGGCATCACCACTTACACATTGCTCGCCGCATTTCAGCGATTTCCGACCTTTTTCACTGCACAATCGCTGAATATTCCCGAATCTGGCGATGCAGTGCCGGACATACTCAACGAGGTTATGTGGAATCTGGAATGGATGCTGGCAATGCAAGACCCGAACGATGGCGGCGTCTACCACAAGCTCACCAGTAAGGGCTTTAATGGTTTTGAAATGCCGGATACCGATAAGTCCGAGCGCTACCTGGTACAGAAAACCACGGCAGCCACGCTCGATTTCGCTGCCGTTATGGCGGCTGCCAGCCGTATCTACAGCAATTACGAGAGCCAATATCCAGGCAAATCTGCACAGATGCTCGCCGCCGCCAAAGCCGCCTGGGCATGGGCCAAAACCAATCCGGCCATTTACTACAGCCAACCGAGCGACATCCAAACCGGCGCCTATGGCGATAATAATGTCAGCGATGAGTTCTTCTGGGCGGCAGTCGAGCTGTATATCACCACCCATGACGACAGCTACTACACCGGGTTGAATACTGCGGAAAACGCTGATGTACCTGGCTGGGGCGGCGTAAAAAGCCTGGGCTGGATCTCCCTGGCACAGAATCTGGACTCGCTAACAGCAGCCGCCGATAAAGCGCTAATCAAAAGTCGACTCGATACTCTGGCAACCGGTATTGCCACTAAAAAAGCCGCCTCGCCCTATGGTGTCTCGCTGGAAACTGGCGATTTCTTCTGGGGCAGCAACTCGGGCGCGCTCAACCAGGCGATGATGCTGCTTGAGGCCTATCAATTGGATACCAGCAAAAGCACCTATCGCCAGGCGGCCCAGGCATTGCTGGATTATGTACTCGGGCGCAATGCGACCGATTATTCGTTTGTGACCGGGTTTGGGTTCAAGTCGCCGCTCAATATCCATCACCGTCCTTCCGGTGGGGATGGCATAGCTGCACCAATCCCCGGGTTTATCGTCGGTGGCCCGCACCCGGATCACTACAGTGATTGCGCCAGCTACCCATCGCCCTTGCCGGCAAAATCCTTTGTGGATGAGCAGTGCAGCTATTCCACCAACGAGATTGCCATCAACTGGAATGCGCCACTGGTGTATGTCTCCGCGGCTTTGCAGGTGCTTGCGCCCTAAGGTAAAAAACCGCTGCCGATATAACAACGGCAGCGATTTTTCAAATAAGGTTCAAGTGCGTAAACACTAAACAATCGCTTATGATGCGGTTCCTTTCATGGTCAAACTGACATGATCAATCTGGCACGATCAAACCAGCTAACCCGCATAGGAGCACTTCATGGCAAATGTTAAGACCCAACTCGTTGTACTCGGCAGTGGCCCCGGCGGCTATTCGGCCGCCTTCCGCGCCGCTGACCTCGGCCTGGAAGTTACCCTGGTGGAGCGCTATTCCAGCCTGGGCGGCGTGTGCCTGAATGTGGGTTGTATCCCTTCAAAAGCACTGTTGCATGTGGCTGAAGTGATCAATGAAACCCAACACGCTGGCAACCTCGGCCTGACGATTGGCTCAGTAAGCCACGATCTGGATAAAGTCCGCGCCTATAAGGACTCCGTGGTCAGCAAGCTGGTTTCAGGCGTAGGTGCCATGGCCAAAGGCCGCAAGGTGCAAGTAGTAGAAGGCTATGGCAGCTTCACGGGCCCCAATCAGTTGCAGGTGGAGAAAAATGGCGAAATTACCCTGATCGACTTTGACAATGCCATTATCGCCGCTGGTTCCCGCAGCGTGAAACTGCCCTTTATACCCGAAGATCCACGTATTTTCGACTCAACCGGCGCATTGGAGTTGCGCTCGGTTCCCGGCCGCCTGTTGGTAATCGGCGGCGGGATTATTGGCCTGGAAATGGCGACGGTATACGAAGCGCTTGGCAGCAAAGTAACCGTAGTGGAGTTTGCCGACCAGTTGGTACCGGCAGCGGATAAAGACCTGATCGCCGTATATAACAAATACAACAAGGGCCGTTTTGAAGTGCTGCTCTCCACCAAAGTGGAAGCTGTTACCGCTAAACCCGAGGCAATCGAAGTAGCCTTTGGTGGCGCCCAGGCCCCTGCTGCACCTTTACAATTTGATGCGGTATTAGTCGCGGTGGGTCGCAGCCCCAATGGCAAGCTGATCGGCGCAGACAAGGCAGGCGTTAATGTCGATGAGCGCGGCTTTATCCCGGTTAACGAATATCTGCAAACCAATGTGCCGCACATCTACGCCATTGGCGATATAGTTGGCCAACCCATGCTTGCCCATAAAGCGACTCACGAAGGCCACGCCGCTGCCGAAGGTGTTGCCGGCCATCCGCACAAGTTTGAACCTATGGCGATTCCGTCTATTGCCTACACCAGCCCGGAAATTGCCTGGGTCGGCCTGACTGAAAAAGAAGCCCAGCAAAAAGGCATCAACTTCAAAACCGCCGTATTCCCCTGGAGCGCCAGTGGCCGCGCCATTGCTGCCGATCGTAGCGAAGGCAAAACCAAGTTGATTTACGATGCATCGACTGATCGCCTGTTGGGCGCGGGATTAGTGGGTATCCATGCCGGTGAACTGCTGGGTGAGTTAACCCTGGCACTGGAGTTCGGTGCAAGCGTGGAAGATATTGCCCTGACCATCCACGCCCACCCAACCCTGCATGAATCGGTTGGCTTGGCCGCAGAGCTGGGTGCAGGCACTATTACTGATTTGCCTAACCCCAAAGCGATCAAAAAATAATTTGGCAGCACGAGTTAACGAGCAAGAAAAAGGCCGATTAGCTGTTGCTGATCGACCTTTACTTTTTCAAGTTAGTTGCGCATTAATTCAATACTAGAGGTTGTTCCGTTTTTGCCGGCATACACTTATTCAAAAACGCATCCATCGCACGGAAAGTATCCATTCGATTTTTCTCATTTAAAAGGAAATGATCTTCACTGGGCAACTCCACAAAGGTCACATCCTTTTTCGCTTTTAACAAGGCATCACGCATTTGGTAACTGTGTTTTATTTCTACCTGGCGGTCATCTGTGCCGTGCACCAACAATATCGGTGCCTTGATCTTGTCAGCAAAGTTCACCGGCGATATAGCTTTAAGCGTCGCATTATCATTGCCAATTTGTTCGTCAACTACGTTGTAGCTTAACCAGAACGCACGATTATCCTTAACCAAATCAAATACGTTGCTAACACCATTAACACTGATCGCACAGCGATAAAAATCCGGAGTTTTCACCACACCCATCAGGGCAGCATAACCACCATAACTCGCTCCTACTATACTGATCGCCTTCGGATCAGCGATTCCATCTGCAATAAGTTTACGAGCACCATCTTCAACATCATCCTGCATTTCCTTGCCCCAGTTTTTTAGGCCGGCATTGCGCAATTCAATGCCCTGACCATCGGAGCCGCGAAAATTCATTTGTAATACCGCATAACCTTTGTTGACAAAAAATTGCGTCCAATAGTCAAAGGATTCGTTGTCGCGCGCCATCGGCCCACCGTGGGGAAACATTAAGGTTGGCAGATTTTTTTTCGCTCCGGTTTTAGGCAAAGTTAAAAAACCTTCAATCATCAAACCATCGCGTGCCTTATAACGGATGGCCTGTGTATTACTCATTGCGCCTGGCAATAGTTTTTTGTAACTGTAAGCCACGGCATCCAGTTTTACTGGATTGGTTTGCCCCAAATAGTAAGTACCCGAATCTACGCTGGAAGACGAAAACACTAAAAATTGACGTAAATCGTTGGTAAGTGAATAAATGTAATTGCGATGATCTGGAATGGCCTTATCAATTTTTACCTGCAATTCCTGCATATGCTTGTCGAAAAAATGTGTCCCGCCTTCCGCCATAGCACTCACGCCGATAACCTCTCCACTAACGGGTGAATACACCAAATTCCCTTTTACATCGTAATCCTGATCAGCAACTACCAACTCACGTTTTAGTGCAGGATCTTTCAAATTTACTTTAAAAATTGCCTGACGTGATTGATGGTAGGCACGTATATACAATTCGTTTGGATCTTTTCCAAACCCAATGGGGTCCACCTGATCTTCGGAAAAAATCTTATACGCCCAGAGCGATTGCCATTTTTTAGAATCCACGTCATAAACCAAGGTAGAAACTTCGTCTTCTTTAACATGAGTACCCACACGAACACGATGCTGTTGATCAGTCATCCAGTTGGTTACATTTGCTTTATTCGAATGAAACCTGCTGGCCTTTTGAGTTTTAATATTGATTTTGTAAACCATTGCATCACGCATAAAACCGTTATCCATACCCGGAAATGCCATCAGGATATGTTCAGGATCGTCATACAAGCTATCAACAACCCAGTCCCGTATCGAGGGTGTGATTTTATAGCGGCTTAGAAATTTACTGGTAACTGGGCGCGTAACAGTATCAGCCTCGGTATCAATCAACATCAAATCGTGATCGCGAGTTTTAAAACGCACCGACTGCATATTGATCCAGGTATCGCGCTCTGCCGGGGTAAATACCGCAGCCATCAATGTGGTGTCGTCCTTCCAGCCAATCCATTTGAAAAAAAATTCCGAATTATCACTAAACAAAACAATTTTGCTTTTTTTGGAGCTCAGATCCATCACCTGAACTGCGACCCCCTGAGTTTCGCCAACACTTACGCGAACTGTAGACGCCAGCTTTTTCCCCGAAGGTGATAACACAAGATTGCTAACATCAGGTAACTGGGAAAAGTCTTCGGTAACAAGATTTGCGGCAGAAGAGAAAGATGAATAGAAGAGCGTTAACAATACAATAAAAAATTTCGTTAGGTAGTTTTTCATGAGCAATCCTTTTTACTCGCGCTGTAGATTTTAGTAAGTCACACCCGTGGAAGTATTTTTAACCATCACACGTGTATTATCACAATAATACACCAATACAGCACTAACAAGTAATTTCTACTGCAATTGCCAAAAAACATTAAAAAAAATGCCCGGCAAAGCGGGCATTTTTATCAATGAAATTTTGTACTGAAAATCTAGATCACCATCACTCCATCCGCCTCAATCAGCGAATTGCGTGGCAACTGATTAATACCGATGGCAGCACGCGCCGGATAAGGTTGCTGGAAATATTGACCCATAACTTCATTCACAATCGGGAAGTTCGCCAGGTCAGTCAGGTAGATGTTCAGCTTTACCACATCCTTCAAACTGCCACCGGCCGCTTCGCACACCGCTTGCAGGTTTTTAAAAACCTGATGTGCCTGCACTGCAAAATCGCCTTCCACCAATTGCATGGTTTTTGGGTCCAGCGGTATTTGGCCAGAGAGGTAAACCGTGTTGTTTACTTTCACCGCTTGCGAATAGGTACCTATGGCGGCGGGGGCGTTGTCGCTGTGAATAATGGCTTTATTGGTCATGACAGAACCTTTTAATCGATAGTCGTGATAGGAAAGCAGCGAAGTATAAAACAAAATCCCCCTCAGTCCCCCTTTTTCAAAGGGGGAAGCTGATTCACCCCAGAATCAGATTTAACAGGGAGTCAGGCTCCTACCTTTGGAACGGGGCGCGTAGCCAAGGGAGGCGGGGGAGGGATTAATTCTTGGAGCGATTCACGCGAATCACAAAACTCAAATTGCGGATACGGCGCATGATATTAGCGAGGTGGATACGGTTGTGCACACCGATGCACAGGTGGATCACGCTGTTGTGCGCATCGCGCTCGTGGACATTGATATGTTCGATGCTCGCGCCCTGTTCGGTAATACGGGTGGCAAGGGTGGCGATAATACCGCGATCACTTTCCACTTCCACGCGCACATCCACCAGGAATTCGCCACTCACATTAGCGGCCCAATTCACCTGGCTGATCTTATCGGGATAATTGCGGATTTCAGCGATATTGCGGCAGGTGTCCTGATGGATCACCAGGCCTTTGCCGGAGCTGACATGGCCGATAATCGGGTCGCCGGGAATGGGGCGGCAGCAACGGGCAAAACTGATCATCATGCCTTCGGCTGAATCAATCGTAATTGCTGAGCTTAAAGCGCCGGGGCGTGCTTTGGCTTCGGCATCCGGCTGCAAGAGTTTCACTACCGAGTAAACCACCTTGTTACCCAAGCCGATTTCCTCGAACAGTTTCTCCATAGAATCCACCTGGACGCCATGTAGAATCTTGTGCTGCTGCTCTTCGCTCAAATGGTCGAGATCCATATGAATCTCGCCCAGTGCGCGGTTGAGCATACGTTTGCCGAGCGTAACTGACTGATGATGGCGTTGGTGTTTGAGGTAGTGGCGAATCGCTGAACGCGCCTTGGCGGAGACCACAAAGTTGAGCCAGTTGGGATTCGGCTGCGCGCCTTGCGCGGTAATAATCGCCACCTTTTGCCCGCTCAGTAATGGCTGGGACAAAGGCGCCATGCGCTCGTTAATACGGCAGGCCACACAGGTATTGCCGATATCGGTATGCACCGCGTAAGCGAAATCCACTGGAGTCGCGCCCGTCGGCAGCTCCACAATTTTGCCTTTCGGCGTAAATACATAAACCTCATCCGGGAAGAGGTCGATCTTGACGTTCTCGATAAACTCGAGCGAGTTACCAGCGTTTTTCTGCATCTCCAGCAGGCCCTGCACCCATTGGCGCGCGCGGCTGTGGCTGGCATTGATGGTGGCATCGCTGTTGGACTTGTAGAGGAAATGGGCCGCGATACCGCTGTTGGCCATTTCATCCATCTCCTTGGTACGGATCTGCACTTCAATCGGCACCCCGTGCATTCCCACCAATACCGTATGCAGTGATTGGTAACCGTTGGTTTTGGGAATGGCGATGTAATCTTTAAATTCGCCCGCGACCGGTTTGTAGAGGTTGTGTACTACGCCCAGCACGCGATAGCAGGTGTCCACGCTGTCCACGATGATGCGGAAGGCATAGACATCCATAATTTCTTTGAAGAATTTTTTCTTCTGGCGCATCTTCTCGTAGATGCTGAACAAATGCTTTTCCCGTCCAATCACAATCGAGGTGATATTTTCCTTGAGCAGGCGCTTCTCAAATGAGGCCTGGATTTGCTCCACCAGTTCTTTGCGATTGCCGCGCGCGGTTTTTAACGCAGCCTGCAAGCGCGTAGCACGTAGCGGATACATGCAGTAAAAACTGCGATCTTCCAGCTCCAGGCGCACATCATTCATCCCCAGGCGATGGGCAATTGGGGCATAAATTTCGAGGGTTTCTTTGGCGATACGGCGCTTTTTATCGGGCGGCATGGCACCCAGGGTGCGCATGTTGTGTAAACGGTCGGCGAGCTTCACCAGAATCACGCGCAAATCATTGGCCATGGCCAGCGCCATCTTCTGGAAGTTTTCCGCCTGCTTTTCCGCATGGGATTCAAATTCGATCTGGGTCAGTTTGGAAACACCATCCACCAGATCTGCTACCGAATCGCCAAACTGACCGGCGATAGCTTTTTTGCTGATGCCAGTATCCTCAATCACGTCGTGCAACATGGCCGCCATCAGGCTTTGATGGTCCATATGCATGCTGGCAAGAATGTCGGCTACCGCGAGAGGATGGGTGATATAGGCTTCGCCGCTGCGACGTTTTTGACCGTCGTGGGCTTGTTCGGCATAGAAGTAGGCGCGCTTCACCAAATTGATTTGGGAAGGTTCGAGGTAAGACGATAGTCGATGGCTAAGGGCCTCGATGGTTTGCACGCCTTGCTCCAGATCTCACATTACCAGCGGCACTGGCATATCAGGTTTCCAACTGCACAACCGCCACTCATCATCCATAGGAAATTAGAATGACGGTTGTTGGAAATTAAATCTCGTTGTCGTAGGTACGCTCTGGTTTCGGCTGGGGCAAGGTATCTTTCTCCAGCAGGATGCTCGCGTCGATAAAACCTTCTTCAATTTCGCGCAGGGCGATAACGGTTGGTTTGTCATTCTCTGGGGCAACAAAGGGTTCCTTGCCACCGATTGCCAGTTGGCGGGCGCGCTTGCTGCCAACCATTACCAGCTCAAAACGGTTATCTACATGGTCCAGACAATCTTCAACGGTAATACGTGCCATAACTTAATGCTCTTCAAAAATAAGCGCGCGATAAACGCTTGGAATCCAGGGCGCTTAAGGTCTAAAACGCCAAAGGGGTTGCTATTATGCGTTAGCAGCAACAAATCTGCCAACCACGCTGGCTAAAATCAAGCCAATAAACTC
>JAGKWY010000119.1 GCA_021151625.1 Gammaproteobacteria bacterium | reverse complement strand
AGCAAAAAGCAGGTACAAGCAGTTCTGGACGAATTGAGCAATGTGATCGAAGGTCACATTAAGAAGAAAGGTATTGGCGAATTCGTTCTGCCAGGCCTGCTGAAAATTACCACTGTGAAAAAGCCTGCTACCAAAGCACGCAAGGGTATCAACCCATTCACTGGTGAAGAAGTTATGTTCAAAGCCAAACCAGCCAGCACCTCTGTAAAAGTGCGTCCGCTGAAAAAACTGAAAGAATTCGCTGTTTAACTAGCAAATCCCTTTCATAAAAAACCCCGCTATTGCGGGGTTTTTTATTGCTATCAAGACTATCGATTAGAGCACTCGAAAACCTTCACCTACCAAAGCGTTTTGCAAACGTTTAACTCGCTCGGCAAAATCCTCCGGCTCATATTCTTTTGCGGGCAGCTTTCCCCAGATAGGCTGCGGCCACGCAGGGTCATCAGTAAACCGCGCGATATGATGTACATGCAGCTGGCGCACCACATTACCCAATGCCGCCACGTTCATTTTGTCTGCATCAAATAAACTGGTCATGACCTCAGACAAACGGCAAGATTCACGAATTAGTTGCAGCTGCTCTTCCTCACTCAGATGATGAATTTCAACCAATAGCCTTAACCGCCGTAGAATAGGCGCCTTTAAATCCCATTATAGCCTTCAAGAAGTTATCACTATGCGCTCCAGTCGATTTTTAATTGCCACCCTAAAGGAAACCCCCGCCGATGCGGAAGTTATCAGCCATAAATTGATGTTGCGGGCAGGCATGATCCGCAAAATGGCTTCTGGCTTATATAATTGGCTGCCATTGGGCTTGCGGGTATTGCGCAAAGTAGAAAAGATCGTCCGCGAAGAGATGGATAAATCCGGCGCTCAGGAAGTACTTATGCCTGTAGTACAACCTGCAGAATTGTGGGAAGAATCTGGCCGCTGGCAGCAATATGGCCCAGAACTGCTGCGCATTAGTGATCGTCATGAACGCCCTTTTTGCCTTGGCCCAACTCACGAAGAAGTGATTACTGATCTGATTCGCAACGAAGTCAAAAGCTACAAACAATTGCCCGCAAACTTTTATCAGATTCAAACCAAATTCCGCGATGAGATTCGTCCACGCTTTGGCGTAATGCGTTCACGCGAATTTATTATGAAGGATGCCTATTCCTTCCACACCAGCCATGAATCACTGCAACAAACTTACGATGTCATGCATGCAACCTATTGCAGCATTTTCACTCGCCTGGGTTTGCAATTCCGCCCGGTATTGGCAGATACCGGCTCAATCGGTGGCGCATTCTCCCATGAGTTCCACGTGCTGGCTGACAGCGGTGAAGATGACATTGCTTTTAGTAACGGTAGCGATTACGCCGCAAACATTGAAAAAGCAGAAGCCCTGCCCCCAACTACACAACGCCCATCTGCACAACATTTACTGCAAGAAGTGGCTACCCCGGGCAAGCACTCCATTGAAGAGGTTGCAAGCTTCCTGAAAGTCAGCCCTCAACAAACAGTAAAAACCCTGATAGTGTTGGGTGAGTTGCGCGAAGACAAAACCCAGCCGCTGGTTGCACTGGTATTGCGCGGTGATCACGAATTGAATGAAATCAAAGCGGAAAAACTCACTGGCGTTGCATCACCACTTACACTTGCCCCTGAAGCGCGAATTAAGGCCGAGCTGGGTGTTGGTGTTGGGTCAATTGGTCCCGTGGGTTTGAATATTGCGGTTATCGTTGATCATGCCGCAGCGCACCTGGCTGACTTTGTCTGTGGTGCCAATAAAGATGGCTTCCACCTGACTGGCGTTAACTGGGGTCGCGATGCACAAGCGCCGTTGGTTGCTGATATTCGCAACGTAGTCACCGGTGATCCAAGCCCTTGCGGCAAAGGTACCCTGGATATCAAGCGCGGCATTGAAGTTGGCCATATCTTCCAACTGGGCACCAAATATTCCGAAGCGATGAAAGCCAAAGTACTGGATGAAAACGGTAAAGAGCAAACCATGGTTATGGGTTGCTATGGTATTGGGGTTACCCGTGTAGTCGCCTCTGCTATTGAGCAAAACTTCGATGACAACGGCATTATCTGGCCAGACTCGATTGCACCTTTCCACATCGCTATTGTTCCTATCAATATTGGTAAATCTGCTGCCGTTGCAAGCAAGAGCGAAGAGCTATATGCGGCACTGACCAAAGCCGGTTTTGATGTTCTGTTTATGGACGACGAAAAAGCGCGTTTAGGCGGCATGCTGGCAGACACCGACCTGATGGGTATTCCACATCGCATCGTTGTAGGTGATCGCGGTTTGGAAGCTGGCACTATCGAATACAAAGGCCGTCGCGATGCAGAAAAACAAGAAGTCGCTGCTGCTGAGATAGTTTCTTTCCTTTGCGAACGTATCAAACGTTAATAGGCTAAAAAAAGCAATTGCAGTCCTGGCTGCAATTGCTTCCCTTCCCCGCTATTTCTTTATTCTTCTACATACACTTTTAGTTTTCATCACGTCATTTATAACTTCGTTTGCACGTCGCTTAAATTTTCGCTTTCGTCTTTTCTATAAAAAGAGCTAATCGATAAAAAGAGTATTATTAATTTACCTGCGTTCGACTTTTTTCAGCTATATAAACCCTTTGCAAATAATTAGCCCGCAAGTTCGAGTTTCGGTAACACTAAATAAAAATTATTGCTCCTGCAAACCAGTTTGTCCCAGTTTGCAAACTGGCAATCACCATGAATCAACTATATTCCCGCTAAAAAATTCCCACTTTTATTTTTAACTGGCACCTTTTCAAGGCTGTGATCCAGGCTACAAAGCCATTTTTCCGTTCAGTGGTAAGTTTCGCTGGTTGTTTGGCGAACAATTTTTCCCTGCCGTACAAATTATCTAGCCAGCAGCACTTTTACTTCCACTAAAGCATTTATGCGCAATGGAAAGTGAATTGCGCCACCTAGACAGGGCTCCGCACAGGATAAATGCCTCAACTCAAATAATGCCTCAACACACAACAATGAGAGGAATAACATGAAACCGAGCATCACCAACACCTTGAAAAAACTACTGCTACTGGGGTTAAGCAGTATGGCAATGGCAACCAGCGTTAATGCTGCAACGGTTGACCTGCTGGTGCTTTACGACAATTACACCAAAAATTATTTTGGTGGTGATCCGCAAACTGCGATGAATAGCTGGGTTAACCAGATGAATGCCGCTTATGCCGATAGCCAGATTGATGTGCAACTACGTTTGGTCGGTGTGCGTCAGATGGAACAAGCGGGTGCTGATATGGGCGCGGTGCTGGGTAATTTGCGTGTGAATAATGCGGCGATTGCACTGCGTGATCAATTGGGCGCAGATTTCGTATCGCAACTCCATGAAAAAGGTGCCTGCGGCGTAGGTTATGTTGCGGTTGATAAAAACTGGACCTGGAACGTTACCGCCCCTGGTTGCGGCCCTATGGTGATGGCGCACGAACTGGGCCACAACATGGGTTTAAATCACTCGCGTAAACAAGGCGATCAATCCGGTGCCCGTTTTCGCTACGGTGTTGGTTACGGTGTAGATAATGTGTTTGTCGACATCATGGCCTATGAAGGTGTATTCAACACTACGCGCGTCAATCGTTTTTCCAATCCCAATTTAACCTGCCGTGGCCTGCCCTGTGGAATTCCAGTAGGGCAAGCAAACGAAGCCTATGGGGCACTCGCAATTCATAATGTGCGCGACGAAATTGCTGCATTTCGTCCAACGGCCGGCTCATCTGGCCCGGTGCAAGTTGCACAGAATTGCGATTATGGTGGTTATAACGTTGGTTTACCTGCGGGCAGTTATACGCTGGCGCAATTGCAAGCGCGCGGCATTGTAAATGACGATATCTCATCACTACGTGTGCAATCCGGTTACAGTATTACGCTCTATCAACACGATAACTTCACCGGCAATTCCATTACCAAAACTGGTGACGACTCCTGCCTGGTGGACGATGGTTTTAATGATTCTGCCAGCTCAATTGTCATTAGTAGCAATGGGTTTAATACTTTGATTCAAGCAGAAAATTATTTTGCTAATAGCGGAGTGCAAACCGAAGCAACAACCGATAGCGGTGGCGGGCAAAATGTTGGCTGGATAGATACCAACGACTGGATGGCCTACAGCAACATCACTATTCCTACATCGGGCACTTATACCATTGAATATCGCATTGCCAGTCCGAGTGGCGGGCGTCTGTCTGTAGATCTCAATGGCGGTGCTGTAGTGTTAGGCGAACTGGCCATTCCAGCAACTGGCGGCTGGCAAACCTGGAGTACGATTAGCCACACAGTTACCATCAATGCAGGCACTTATAATTTTGGTGTGTTTGCCAAGACAGGCGGTTGGAATATCAACTGGATTCGTATTAAGCGTTAAATCCATTTGAATTAAGGCTCGCATATTTGTGTGAGCCTTAATTATTAATCTGCAATTTACGAGGCGTTTTATGCAAAACCAACGCGTATTCTGGTTAACAACTCTGGCAATTACTGGCCTGGGGGTTGGTGCTGCCTATTGGTATAACCAACCCCAAGCTGTAACCCCTTCTGCCCTCGCAACGAACGAAACCACAAGACTCTCTACTACAGATCTGGATAATAAAAATAACAAGGAAGTCGCAATGCCAACTAGCAACGCCACATCGAACACTGCAAAGCCATCTGCTACAACAATTGACGCTGAATTACAAACACGTATTGACGCAATAAAAAACCGCCGCCCTAATCTGCAATACTCTCCGGAGCAAATTGCTGCAGCAACAACGCGCAGTAATTCATGGAGCCCAAGTGAAAAAGTGCCAACAGATTTGCCATTGCAGCCGGAAGAATTAACCGACGGCCGTCAATTTATTCAGCTGGACACCTTAAAAATGGAGACGTTAATGCCGGGCGATGCGATTAATGTGCGCGTTGCAGAAAATGCCCGCGACTACCAGGTAGTGATTGATAAAGTAGAAAAACACGATTACAACAGCATTAGCTGGTATGGCCACATAATGGGAGACGACGGGCAAAAGTATTCAGTGAGTTTTACCCGTGGAGAAACATTAACGGTAGGCGGATTGGATACACCTGATGGTCATTATGTGTTGCAGGCTCATGGCAACAACGGTTGGATTGCTTCCAGCCAATTGTTATTTAAAGTAGACCCTCATGTGAGCGATGCAATCCACCCAGCCGATGTTGACCCAAGCTACGCTCACACTCGCGAAAAACATTCGCACTAGCTCAGTATTTTCCACCTTAAAAAACGGGGGCAAGTGTTATCCTGCTTCCCGTTTTTTATCTAAATCACTTGACCAACAAAAACTCATTTGGGTTTAACGCGCGGTGACTAATCCGCACTTGTGCAACCTCGCCTTTAAACCAATGTACCTGGTTCATACGCGCACCAATAGATGTTTTCGCATGCGTTGCAATTGGCAAATAATCCACCTGCCCGGTTAATTCCTTGTTGCCATTGACATACGAAATAAATTCACGATCTTTGTAAGTAATGGCTGCATGAGCCCATTGGCCAATTGGATGAACTCTGGTGGAATCAATCAATGTAAATTGAGATTGTTCCGATTTGATATAGGCATCCAAATACCACTGGTTTTTATCGTTTAATCGCAACTCAATAGTTACGCGGCGATTGGGGTTATCCAGCGCTTCTATATGAAAAAAGCGCGGCTCTGCATTGCTTGGAAATGCGGCGGCAGGATTAAAAATAATTTCGATAGTAAATTCACTGGCACCATCCAGCGGGTTTTTATCCACCAGTAACCTGTCACCATCGCCATCAAAACTTACTACCTTGCCCTGCGTTGAATTAACAACTTGTGGATTACCCTGGACTGTTACCGGGGCATTAGCAATTTCTTCCAGGGAATTTACCAACCAGACCTCCCCTGCACTCTTTGGTGCTGGCGATCCAGAAGATACAGGCGCTGAAGGTGTAGTAGTGCACGCAGTAATAAATAAACAACTTAACACTAACAGCGGAGCTGACAATAACAGGCAAGGTTTCATATATATTCACTACTGCTTAAAAGCAGCGTCCTATTTCATTCGTATGGTTGATAGGTTTGGATAATAGTAGACGAATACTGAAGCTTGCCGATTGAATAATTATTATAGGATTGCAGCCGATATAACTATCGGCTGCGGTTAATGCTTAATCCTCATCACCAGAATATTTGGCTTGCTGCTGTAATAGATTGCGCTCAACATCACCCGGCGATCCGGTTTTGCGCGCTAGCAAACTATAGGCAACAGGAACAAGAAACAACGTTAACACAGTTGCCACTAACACCCCGGAAATCACCACTATACCAATTACAAAGCGCGTTTCTGCCCCGGCACCGGAAGAAATCACCAAGGGGATTGCTCCGGCAACAGCGGTAAGACTGGTCATCAATATTGGACGCAAACGCGCTGACGCCGCCTCCAATAGTGCTTCGGTAAATTCCACCCCGCGGTCGCGCAACTGGTTAGCAAACTCCACAATCAAAATACCATTCTTTGCCGCCAACCCAATTAACATTAACAAGCCAATTTGCGAATATAAATTAAAGCTGCTACCCGACAAATACAAACCCAACATACCACCGAGGATAGCAAGCGGCACCGTCAGCATAATCACAAACGGATGAACATAGCTTTCAAACTGCGCAGCGAGTACCAGGAAAGTGATGAGAATTCCCAGCACAAAAATAAATGCCACTGAACCACCAGAGGACTGGAAATCGCGCGAGAGGCCTTTGTAATCAACAATCGCAGTGGCAGGTAAATGTTCGCGCACCAGTCCATTCAAGTGAGTCAATGCATCGCCTAATGCCAAATTGTCAGCAAGGTTAGCTTCAATAGTTAATGAGCGCATGCGGTTATAGCGATTCAAACGGCTCGCATCGGCAACTTCTTTCAGCGTAACCAAATTCGACAAAGGAATTAACTCACCGGAATGTTCTGAACGCACATACATATTTTGCAAGCTGGTAGTTGTACGCTGCTCATGACGCTCGCCTTGCAAAATTACATCGTATTCTTCGCCGTCATCAATATAGGTTGTCGCACGGCGCGAGCCGAGCATAGCTTCCAGGGTACGGCCAATATTACTGACACTTACCCCCAAATCCGCCGCACGATTGGTATCAATCACCACTTCCACTTGCGGTTTGGTTTCTTTGTAATCCCAATCAATACCGGTAAGGCCCGGGTTATTTTGTTCGATTTTTTCCAACAAAATATCACGCCATTTCGCTAACTCTTCGTAGGTACCGCCACCCAATACAAATTGCACCGGCTTTTGCGCTTGCGAACCAAACCCCTGGCGCATAACCGGCGCTGCGGTAACACCCGGTAAATCGGCAAGCTTTTTACGAATTTCATCCATCACTACAAATGCGTCGCGGCGTAAACTCCAGTCATTCATCACCGCGATAATCATGCCACTGTTAAAGCTTTCGGTAACACCAAAAGAACGCGGGGCGCGCACCATCAAGCGAGTGATCTCACCGGAGTCCACATATTTCATCATGCGATTTTCGATTTCAGTCATGTACTCTTCCATATAGGAATAGCTGGCACCTTCAGGACCATTGACCATGACAAAGAAAGTTCCGCGATCTTCGCGCGGCGCATATTCAGAGGGGATTTGCTGGGCGAGAAAAAAAGCACCCAATAATAAAATCGCAAACCCGGCCACAATGGCTTTGGTATGGCGTAAGCAGGTGCGAATCGCCGCCATATAGCGAATGCGCATTGCCATCATCCAGCCATTCACTTTTTCCACAAATTTATTTTTGTGTTCGTGATGGGTTAATACTTTGGATGCAAGCATTGGTGACAAGGTCAGTGCAATCAGCGCCGAGAAACCCACCGCCGCCGCCATGGTGATAGCAAATTCGGAAAACAGCCGTCCCATATCGCCTTTTAAAAATACGATAGGAACAAAAATAGCAATCAGCACCAGCGTAGTTGCAATGACCGCGAATCCAACCTCGCGCGATCCATCATAAGCTGCCAGTAAAGGTTTTTTACCTTTTTCCTCGATATGACGAACAATATTCTCAAGCACCACAATTGCATCATCCACCACCAAACCAATGGCCAATACCAATGCAAGCAAGGTCAACATATTGACCGAGAAATCCATTGCCGCCAGTACGGTAAATGTTGCAATAATTGAAACTGGAACCGCCACGGCAGGCACCAGCATGGCGCGAATACTGCCGAGAAATAAATAGATCACCAGGATTACCAGGACTATGGCAATCGCGAGGGTGATATAGACCTCGTGGATTGCACGCTCCACAAAAATGGAACTGTCATAACTATCTTCCAGGCTCATGCCTTTGGGCAGGATTGCATTAATTTTATCGCGCTCGGCTTTCACGCCGCGCGCCACATCAATGGTATTGGCCGTTGATTGTTTAACGATTCCTATACCCACCTGGGTCACACCGTTGCCGCGAAATAAATTGCGATCCTCTTCGGTGCCCTTCTCGACTTTGGCAATATCACCCAGACGAATTAAATGGCCGTCATCGCCACGGTGCACTACCAATTGACTAAATTGCTCTACGCTTCGATAGGAGCGCGCCATGCGCACAGTAAATTGTCGTTCCAGAGATTCAATACTACCCGCTGGTAATTCAATATTTTCTGCCCGCAGCGCGGCTTCAACATCATTCACAGTGAGATTGCGCGCAGCCAGTTCGCGTCTGTCCAGCCACACACGCATGGCGTAGCGCTGCTCACCACCAATACGCACACGCGCAACACCATCAATAACTGAAAAGCGATCCACCAAATAACGCTGTGCATAATCAGAAAGTTCGGGCATAGACATATTCTCGCCCTCAAAGTTAAACCAGAGAATTACATCTTCGTCTGAACTAACTTTTTGCACTTCCGGTGGATCGGCTTCGTCCGGTAAATTCCCCAACGCACGCGCTACACGATCGCGAATATCGTTTGCGGCTGAATCCATATTGTGGCCAGTATCAAATTGCACCACTATGTTGGATACACCGTTTTCACTCGATGATTCAATATAACGAATTCCCTCAACACCGGAGATTCGATCTTCAATCACTTTGGTGATACGAGTTTCCACAATATTCGCAGCAGCACCAGGATAGTTAGTGCGAATAGAAACAACAGGCGGATCAATATTGGGATATTCACGCAGCGTCAGGCGATCAAATGCCACCAGGCCAAACGCAATTAACAACAGGGAAATAACCGATGCAAACACCGGCCTTTTAATGGACACATCCGAGAGCAACATAAGAATTACCCTCAGTGAGTTTGAGCGTTAATCAAATCAGAAAGATGCGGCGCATCGCCTGCCTCAGCAGCTGGCTTTTCTTCCGCCATGACCTTAACTACTTGCCCCGGGCGAATTTTTTGCAAACCATGGGTAACCAGTTTATCCCCTGCTTCCAGGCCTTTGAGCACCTCAACCGCGCCAGCAAGACGCTCACCGATTTGTATTTGGCGGCGTTCGACGCTGGTTTTTCCCTCAACATTTTTAATCACAAACACAAAATTATTGCTGCCCAAGGGCACCAATGCAGATTCAGAAATCACCAGCGCATCGCGCGCGCCTGCTTTTAAATCCACCAGCATTAACATGCCCTGTTTTAATTCATGATTTTTATTATCGAGCAGCGCCCTCACTTTAATAGAGCGAGTGACTTCATCAATACGGTTATCGATGCTGAATACTTTACCGTGAAACTCTTTACCATCCAGATCGCGACTTTTTGCCACTATGGGTAAATCCAGCGCGAGGCTGCGTAAATAAATTGCAGGCACGGTGAAATCCAGTTTCATTACCGAGTCATCATTGAGCGTAGTGATTTGATCACCGGGTGATACCAATGCCCCAACACTGGTTTCACGCAACCCGACAACGCCAGAAAAAGGCGCTAGTAAAATCAAATCTTTCAAGCGGGACTCAGTCGCATTGTAACGCGCGCGCGCTGCTTCATATTCGCGAATACGCTGGTCGAGCAATGACTGGGCGGCCGCGCCACGTTTAGCCAATTCGCGCACGCGGTCCAATTGCTTTTTGGCCTCATCGGCATTAAAGCGCGCTTCTTCAAGCAACGCAGATTCTTCCCGGCTGGTCATTTCTACCAGCACCTGCCCTTTGGTCACACGCTGGCCATCTTCAAAATTAATGCGCGTGATTTTTTTGGTTTCGTTGGAGGTAAGCGAAATAGATTCATTGGCTCTCAAGGTACCGAGTGCCTCTATATTAGTCGTCAGGTTTTTGATGCTGGCGGGTTGCACAATCACTTCTACCGCCTTATCGGCAGGGGTTTGAGCGAAACTACTCATGCTAATCAAAGCAGTGAAACTAAAAAGGCTGGCTAAAATACCGCTTTTGAAAAAGCGCGGCAGTGAATTCATAAGGTTCTCCCTTGGGACTGCACATGGTTGTGCTTTGTTTTTTTAACCATGCCGATTACTGGGTAATTTTTAGAATATAAGCTTAGGCGCGAAAGTTAACTTAAGGATAAGGTGTCATCGAATGGGGACTTAAAATTTAACACTTGTTTACAAAATCCAACGGATTAGCGCAATTGTGCAAACAAGTTAAAGAATGGATTTGGAAATAAAAATGAACTGTCGAGCCATTTGCGTTCGGCCCGACAGCTACTTGGTTATTTTTTATCAAACTTGATGGATGCAGAGTTGATGCAATAGCGCAGACCTGTGGGCTCTGGGCCATCGGTAAACACATGCCCCAGGTGGCAATCGCAGTTACGGCATAAAACCTCGGTGCGGAACATGCCGTGGCTGGTATCCAGTAGTTCACGTATAGCCACCTTGTTCACCGGGGCATAAAAACTGGGCCATCCGCAGCCGGCATCGAACTTGGTATCAGCATCAAATAGCAGCTCACCGCAGCACCGGCAGCGATAATCCCCGGTGCTGAATTCCTGCCAATATTCGCCCGTAAAGGGCCTTTCTGTGCCTTTTTCCCGGCAAATCCGGTACTGCTCGGGCGTTAGTGTTTCGCGCCAGTGGTTATCATTA
>JAGKWY010000024.1 GCA_021151625.1 Gammaproteobacteria bacterium | reverse complement strand
CGATTTCATTTCGCTGTGTAGCATTTTTACTAACAGCTCTGCAGAAGCTCACCTTATCGGCAATACACACAGTCACCCATCACAGAGGTAATCCCAGTGAACAGGACTCATGTAACTGCCGCTAACCCACGGCAAGATGCAACCCAGGTTAACCTGCAGCCACAAGCCGCAGCGACCAAAAGCGATGTACTGGCCAGCTACCAGTGCTTTCCATTCACCTACACCTACTACGGATTCAGCACCGAGGCCTGCGTGTACGAAACGCCGGTTGCCGCACCTAATCCGACGCAAACTCAGTAGCGCCAGCGACAGCAACATTCGCAGCGACACAAGCTTTTATAACGACAACAAGATCAACCGGGAAAACCATGAAACAACGTAAACCTATAGTGATTGCCAACTGGAAATTGAACGGCGGCCTGGACCTGATATGTACCTCGGTCGCCTCTTTTATTGGCAAACACTTCGCCGCGCAAATTGCAATTTGCCCGCCCTATTTATACATGCGCGACATGATGACTTTTTTGCAATTTTCCGAGTTGCAGATTGGCAGCCAGAATTTAAGTCGCTATGAATCCGGCGCATACACCGGCGAAACTTCCGCGCAGATGTTGAAAGAAGCCGGCTGCTCACTCTGTTTGATTGGTCACTCGGAACGCCGCGCCATGTTTGCGGAAAACAACGAGGGCTGTCAGATAAAAGTGCGCACCGCCTTGAGCCACGATTTATTGCCGGTGCTCTGTGTGGGTGAAAACCAGCAGGAACGCGAAAGCAATATCACCGAGCAAGTACTGCGCAAACAATTGCGCGAAGGCCTGCCACAAATGGATCTGCGCGGCAAAGATTTATGCGTTGCCTATGAACCCGTGTGGGCCATTGGCACCGGCCTTGCAGCAACACCTGCAATCGCGCAGGAAGTGCATCAGTTTATTCGCCGCGAACTCGCGGAAATTTACGACGCCGACACCGCGAACCGTTTGCGTATTTTGTACGGCGGCAGCGTAAACAAAACCAACGCACAGGATTTACTGAAGCAAACCGATATCGACGGCTTATTGGTCGGTGGTGCAAGTCTGGACCCGGGTCATTTCCTCGCAATCTGCGAACAGGCCTCGGATCTCGCCGACGAATAAGCTCAGGATTTGATGATGAACAACCTTGCCCAGTTAGTAGCCCCAGGGGTCGCCACCGGCGAAGACGTACAAACTTTATTGAATGCCGCCAAAGCGGGTGGCTTTGCTTATCCCGCCGTTAACGCGGCCAACACCAATACCATTAACGCCACACTCGAAGCGGCACGCAAAGTTAACTCGCCGGTGATTGTGCAAATTTCCCAGGGCGGCGCGGCATTTTTTTGCGGAAAAAGTTTAAAGCTGGAAGGCCTGAAATCCTCCATCCTCGGCTCTATTGCCGCCGCGCGCTATGTACACACAGTGGCAGAGGCCTACGGCATTCCGGTAATCCTGCACACCGATCACGCCGCGAAAAAATTATTACCCTGGATCGACGGCCTGCTCGATGCCAGCGAACAACAACTGGCGCAAACTGGCAAGCCGCTGTTTAGTTCGCACATGATTGATCTGTCGGAAGAGAGCCTGGAAGAAAACGTGGAAATTTCGGCGCACTATTTAGCGCGTATGAAAAAACTCGGTATTACCCTGGAAATCGAATTGGGTTGCACCGGCGGCGAAGAAGACGGCGTGGATAACACCGGTCTGGATAATTCCGCGCTCTACACCCAGCCAGAAGATGTTGCCTATGCTTACGAAAAATTAAATGCAATCGATAGCAAATTCACCATAGCCGCATCCTTCGGCAATGTGCACGGCGTATACAAACCCGGCAACGTTAAACTCACACCGGTAATTTTGAAAAACTCGCAAGAGTTCGTGCGCGAAAAATTCCGCCTGGGCCACAACCCGCTGAATTTTGTTTTCCACGGCGGTTCGGGTTCAGATCCCAAAGAAATTGCCGAATCGCTTAACTATGGTGTGGTAAAAATGAATATAGATACCGACACCCAATGGGCATTCTGGGAAGGCACTATGGATTTTTACAAAGCCAACAGCGCCTACTTGCAAGGTCAAATCGGCAACCCCGATGGCGATGAAAAACCCAACAAAAAATTCTACGACCCGCGCGTATGGTTGCGCCAAAGCGAAGAATATATGGCCAAGCGCTTGGAACAATCCTTCGCGGATTTGAATTGCCTTAATCGCTATGTGTAAATTGTACAGCGTTAACAGCATCACCGACTAATACCATTCAGGGCCAATTTACTATTGGCCTTGTGTGTTTTCCGGACAGGACTTTTCATGATTAATTTATTTCAACACTTACGCGACCAAGCCGTAGAAGCACCGCTCATCCAGTTGCTGGAAACCGTGATCAATGCCAGCAAGGAAATTGCCTTTCGCGTGCGCCAGGGCGCATTGGCAGGCGTACTGGGTTCAACGCAAGATGAAAATATCCAGGGTGAAACGCAAAAACAATTGGATGTGATCAGCAATCAATTATTAAAAGATTTATTGCTTGCCTGTCCGCATGTGTGCGCTATTGCTTCGGAAGAAGAAGACACCGTAGTTGCCGGCAATCCCAACGGCGAATTTATTATTGCATTCGATCCGCTTGACGGTTCCTCCAATATCGACATCAACGGCCAGATTGGAACTATTTTCAGTATTTATCACGCCCAAAAAAATGTCGCCGCCAATGATGAAGCACAATTTCGTCAGCCAGGCACCCAGCAAGTATGCGCCGGCTATGTACTTTACGGCCCATCAACTTTATTAGTAATCACCACGGGTAAAGGCACTCATGCATTTACCCTGGATGCAACCCAGGGCACTTTTTTACTCACCGCAAAAGATATTCAAATTCCTGCCGACACCAAAGAATTTGCCATCAATATGAGCAACCAGCGCTTCTGGAATGAAAGCATGCGTCGCTATATTAATGATTTGGTGCTGGGTGAAAGTGGCCCGCGCGGCAAAAATTTCAATATGCGCTGGAACGCTGCGATGGTGGGCGATGTGCACCGCGTAATTTCGCGTGGTGGAATATTTTTATATCCATCCGATAGCCGCAACCCTAAACAACCCGCGAAATTACGTCTGCTCTACGAAGCCAATCCTATGGCAATGCTCATTGAAAATGCCGGCGGCAAAGCCTGGAATGAAACCCAACGCATTCTGGAAGTCCAACCCAGCGCATTGCATGAGCGAGTGGCAGTGATTTTGGGTTCAGCGAATGAAGTGGCCATCTGCGTACAAGGCGTAAAGGGTTAATTATTCCGCTGGTTGCAAACTGGTAATTTGAATAACCGGAATTTCAATCCGAGCACAACACCCCTTAACACCATTGCGATTGAAAATCTGCAAGCTGCCATTGTGCAGTTCAACAATCTGCCGGCTCAGTGCTAAACCAATGCCCGACCCCTGGGCTTTGGTGGTGTAAAAAGGGATGAATAGGTTCTGGTTGTAGCGAATGCCGCAGCCGGAATCCAGAATATCGATACGCACCCGATTTTGTGTCTGAGCTTGCACGTTTATTACCTGGATAATAATTGCTGCCGATGGATCAGCTGCATCCGGGTGTTGCATGGCTTCCACTGCATTTTTTAGTAAATTAATCAGCACTTGCTTGAGTTGCGTTGCATCCAGCGCGCACACCAGATCTATTTCTCCCTCCACGACAATTTTCTGCCCGGAAAATAATGGCAAGAGTGGATGAATCAAGGATTGGATAGCGACATTTTCCAACCGCGGATTTTTCAGTTGCGTCAGGTTGCGATAGCGCGCAATAAATTCCGTAAGCGATTTTGCCCGGTCGGAAATGATGGCTGCGCTCTCCACCAGGTCGGCACGATGATCCTGCCCTATATCACTGCGCTCAACCGTATCGATAAGCGATTGGCTCAAGGCGGCTATAGGGGCAAGCGAGTTATTAATTTCATGGCTGATTACCCGCACCAATCCTTCCCAGGATTTTAATTCTTCTTGCCGCAGCAGGTGATTCATATCGGTCAACAGAATTAAGGTTTGCTCGCTGCCAAATTCGCGAAACCTGTCGACCTGCACATAAAGTTTTTTGGTCTGTTCCCCTACTTGCAATTGCAGCAATTCTTTAGCGGGATTTTGGCTTGGCAATGACAGATGCAATTGCTTGAGATTATTCACCTGCTTCGGCTGGATGATATTTAACATCTGTACCGCGGCATTATTTATCACCGCAATATTTCCCTCAGCATCGGCGGTAATGACGCCTATATCAATTTGGGTAATTATTTTTTCCAGCAGCGCGCGCTTTTCGGCGTTGGCCAGTTTATGACTGGAGAGCTCACTGGAAAGGGTGTTGATGCTCTCCACCAAACTACTCAAGCCCGAGGAGGTTAATTCCTGCCGCGCCTTGAGTGAAAAATCCCCCAACAACATGGCATCCACTACCGAGGTTAAACTGCGCAGGCGGTAGGCCAACTCGTAGCGGATGATATAAAACGCATAACCAATCAGGGTGAACTGCAGTAAACACAGGATGGCAATAAAATAAGGCGACAGCTCTTGCTGGATACACAGCCAGAGCGTAAATAAAGTCAGTGGCACACTGGCCAGAAGCAGTGCGCGGGTTTGAATAAATTCAATAGGGCGTTTTTTCATTACGACTTTTTATCGAGGTGCTTTTTATCAAGGTACTTTTTATCAAGGTACATTTGATCGATGTTTTTATCGAAATGCCTTCTATCAAAAAAACTGAGTCTCATCGAATTTGCAATTTTTCCAGGCGACGATAAAAAGCGCTGCGGCTCAACCCCAGGGAGCTGGCAGTTTTCGACATATTGCCAGCCTGTTGCAGAATCCTCGCTTCAATAATATTTTTTTCGATTTCATCCAGGGTGCTGTTGTTATACACCTCATAGAGCGCATGTACCATGCTATCGTCAGCAGCATCTCCGCTATCCAGCATTAATACCTCGGTATTAATTTTACCGTCTTCACAAAGTATCAGGCTGCGCTCCAGCACATGTTGCAATTCGCGAATATTCCCCGGCCAGTCGTAAGTGTTTAGTCGCTGCCGCGCTTCTGCGGTGAGTTCCGGCAACGGACGGCGATGACGCACACAGGCAGCTTCCAAAAATTGCCGGCATAAATCATCGATATCTTCGCGGCGCTCACGCAAGGCAGGCACACGAATTTCCACCGTGTTTAAACGATACAACAGATCCTGGCGAAAACTGCTATCGGCAACCATCGCGGGAATATTGGCATTGCTCGCTGAAATAAGACGCACATCGGCAGTAATGGTTTGCGATGAACCCAGTCGCTCAAACTGTCGCTCCTCTAGCACGCGCAATAATTTTGCCTGCTGACTGAGCGGAATATTGCCAATTTCATCTAAAAATAAGGTGCCCTTATCAGCCAATTCAAAGCGGCCGATACGCGTGTCGCGCGCATCGGTAAACGCGCCTTTTACATGGCCAAACATTTCGCTTTCAAACAGGGATTCTGCCACCGCGCCCATATTAATGGCCACTAATCGCTCGTCCTTACGCGCAGACAGCTGATGAATATAATGCGCGAGCATACTTTTGCCGGTGCCATTTTCGCCAGACAAATAAATATTTAAATCGCTCGCCGCTACGCGCTGAATAGTATCCAGTACAGATTGCATGGCGGGCGAGCGAGTAGTAATGCGTTGGATTTTTTGTGCAGAGATTTGTTGGCTCAATAATTTATTTTCGGTCAGCAATGCCGCTTGCACTCGCTGTTGCGCACGAATGCTCGCCTGGGTGCGAATAATCTGCAGCAGGCGTTCGTTATCCCAGGGCTTTTCAATAAAATCGCTTGCGCCCAGCTGTAACGATTTTACTGCAAGCTCAATCGAACCCCAGCCGCTCATCACCACCAGGGGAATATCAGGATTTAATAATTTGCACTGACCAATTAAATCCAGGCCCTCGCTGCCCGAGGTAGTATCGTGGGTAAAATTCATATCCAGCAATACCAAATCAATCGCCGTTTGCTTCAACGCCGCCACAGCGGCGGCAGGACTTTTTGCCAATACCACCTGATGCTGGTCGCGCTTCAATACAATTTTCAGCGCGGCCAGAATCGCATCGTCATCATCAACAATTAAAATATTTGCCATTCATTAATCCGACTCAATCGTTTAATCCGCAGTAATTATTTATTCAGGCAGATCATTCATATCTTAGTGCCAGCGCCGGTTCCATACGCAAAATACGCCGCAAGGGTATTAAGGTTGCAATAAACACTGCTGCGCTAATAATCACCGGCACCAGTACATAGGCTAGCAGATGCAGCTGGTTTTCCGCACCAATGGTATTAATAAAACCCTGGCTCATAAAATAGGCGAGGGGAACACCCAACACAAACCCCAGTATTAATTGCCAGGCACTCTGCCGACTAAACAGCAATACAATGCGCGTATCCGGTGAACCCAGTGCGCGACGAATACCCAACTCCTGGGTGCGCTGTTCAATATGATTGGCCATTACGCCGTAAATTCCGGTCACTGCCATCGCTAACGCGCACACCGCAAAGGCTAAAAAAATACGCTCGACCAATTCCAGCATGGTGCGATTATTATCCGCTTGCGCGGTCAGGGTAGCAAAACGGTACATAGGTAAATTGGGATCAATATTGTGTAACACTTTTGCCAATGGCTGCTGAAACTGATTGGGATCGGAGCGAGTCTTTAATACTATCGCCATGGCATCGCGCGGCATTTGTGCAAAGGGCACATACAAGGTCGGCGCTTGCTCTGAACCAAACAAGCTGCCCTGCAATAATTGCGGTACTACACCTACCACAGTCATCCAGGGATCGGGCATGGCTTGTGTGCTGCTCATGCGGCGAATACGTTTGCCCAACGGCGATTCACCCGGCCAGAGTTTATTGGCCAACTCATCCGACACCACCACTACCCTGGGTGAATTTTCATTATCGCGTTGATCCAGCAAGCGCCCTTCCCGCAAAGGAATTGCGAGCGTATCAAAGGTATTGGGATACACCTGCACCAAATGCGCTTGCGGAAATGCAAAATTGGGAAATTCCTGGCCTTCCGGCTGAAAGCCACTGGGCGGCAAAAATTCCGTGGGTACGTGCGATATCAGCGTGGCTTTTTCTACACCGGGAATATTGCTCGCATCCATTAACAAGCGATCATAGTAGCCTGTTTGCGCTGGCCCCTGCGGATAAACGCTGGCTGGCGGATTCACGCGCGCGGTTAAAAAATTATCAATATTAATGCCATAGCCCTGCGCAACCGCGTGATAAATCAATATAGAAATAATGCCGGCAACAATCATCAAGGTGCAGGATAAGGCAATTTCAATCATCACCAGAATTTTGCTGATTAAACCGGTAGTTTTTCCCAGGGATGTTTTTGCCGCATCTTTTAACACCGCATTAAAATTCCCACTCGAAGCTTTCCATGCCGGGATAAAACCAGTGACCAGCGCGGTGACGGCGATAACCAGAATAGCATTGGCGATATCATCCCCCCTGAGCGACATTATTGCAAAAAAGGGAAACCCATCCGTGGTGCGGCTCATAAAAAATTGCGTGGTTGCATCCAGCCCCCAGCCAGCAAACAGAATTGCCAATAAACCACCGGCACTGCAAATAAACAGGCTCTCCCACAGCATTTGCGCAATCAAACGGGCACGCGGAGCACCCAGCGCCATGCGAATGGCAATTTCTTTTGCGCGCATATTGGCGCGCGCTAACAATAAATTACCAACATTAATACAGCTAAGCGCCAGCACAAAAAATCCGGCACTCAGCATCAAATAAAATAGCTTGATGTTATCGCGCCTGAGTTCACGCTTATAAAGATCAATACGCGCACTGATATTTTGTTGCGGGCTAATACGCAAGTCACTGCTATTGGCATAAATACTTTTTAATTCCAGCTCTGCTTCTGCGGCCGAAACCCCCGGTTTGGTTTTAGCCAGTAGCCGTATCAAGGGGGAATCTTTTAACAGATATTGATTGGCATCTTTGCGCAGGGGCAACCAAATCTGGTTATTAAATGGAAATAAATAGCCTTGGGGCATAACCCCGATCACCTCTACCTGCGTGCGATTGATTTGCACGGTTTTGCCAATAATATTTTCATCGCCCCCAAAATAGTTTTGCCAAAGGTCGTAGCCAATGACTACCACTTGCGGGTTGCCAATAATCTGATCATTGTCAGCAAGCACTCGCCCCAGCACGGGAGCAACATCGGTGTACTCAAAAAATCCGCTGCCTGCATAAATCCCCTGATAGCGAATGGATTTCACGCCGTCGGACAAGACCGCAGTTTCAGAACCAAAGGCCGCAAGTAATTCAAAGCTCTGACTTTCTGTTTTTATTTTTTGGTAATCGTGCAACAGGGTTTGCTGTACGCGGTTGTCGACCAGGCGATTAATAAACATCAGCCGCTCGCCGTCGTTAAAGTCCAGCGGGCGAAATACAATCGCATTGGCCACCGACAACATAAAAATAGAAACACCCAACCCCAGTGTCATCACCGCCACTGTCAATGCGCTAAAGCCGGGTGTTTTTAACAATATACGCAGCGTATATTTAATATCGAGTAACAGGTTCATAGCGCACCTGCCAGTTGGCTATTAGTTTCGGCACCCGCTGCAGCCGCGTAATTTTTTTGCGTGTGATTATTTACCGTTGTATCGCTGGAAATATCGCTCACTACCTGGCCATCCATCATTTGCACAATGCGATGCGCGCGATGCGCGGAGCGCGGGTCATGCGTCACAATGCAAATGGTAGCGCCTTTTGCATGGAGTTCATCGAGCAGCGCCATCACATCTGCCGCATTTTTTGAATCCAGGTTACCGGTAGGTTCGTCAGCTAATAGCAGCGAGGGCTTTCCAGCAATCGCGCGCGCAATGGCAACGCGCTGTTGCTGTCCACCGGATAACTGTGCCGGGTAGTGGTTAACGCGATGCTGCATACCCACGGCGGTCAACGCCGAATCCACCATGTCCGCGCGTTGCTGCCTGCTCAGGTCATTGCGATAAGTCAGCGGCAATTCCACATTTTCGCGTACCGTCATATCGCTAATTAAATTGAACGATTGAAAAATAAAACCGATTTCGCGATTGCGAATCTGGCTGCGCTCTTTGCTATTCAGGTCGCTGACCAACACATCGGATAACAGGTAACGACCGGATGATGAACTATCCAGCAAACCCATCACCGATAGCAGCGTTGATTTTCCACAACCGGAGGGACCAGTAATCGAAACATACTCGCCCTGGGCAATGGTTAAATTGATATTGCTCAATGCATGAGTTTCCATATCGTCGGTAATAAATATTTTTTTAATCGCATCCATCTTGATCAGTGTTTTACTCATGGCATTGGCCTCCTCTGGCATTTAATAAACAGGCATTTAATAAACAGGAATTGTTACCGATTATTTAATTGGTTAAATGTAAACGCGAATAGCTGTCCAGCTCTGTTTGATCAGAGACAATAATTTGATCGCTGGGGTTAAGCCCGCTGACAATTTCAATTTTGCTCGCCGAGCCGCGTCCAAACTCCACCGGCACTTTATCGGCAAAATTACCGTCTGCCGATAATTTAAATACGCGCATGCTACGGAAATTTTGCGAGTAAGCCGGGCGCTCAACAAATAAGGTGTTGCTGAGCGCGGCCACCATAATTTCACCATCAATGGTTAAATCCGGCCGCGCATCGGCGGGCATTGGCTCAGTGAATTCCACATCCACTTCCACGGTGCCGTTTACTACCGAGGGCGAAATACGCACAACCACACCGGCAATGCGATTATTGCGTGTATCCACACTCACCTTTTGCCCCATGGCAACTTGCTGGATTTGAATTTCCGGCACCAACATGCGCGCGATTAACTGATCTTGCTGCACGAGTTTTGCAATGTTTGCCCCAGGGCCGAGTTGTTGGCCCGGCTCAATGGCCACCTCTTGCACCACGCTATCCATAGTGGCGCGCACTTGCAGTTGTTCGACTTGTTGCCCGGCCCGCTCAATTTGTTTTTCCAGTTTTTTCAGGCGCGCTTTTTTTGCCACAATTTGTACCGCCACATTTTCCTGTACGCTTTTGGTACGGGCTTGCTCAATTTGCCAACGCTCTTTACGCTGCGCCGTTTGCATCTGGCTGGATTCATATTCAATTTTGGAAACCGAACCCTGATTGCGTTCGCGCAAATAAATTTGTGCATTCAAAGTTAACTCGGAACTTTGAAATAAACTTTTTGCTTCCAGCTCAATTGCGCGTTGATCCAGCAGCGCTGACTCCAAATCTTTTATCTCCGCACTGGTTTGCGCCTGCATGGCCTCCAGATCCCACTGCAATTCTTCGTACACCTGTTCCAATTCGGTATTGCTCAACTCCGCAATTAAATCGCCCGCCTTCACCTGCGCCCCCGGCTTCACCAACACCTGCTCCACACGGCCATTGGCACCCGCTGCCAACCAGCGCACTTGCGTCGGCACCAAAGCGCCGGGCGCGCGCACCACAATATCAAAACCGCCCTGATTAACACTGGCCAACCGCAGCGTGTCGCGCGCAACCTGATAATCAGAGGTATTTTGCAGACTGTAAATAAAATAACCCGCAAGGCCACACAGCAATAACCCGGCGACAATCCACAGGGGGTTAATCTGGCTTTTGTTCTGACGGCGAATAATATCCACGCTGCTACTACCCGAAATTAATACTTGATGTCTCCTCTAGAGCAGCAACCGGGCCAAGTAGAATTTTTCCATGCAAAACAAAGAATTAGAAAGATTTGCAGCAATCACGTAACAATAGGCTGTAGTGTTATCGAGATGATTTGCGAAAAGGGTGTAGCGGAAATGGGACAAGTTTTCAACAGGGGCGAGGCAAACCAACTATGATTATTCCACTATGAAAGGGAAAGACACCTAACATAAAATTAAGGGCACTGCATCGCAGTGCCCGGTATGCAACCAAAAAAGAGTACTCAAACACTCTGTGTAGAGTTTTTATTTGATTCAATAGAACAACTGGAAGGTTTGATTCATACTAGTAAGCCCATCAATTAATGATTGATCAATTACACCATCCAAAAGTGGATTGACTGCATTTTTAACTGAAGAATGCAGTGAAACGAACCACCGTATTTCAATCACAAAACCTTTTGACAACATATTATTCACATCTGTGATATAAAATTTGTTGCTTCCTTTTGTACCGCTTACAATGGTATTGCTATCCAATCCACTGAATTTAAAATTTTTGCTATCAATAAGCCTATTTGGGTGTGTTTGATGCACCCTGATTTCAGGGGGTGACAACTGTACTTTATGCCCACCTACATTTTCAAATTTACAATCAACTTCTATTTGTGGAGGATTACTACCTTTACAGGTAATAATAATAGCGGGCTGAATATCATTAATCAGGGACGATACATCAAGTGTCACAGCAGTTCTTTTTGACAATTTTTCAATTTCAATATTAGCCTTTTGCAATTCCAATTCCAGCTCATCAATTTCCTGATTTATTTCGTTAATTCTTGTTTGAGATAAATTTAGAATAATCTCCCCATTAGTTTTTGCTATTTTTAACGCCTCGTCTATAGGAGCAAACTCGGCCTTTATATCAGCACGTATTTTTTCCGAAACCAATATTCCTAACTCAGCGTAGTTTACAGCAGCTTCAGAGGACGCTAATGAAATGTTACTTTTGGACTCTTCCAATTGAGTCTTGGTCACCAGGAAATAACCCAGGATTCCACCAATGACAAGAATACAGGTATTGATAATAGAGAATATTAAATTGGTTCTTTCCATGATAGTTCCATACCTAATGTTGTGATTAACAGCAGCTTTACTAAATTTATAATGCCCTACGGAACGCTTTTACGCAGAAAAATTCCGGGAATTTTCCACTAGCTTTTTTGATCTGTTCTTATAACACACATTTGAATTACCAGCCATTAGAAGACTTCACCGTACATCATCAGTTTGCTAGCGATATAAATGACAGAAAATTTCCTTATCAAAGGATTTGTTATGAGCGTACAAATGATAGTTGGGCCGGGATACGGTTTAGCGGTTGTGGAGCTAAACGCACTTATTAAAAGTACCGGATTTTATGACTGGCTAACGGAAATCAGTATTTATCTTGGTGATACTGTGCCGTACTTTTATAAAAACAGATTTTCGGCAATTGCACAGTCAGTGCGCAGGCAGCGGAACTTGCCTAACTCCCACTTTCTACACAGGATTAAGGATCATGATATTTCGCGCTTCGCAATACACAGCCGCTTTATTAGCAACGGTTTGCTCGATCAATGCGCTCGCCAGTGAAACCCCGCAGACAATTACCATTAACAATGCCGGCTTTGAGGCCGATGGTGCTGCGGTTGCCGCGCCACTCGGCTGGACTAGCATAGGTAATAGCGATGCTGATTTCCTCGAATGGGGCGGGCAATCATCGGCCGAGTCTTACCGATTATCCCACTGGGCCAGTGCAGATTATTCCGTCACCACCACACAAACTATCAGCGGATTGGCAAAAGGCGCTTACACACTCAGGGCATGGGGGCGGCGCAGCACAGGCACCACGCAAGCCTATCTGACACTGGATTGCGGCAAACAGATTGAGCGCGTTGATCTGCCAGCGGCCTGGCCGGGCCAATGGGTACAGGTTGCAGTAACGGCCCAGGCCTCTGCCAAAGGCGAGTGCAAAATTGGTTTGCACACAGATGCCAGCGCCAATGAATGGACCAACTTTGATGAAATCAGTTTAACTACCGGTGAAGTGCGCGTGCCTATACGCGGCGCTGATGTGTCCAGTTTAAAAAAATCTACTGACCTTGGTGGCTTGTATTATCCGTCACCAAAAAATTCCACTAGCAATCAAAAACCAAAATCTGCTTTAAAAATTCTTAAAGATCAGGGCACCACGCATGTGCGCTTACGCGTGTGGGTAAACCCCGCCGACAGTTATCACGATCTGCATGAATTGCGTGAAATGGCCAAGCGGGCCAAACGCGAAAATTTAAAAGTGCTGGTGGATTTGCATTACTCCGATACCTGGGCTGACCCGGGCCATCAAAGTATTCCAGCGAGCTGGATGAATTATTCTATCGATCAACTGGAAGCCGCTGTATTTATGCACACACTCGCCGCTTGCGCCGCCGTGCATGAATCGGGCGCATCGCCAGATATGATCCAGATCGGCAATGAATTAAATTCCGGTATGCTCTGGCCCTACGCGCACACCTGGAATCCGCCCAGCTGGGAAAATCTCGCGCGCTTTTTAAAAGCCGGTTACAACGCGGTAAAAATTTGTTCACCCAAAACCAAAGTAGTTTTACATTTGGCCGAAGGTGGCAAGAACGATACTTTCCGTTGGTGGTTCGATAATATTATTGCGCAGGGTGTGAAGTTCGATGTGATCGCCGCATCCTATTACGGTTACTGGCATGGCTCACTGGGTGATTTGCAAACCAATTTAAATGATATTTCTGCCCGCTACGGTAAAGAAGTTTTGGTGGCAGAAACCGCTTATCCATTCACGCTGGACTACCAGGATTTTCACCCCAACACCATTGGCTCTGCCGAACAATTAGTTGCGGGTTACCCCGCCACACCAGAAGGCCAAGCCGCGAATTTGCGCGATGTGCTGTCGATTGTACGCGCCGTTCCCAACCATCGCGGCCTGGGCGTTTTTTACTGGGACGCCACCTGGACTGCAGTACCCGGCAACGGCTGGAACCCGGCAGATTCTGCCTCGGGAAATAGCTGGGAAAATCAGGCGCTATTTGATTTTAACGGCGTAGCAACGCCTGCAATGAAGGAATTTTTGCGAGATAAATAAACAATCGCGATGTTGGGGTTCGCAAGCTCACCGCCAACCTACAAAACACTTTGCAGGTTGGCGAGGATGCGTAGACTGAAGAACTAATACCCGGCACAAATTAATTAACAAGCCTAATTATTAGCCCTGTTTTCTAAAACTCAAAAGTTCTTCAGAAAACCATTCCTTGCTATTTACTATAGGCTTTCCATCGCATTTAACCTGATAGGGCTTACCAGAAATACTACTTTCACTTGCCGCCTTATCAATAAAAGATTCAGCATCAGTAATCATATCCTTCTTAACCAGATAGTCATATTTTTTCTTCAAATGGGCAGCAGCTTCACTGGCCGTATACCATGAACCATTGCGATTAAATTCACAGCCGGATTTTTCAAGATGCGTAAATAAATGCTCTATTTCAGCTTTTGTGGAATCACTAAGCTTTTCCGCAATAGAAACATTCGAAAAAGTAAGTGCCAACAACAAAATAAAGAATTTCATAAATATCCCCTATTGCAGCTCACGCTTTATAATCCGAATCCCAGTACTCACTGATTGAAACTTCAGAAACTTTCATGCCAGCCAGATAAAATTCGTGATAGCCGGAGTGCTCAGTAAACACCGCAACGCGCCTTTCTTCCTCATCGACCACACAGAAGGCGTGTTTGAATCGACAGTCAAGCTCGCCGGGAATCGTTAAGACTACTTCTTGAGATAATGAAAAATCGGTTGCAGATAAGCCACGCCGTTCAATTTCATCAATCGAACGACCCAATTTTTTAGCAAGCAATTCTTTCCATTTTTCTACCAATTCCTGTCCAATTCTTTTCATAGATATATGCATACCTTCAATTAAAAGGCTCCCCATGTTACGGAGAGCCTTAACAATTTTTACTTGGCCACAACCTCAACCCAATAGCCTTTAGTCTTCGCATAAATTTTTTCGTTGTACATGGCACTGGTGTGCCAACCGGGTAAGTAGAATTTACCGGCGTAGCTCGCGTTTAAGATTATGCGCAGGGTGATACTGGTTTGGTTGCGCTCCTGGTAGCGGTAGTACCAATAGTAGTCGCGCCACAAGGAGTAATAGGCGAGCACGCGGTCATCGCGGATATCCATGTAGTCTATGCCTTTGGGCATTTGTGCACCTTCGAGGCGTTCGTTGCGGATTTGCCAGCCACTAGGTACTACGGCGGTGAGCGCAATATTTTCGATATTGCTGGTGAGCAATTTATCGAACTCGCCAGAGATAGTCACTTCTGCAACAAAATCCTGCCCTTGTGGTAATTGTTCAACACTGAGCGACTTGTTATCCAGCGTTAAAAAATTCACCGACATATTTAATCCATCGTGGCTCGGCTCTTCCTGCAGGTTTGCAGGAATACCGCGATTGCTGACCAATACGCGGATAGGCACATCGTGATCATTGCGCACACTCACTTGCGGATCATTAATCGCCATTTTGTAGAAAGCGTTATTGCTGCCCTGGGTAACCCAGTTGGTTTCACCCGGTTGTTGCACCGCGAATTTAATTCCATTCGCACTGGTATTAGCAGCGGCAAATTCACTCATGGCTAACAAGGCCCAGGCGATACTTTGGGTGGAGTACCAACTGCCGCTGGATAAATCTTTTGCCACCTGCTCTGCCACTTGCCAGGTGAGATCTTTATCCGCATTAACAGTCACCAAAGTAGCCAGCAACAAACCGCGATCGCGCATATCCGAGCCGTAGGTGTAGCCAGCATCTTTATAGCTTGGCACTGCATTTGAGAGCGGGCCGAGTACATCTTGCGCGGCATCTTTTAAACCAACATGTTGATAGCTCATCGCCAACAGCCAGCGCGCGGGCATACGGTAATCTGCCTGCGCTGAATTGAGATTGGTTTTAAAGGTTTCGCGCAAACGGTTCATTGCGGCCAGCTCGGCTTTATCTGCTAATGCCAATGTGTAGAGACGATAGGCGAGCACCATTTCATCATAATAATTGCCATCGATTTGCGGATTGCGCGCGGCACTGCTTTGGTATTTCACCCAGTTATCCAATAAATTTTTCGGCACTGAGTAACCGGCGCGCTTGGCTTCCAGTAAGAAATGCCCTGCATAACTTGATGCCCATTCATTCACGTAGCCATCGCCGGGCCAATACGAGAAACCACCGCTTGCATGTTGGAAACTGCCAAGGCGTTTTATGCCCGCTTTAATGTTGTTATCGATTTCGCGTTTTTGCGCATCGGTTAAATTTACCAATTTTGCCAAACGCAATTGCGGGAATACCGCAGACGTTGTTTGCTCGATACAACCGTGCGGATAGCCAATTAAATATTCCAGGCGCTCATCCAGATTTAATGACGGCAGGCTGCTGACTTCCAGCGATGCGATGTTAGTACCTATCATACCGTTGGCTTTTAATGGTGATTGCCAGGTTTCACCTGGCTGCAGTAGTTTGGACTCCCACACAGTCGCGGGCGGATTGGCTGCGCGCGAATCTATATAAATTTCCTGCACGGCAATTTCATTACCCGAACGCGCCGTGACTTTGACGTGACCTTTGCCAATACGATCATTTACTTTGAGTTTTAAACTCGCAATCGCATCGCCCGGTTCGCTGAACTGCAATTCGGCGGTGCCTTTTTCCACAGTAAAAATTTCATTAGCTTCTACTGAAATTTCCACCTTATTGATATTGGCTTCGCTGACGAAAACGTTAACCGGTAAATTCACTGATTCACCTGGGCCAAGCACGCGCGGCAAAGTAGCAAACAGTGTGACCGGCTGGGTAACAGTGACTGTTTTTTCAATGTTGCCATACGCGGTAATTGCATCTTCTTTTTTGGCATCGTTCGCCGTATCACCGGCAACCAGCATGATGCGTACCGAACCCATGTAGGGTGGCAATTTAATTTTATGTTCGCGCACCTCACCGGCTTTTAATTCAAAAGCACCGAGGAATTGCACGACCGGCGGGAAGCGGCGCTCGCGGCGTTTGCGTTCAGCTTCGAGCGCGGCGTCGGAGCCACCCACGGCGAGTACTCGCTCCAGCGATGCGCCGTAGGCACCAACCACCTGGTCAAATAAATCCCAGGTGCGCACACCCAGCGCTTCACGCTGGTAAAAATAGCCGTGTGCATCGGGTACGTGGAAATTAGTTAATCCAAGCAGCCCTTCATCGACCATCGCCAATGAGTATGTCATCGCACGCTTACTTTGCTCGCCGACTTTAATCGTGAATTCAGTTTCAGGGCGTACTTTTTCTGCAACATCCAGGGTCGGTTGCAAACGTGTCTGTGGATTTTCCACCAACAGCGGCACTATGCCGTACAGGCGCATAGGCGCTTCAGCGACGCGCTCCTGATGAGGCAAAAGCAGGGCGACATGCGCGTACACGTTCGGTGCCATAGCCGGGGTGATGGGAATATCAATTTCGCTTTGACCGGCTTGCAAATCCAACCAACGGGTCTCCAACACACCAGTACCATTTTCAATGCTGAGCAACACACGCCCTTCACGCGCTTTGGGCAGTTTTACTTTTGCTGTATCACCTACTGCATATTTTTCTTTATCAGTGGACAACATCATTTGCGTAGCGGAATCGCTGGATGCAGATGAATCGTAACTCCAACCGAGGTATACAACCTCACCAGAGCAGTGCCCCGCATCGCCGGAGTCAATATCGCACACGCGAATAATATGACGACCCCAGTCGTATTTATTTTTTTCCAACTGCCAATTGATGCGGCCGTTTTCGTCGCTCACCTGAGTTTCGGTATGAACTGCCGTATGGGTAGAGTTATTAAAATATTCGGCGAGGTTTTCTGCCTCTTCATCCCACCACCAGCGCCAGCCAATTTCATACACATTAATTTCAACGCTGCGATTGGCTTCGGCTTTGCCATCTTCACCGAGGGTTTGAATTAATACCGGGTGATCTTCATCGCGACCAATGGCATCCATATAGCCGCTGCCTTTGGGAATATTTAAACCCACCCAGTGATCAAACGGCAGCAATTCGTAAGGGCGCAAAATAGTGCTGAAATTGCCGCTCTCTTCAAATACACGCGTGGTGAAAGACGCAGTGAGTTTTCCTGGAGGTGGCGATGACAAGCTGACCTCAACAGGGAACTCGGCGTGACCGGTTTCGTCCACCTTGCCATCAAATACTTTTTGCGTGCTACCCGCAAAAGTGCGCACCGGGTCATCGAAATTAAATTGCTCAAAACCGGCGAATACCGATTTGCGCGTAAACAAGCGCAATTCAGAATCGGTTTTTAAATTCTTGGCGGTAGCACCCTGCAACCATTGTGCAAACAGTGAAACCTTGCTCGGCATACTGGACATGCGCAGCGGATTTTCGGCGAGGGTTAAATCCACCTTCAAGCGATTGGGCACCACCATTTCAATTTTTAAAATCTGGTCAAAATAGCGATTACCCACGTGCACTACCGCGCGATAGTTTCCGGTGGGGGCTGTCTCTTCGGTTTTTAACGTAAAGGTATAAAAATCATTAACCGGTTGCACACTGGTTTGACTGGCAACTTTTTTTCCACTCGGATCAAATAAATCCACGACTACCGGATGATTGGGTGGCAACTGCTGGGTTTTATCTTCCAGGATAAAGGTGAGGAAAATATCATCGCCCGGGCGCCATACATCGCGCTCACCGTAAAGGAAACCTTTTAAACCGCCTTTGATATGTTCACCACTCACATCAAATTGGTTGGTGGGCAAAGCTTCACTGTTACGCAAACGCAAATAGCCCAGCTGCTTGCCGTTTTTGGCTTCCAGATAAAAAGGTACGCCGTCGGTTGTTAATTGCAACATACCGTAGCTGTCGGTAGCACCTGTGCCTATAGGTTGGCGCTGGTAGTTGTAGGCAGTAATTTCCGTTCCGCTTAATGGCTTGGCGGAATTTAATTCGGTGCTGATCACATGCACTTGATTGCCATCCGCCCGCTTGGCCATCAAACCAATATTGGACACAATAAAATTGCGCGCCGATGAAATTTCATCGCCATAGTAATAATAGGTATCGTCGCAGGGATTATTGCGCTCGCTGTAATTGTAATAGCCTTGCGATTGGTAATATTGCTGATACCAGGCTGGTTCTTCTTCGCGTTCGTAATAATTTTCACCGTCACTATTCTCCGGCATTTTGCTCACCGGATCGTTCGGGCGTGCTGAATCACAGGTGTAAATTGAATTGCTGCGATCAATACGCAATTCCAAACGAATTAGACCGTCCGGGTGCTGCGCCATTAATTCGGTGAGATCCAGATTAAAACGCTGCGCACCTGCGCGTGGAATTTCTGGCAGGCGATAGGTTTTGCGCCACAAATAGCGGCCGGTATCTGTCGATGGGTAGGCAGAGGTTAATTGGTAGTTCTGCAAATACTGGCCAATATTATTGGCAAACACCTTGAATGCCACAACTTGTACGGAATCCACACCCGCCGCTTCAAAGGGCACGGAAATTTGGCTAGCAGGAGGAAGGATGCTGGTTTTGCCTACAAAACGCACCAGGGGCTTTACCAATTGCAGTACCAGTTTTTGTTGGTAGTCATTGGCCAGTGTTTTTTGTTTATTGCTGCTAACAGCGGCGTTGACGAGCAAATCCAGTTCACCGCTAGCGGTCTGCTCCAGCGTATGGCGAATCACACTCCCATCGATAATTGCACTAACCGGTTTACCGCCCAGACTAATTAAGCCGCTGATATTTTGATTAGTATCCAATTCATCGGAAAATTGAATTTCAATCGCGGCGTTGGGTTCGCGAATTACTTGCACACCGGTCACTTGAAATACTTTTAGCGCGGGAATTTCCAGATCGCGTGCGCCTTTGTCAGCAGAGCCAAGGGGAGCGCCGTCCCACTCCAGGTGAATATTGTCAGTGGTGTCGGTGCGGTTAATACCGGTCAGCAAAAAGTTGTGCGTCTTTTTATCCGTCTCTTGTGTCCAGACAGCATCCGCCATAGTGTCATTCACGCGCAGGGAGAGCACTTTTTTTACGGTATCCAACTCGGCGCTATCTGCCGTAATAATGCTGCCGCTTAATTGCATTTGCTCTTCATTGCCTGCCATCACACTCAGGCTGTTCACCTTCAAATCAAAATCCTGTTTGATGGTACGCACCTCAAACGCAAAATCATCAAGCGACTGCTCAATGCCCTGCAAACCTTTTGCGCTCAGGCTTAAACGAATCGGTATATCGCTCGGCAACTTCTCCGCTGGCTGGATACGTAAATCAGTGGTGGAGGTAAACGTGAGATTGACCGGAATTTTGTTATCCAGCGCAATCAGTTTGGAATCAAACGCGGTATTCACTTGCTCGGCAGAAATCACCGGGTGAGTAAAGCGAATATACATGGGCGCTTCAGTGGCAATCCAGCCTTTGGGGTACTCGGCAATATGCGCCTCCCAATCCGGCGCTACCTGCGCCGCCTCGGCAACCTCGGCCGCTTGTTCTGGCTGTGAGGTTGGCGTTGATTTATCGCAGGCAACCAGCAACAAACTCACCATTGCCGTTACACACCATGAAACCCATTGAACACGCATAGTTTATCCCTGTTTGATTGTGATTTGGTTTGACATAGTTTCAGCCATGGGTGGCTGTAGTGAATCTCGTTGTCGCCATGCGTTTCAAAGTGCCGGCAGATCGCAGGCACTTTTATTCATGGATCGATACCACCCAGTTCGCTCTCAATCTGCTCAATGCTGGGCAGGCTGGTTGTAGGTAGTAGGCAGGGATTCAACTCGGCAATTCCCATCGGCTGGGTCTTGTCACCTAATGTTTATTCGGCAACGATCTTGTTTTTGCTTTTGCACAATAACAGCCCAATCGTCAGATTGTCGTGCTCGCTTTTAATCTAAAGCCGGTGACCTTTCCCTCATCTCAGTACTACTTCAAGGATGAGATTTCAATACTAGGCCGCCAGCTTCGCGAACGCTACTGGTGAAAAGTAATTTAACGAACTAGCGGCCTCTCGCTGTTGTAGTGATTTCGCTACAAATCAATTTCATAACGCGCTTCCTCAATCGTCCGGAACTGTAGATCAAACATTAATTCCGGAATTTGCCATTAAAACTTTCAACAAATGCATTTTTGGGCAGGCTTACCTGGCTGGATAACCCCAACCCGACTCTCGATTCCTTATACCAGAAAAACATCACTTTGCTGGTAAACTTAGTGCCGTTATCGAAAACAATTCGGGTAAGCCTCCCGCGTGTCTCAATAAGCTGATTTAGAAAGCGTGCTGCCCGATGACCACTGATTGAAAACATGACCGGCAGCGGAGACCATTAGCTAATTGATCATACAAAAAATCCATTGACCATCGCTCATTCACCCGCGTTAGCACGACCATTGGTTAGCTTGGTCGCTGGATTCACTTTCGTTTCTTCGTGTGTACCGGCAATCCTTCACTGCTATACAGGTGATAGGCTCGCTTTTTATGGATGACTAGTACATCTCACCGCAACGGGTTATGCAACATAAAAACCGTACTTGGGATATTGTGTCCGCCTCTCCTATCCTGAGACAGACATAACTGGAGTTTTCTGAGGATATAACCTCAGAAAACTACTATGAAAAAATCACGATTCACCGAAAGCCAGATATTCAGCACCCTTAAAGACGTTGATGCGGGAATGAAGGTAGAGACTGTCTGCCGCAAGCACGGTATTAGCAACGCGACTTACTACAACTGGAAATAAAAATACGGCGGCATGGTTTAGGTTTTGGGGGAAAGGTCACCTCTAACTACGCAAATTTTCAGCAGGCTGAAGTTGAGAGGCTCGTTGAGCAGGCAAGTATCCAAAAAAAATGCCAATTAAACATGAAAAACCAAGTGAATACACAATTCCGTGAATACTAAGCGAAATAGAATAGGGGGTTGAATAGCTAACTAATAGCGTGATGAAAAACGAAATAAGAATTCCGATGATTCCTCCGAGGGTGCATATAACTATCGACTCAAATAGAAACTGTATTTTGATTTGGTTAGGTTTTGCACCCAGCGCCAATCTTATACCTATCTCTTTCGTCCGTTCGATAACAGCAACCAGCATAATGTTCATTATGCCTATTCCACCTACACCAAGTGCAATAACACTGATGACACCTAAAGTAAATGCTAGCGCCGCTGTGATCGAGCTTGCTCCTTTCGAAATTCCAGCCAAGTCTGTTATCAAAAAAAAACTGTTATCGAAAACACTCATACCGTGTTTTTTATTGAGTAGATCATATATCTGATTCTTTATGGAATCGACATATTGATCGCTTTTGACCTGCACTACTGCATAATGTATTTCATCAGCAGATTGCGACTGCAACAGATATTTAGAGACCGCTGTATATGGCATATAGATGGCACTATCAATATCAGTACCGTCGAAAGATCGTCCCTGATTCTTAAGCACACCTATAACTTCAAAACTTACATTATTCACACGAATCGTTTTGTAAAGAGGGCTTTGGAATGGAAATAGCGATTCAGCAATTTTTTTCCCTATAACAACCACTCTGGAAGCCTTCTTAACATCATCATTAAAAAAGAATTCTCCATACTGCAAGGACCAATTTCGTATCAAAGGCATCACAGTGTCAGATCCGATAACGGATCCTTTTATACTTTTTCCTCTATTAACAACAGTTGAGGTAGTTTGAACAACAGGAGCTGCACCTATTACCGAGCCAAGCCCAGTAATTAATTCAACATCTGATTCGGTAAATGTAGGAATGAAGCTGCCATTCGTTATTTGGCTACCATCAAAATCAGGATCGACGTTTACCAGTAAAAGATTTTTTCCTAAAAGCGAAAGCTCTTTATTTACATAACTTTGAATACTAGCCGCCAAAGCAAGCATGAGAGAAAATGAGACCACGCCAATGATAATTCCCAACGTTGAAAGCAAGGATCGCATCCTATTGGATTTTAATGAAATAAAGGCCTCAAAAAATAAATGACTTAAACTCATGATTAGACGTCCAACCTAATGTGAATGCGCAACACCATCCTGCACAACTATTTTTTTTCTGGATCTTGAGGCAAGTTGCAATTCATGAGTGACCATTACAAGAGTGACTCCTTCTTGAGTATTCAACGCCTCTAATAACTCGACAATACTGTCGGCATTTTCCGAATCCAGATTCCCTGTTGGCTCATCAGCCAACAACAACGATGGCCTATTAATCAAAGCGCGCGCAATTGCACAACGCTGTTGCTGCCCACCTGATAACTGCGCAGGATACCTCTTGCTAAAATCTTGCATATTAACCAACGACAAAACATCCAAGGCACGCTTGGCAGCCTCAGATCGAGACAGTCCTGCATATATTGCAGGAAGCGCAACATTTTCAAGAATGCTAAAATTTTTAAGTAAATTAAAGCTCTGAAATACGAATCCAATTACTGATTTGCGAAGATCGGCAATCTCGTTCGCTGAGAGATTATCGATTGAATTACCGAGCAATAAGTAATGACCTGCGCTTGGTTTATCCAGAAGTCCTAGTATATTCAGCAACGTTGACTTTCCCGACCCTGATCGACCAACAATAGAAATGTAATCACCTTTATCAATTTTCACATTGATATCTTTTAAAGCAATCTGATTTGATCCATCTTGGTGGTAACTCTTTGATATGCCTTTAAGCTCAACATACGGAGTATGCATCAGTTTTTCTCCTGTATTTGTTGGACCACCAACAAATCATTTTCCTTCAAGTCAGACTCCAAAATCTGGGTGTAGTGTCTATTTGACACTCCAGCAATAACTTTTACAGGAAGTAATCCCCCATCTTTATCCAAGCGAAACACTTTATGAATATTTTTAGAGTTTTTAATCTCGGAGACATCTTCATTGTCAGAAACATCTACCTCGGGCTCTTGCAGAAAATTAGCAGCGGACTCTTCGACAGGAACAAAATAAATCGCCTTTGTTGGGATGCGCAATACGTTATTAACTTTTCCTGTTAGTATTCTCACATTCGCAGTCATTCCAGGCAACAGCAATCTCTCTGGGTTATCGACATCAATAATAACATTATAAGTGACGACTCCATTGTTAGAGTTCGGCTGAAGCCGTAGTTGTTTCACAACACCTTTAAACTGCCGGGAATCATATGCTTCAACTAAAAAATATGCCTCCATTCCTTCACGCACTTTCGCTATATCCATCTCGGAAACTTCCGCATCTAATCGCATTGATTTGAAATCCTGCGCAATATGAAAGAGAATGGGTGTTTGAAATACTGAAGCTATGGTTTGCCCCTGTTCAACTTCACGCTTGAGTATGACTCCATCGATAGGAGATCGAATTAGCGTATTATCAATATCAGTTTGTGCTTTATCCACATCGGCTAATGCAAGTTCATATTGAGCGTCAGCAGAGACTCTTTTCTGTTTTTCTTCTTCATACTCTGAGCTAGATATGAATTTTTTATAAAACAATTTCTCTTTTCGATTATAATTAGATTTAGCAATATCCAACGAAGCACCCGCTACCGCTAGATTTGCTTTTGCACGCTTCAACTCAGCCCTATAAATTGCGGGGTCCAACTCTAACAATAATTGACCAGCACTCACCGTGCGATTAAAATCAGTATGAATTTTTTGAACCGTTCCAGAAAGCCGGGAGCCGACTAATACGACCTCATGAGGATTCAACGTACCAATCCCTGATACATATTCCTCAACTTTTCCACGCGTAACTGCTTGAGTATGAAATTCAGGCTTATGGGCAGCCTCTTTCTTTTCTCCTGCGTCACCATACCCCCATATGCAAAAGAATGAGCCACATAGAATTAAAATACCGCATATCTTGTATATATTCCTTTTTGCAAACACCTTTATCCCCTAATCATATTGAAATAGGTTTCACAATAATACGTTCAGTACACTCTCTAACTTTCTCGCATTGATTAAAGCGCGAAGTATTATGTGTGCTGTTAATGCTGACTCAATCCTCCACTTTTTTTTGATGAACTAATAGCCCATCGAAAAAAGTATACACCTGCCATTAAATACACAAAACCATTCACAATCAGCAAATAAAGATGGAGGACATTTAGCAATTCGGCCTTTAAAATAATGTCCCGAATACTCTGCATAACAGGTAAAACTGGTGCAAATAAAATAAGTTCTTGCTCAAATGAACCATAGTTGTATGGAAACAACGAAGCAATAGCCATCAATTGACATAAAACAACAACTGGCTGCACTCTCTTATAAATCAGTGCGAGCCCCCCCAGAAAGAAACTAAATCCTGTCGCCGTTAGATCCAAAGCAACAAGAGGAAAAATAACGCGCGAACTAAACGTTAGCTCACTGTTTATAACATAATGACCTACAATCCCAAAAATCAAAATTAACGGAATCCCCCACAAAAGCGAAACAATTGACCTCACGTACAATATTCTTACCGGACTGTGGACGCTTAGAAAAAGAGACTCCAATGTTCCCAACTTGGCATTGTCTTCAATATCATCCACAATCTGGGATATGCCTCCCACTAAAATTAACCAACATAAGAAGCCAAGATATAAACCTTCCTTGGTATCACCCAATCCCATATCAGCATTAGTAGTTAAGGACAACCCTTGAAGCAGCAAAAAAAAGGTAACTAGAGCAATAAAAACACCCCCAAAGGCCTCCACCTTATAGCGCATTTTTATAGAAAAAATTCTCTTGTTTTCTGCCTTAATAATATTAATTAAATTCGAATCAATCATTATCTATTCCTTTTTCGTGACATTTTCCATTTGCGAAAATACACAGTTGTCAAAACCAACCTTACCAACTTTAATCACAACATTATCTTGCAACATACTCAATAATGATTCCAGATTAGTGTTGCTCGCCTCGCAGACCACAACTTTTCCCGACACTATAGACCCGAATATTTTGGAACTAATAATTTTCGCATCCTCATCGGAAATAATTTTCTCAAGCTCGATCTCATAAAAGGCATCCTTTGTTTTTAAATAATCTAGAATATTGCCTCGATAGGAAATCTGGCCACCGTCAATATTGATGCAATCGGAAGAAATTTTATGAACAAAGTCAAGCTGATGACTCACAATTACAATAGAAGATCCGTTCCTTGCGTATTCTCTCACTACATCCATAAACATTTCACATGAAGAAATATCTAATCCATTTGTCGGTTCGTCAAAAAATATGAGGGAAGGGTTATGAATCAATGCGCAAATGATAGAGATTTTTTGCTGAGTCCCCTTGGATAAATTGCTGACAACTTCTGACATTTTCTCTTTAATAGAAAACTTTTCTAATAAACTGATACCTTTAACCCGAGCATCTTTTGCCCTCATTCCCTTTAATTGGGCGAAGTACTCTATATTTTCCATAGCCGAGAGGCGCCAAAATATGTTTCTATTTCCATCCAGCATAGAACCTACCATTCTCAAATAGTCAAGATTACTTCTAATATCCTTACCATTTGCATAAATGGAACCCGAATCTGGAGTTATGAGACCCAAGCACATTTTAATTAATGTACTCTTTCCAGCTCCATTAGGTCCGGTTAATGCGAGTATCGACCCAGGACTAACATCAAAGGAAATATTTTTAACAGCGCCCATCTCTCCATAACTTATAGAAAAGTTTTTAGAAACATTATCAACACTGAAAGCGCTTATCATAAGCCCCCCAGAAGAACAGAATTCTCGAGTGCAAGGCGCACCCTGCCATTGTCATCAGTATGTGCGATGCTAACAATACATTCAGACATGGATGGCTTTAACAATAAGGCAGTTTGCAGTGCTGCCACCCGGGTTCTAACGCATTGATGTTTCTTGCCTAAATCCAACAGCAACCCTACCGATTCATCATCACCTACGATGCCAAGTGCTTCAATAACGGAAACTCGTCTAGCTGACAGCGACTCAACATATCCACTTATTGTTTGATGATCAAGATCGAAATAATATTGCTCTGTTAATGACGATAATGGATCAGAAACCAACACATTCAATGACATTGAAAAATCGATTGGAGAAAATTGTGAATGGATATCCGCAAATGGTCGATATGCCATCACTTTACCCGCAGGCAATGTAGTTTCTTCGAGGAATTGCAAATTGACAGGCTCGCCAATATAACCCTTCACTTTGCTCCTGTCATATTCATAAATCTTTGTCATGTATCCCGGCCCATAATATCCCACAGTGACAAATGCAAAATTATGATCGTGCGCATCATAGTAGGAATATTGTTGAGCTTGAATTTTAGCTCGCCTAGAATCCGCAGATAGAACTGGCCAAGTATTCAGCCGGACAGCAAACCGCCCCTCAGAAGCAAGCACCGCTGACTGGTTGGTATAGAATGTAAAGTCATCTCCCAACATATTCAATAACTGAGAATTCAATATCTTAGGAATAAATACTTTGTTATTAGATAGCTTTTTGAGCATCTCAGACGAACTGCAAACACTTTCAAAATCCCTATAATCAATATATTCACGCAGGAAACTAAGGAAATCAGCAAGCTCAATGCTTTCTTCGGTTGGATGATTAAAAGTGAGGGCCATAGAAACTCCTTCTAAATATTGCCATTAATTTCCTGAAGTGCTTTTTTTGCAGCTGAGGATACATGAGGATGAACGTCAAGAATTGCCTTTTCCAGTTGTTGCATTGCCATTTCCGGAGCCAAAATACCCAGCGCTATAATTGCCTCCCAACGAACTTCATGACTTTCATGCTCGCAGTACTGCAAAATATTAGCGGCAGACTCTTGATAATTTAATCTTTTCAGGATATTTATCAAAACCTTTATCTGGGTTTGCTTTAATACCGTTGCACTAGCTCCCCACGATTTCAACGTTTCCTTATCGAAAGACCAGATTATTGAAGATACCGGAGCCGAGTAAAATCGCAATAAACATTGACCGAAGGTTTCATGTATACCAAGCACATGCTTGAGCCCATTTACTTCAAACACCTGACCGGGCTTTAACTCCAAAGTATCAATTTTTTTTAATTTCAACCCAGGCTCAAATATTTCTATATTCACTTCCGGCATTTCATATAAATCATAGACAACAGATTTCTTCCCGATAGCAGCGATCATTCCATGCTTACCCATGGTACATAAACCTGTTGGGCTGGATATGTAGTTGCCATTCTGAAACGTGCTCGTTTGATTTTCCAAATACCAGGAAATACTTAAATCGTAATATTGACTATCGAGCAAGAAAAAATTATTTATGTGGGCTTTTTGCGAAATATAGCTTGGATTATCAATCTGCGGGCGAATTGAGTTATTTAATTCATTGACTATGGCATCTGAATTTAGAAGCAATTCGAAATCACTTCTGCATTGCCAAAACGACTCAACGGGGCTTTTATACAATTTTTTTGATACGTCAATATCAAATATTTCCAGAAGAGTTTTAGTGGAGCTATTTGAATCCAATTCTCTCTACTCCTTGATTAAAAGAAACCCGAATCAAGGATAGTAAAACTAATTATCTATCCTTGATATCTATCATAATCTAATAACCGAAGCGAAAAAACTAACTCATAATATCGCTAACGGCCTTGATTACAGCGGTAACAATTTTGGTAACGTCTCGCGGCCCAAGACGAGCGACCTCCAGACAACCAGCTTCATCTATTTGAACATCCAAAGGTTGAATAACGAGTTCTTTCATAAACATTTACTCCTTAGTTAAGGTTATACAACATAACAACAGCCATCATGACTGTTGCAACAGAGGCTATGGCATTTTGAAATTGCGGTCAACAAATCAGAGACGAACAGGGCGCCAATATTATCAATGTGAACTTATTCAATTTTTTGAAAACTGCAAGTTAATGGCTGTGTAACACATCTAGGTAATAATTTATTTACCGCCTATTATGATTTTATTTTTTATTAAACATTTATTCATCAGCAGTATAAAAATTTAAACGACAATGAGTACTCCAGCATCACAAGGGATTCTTGTTGATGAAACTCGTTTCGTACGCATCGACACATGTGAACCTGCATCCTGGCAACACCAGAACACACGTAAAAGTGGTGTGATCAGGCTTCGATGCATTAACAGCACATTGCGAGACCAGTTGTGCTCGATAGTCTTTGCTACATACCACAGGGGGGTATCAGGTAGATGGCTTGATCGGTCATTTCAGCGCATCCCTGATTGCTTGCCAATGCTTGTTTCCCCCCAGATGAATCGGCGGCAACCTTCACAGCATCGCGACCACAAATCGCCAATAGTTTTTTTCTCGCAATTATCATCGAGCATTCCTCTAATCTGTGCGTGATAGCACCTTGCCACCTTTCGGTGTGCTAATAAAAAATGGCGAATGCGTTTTCACACATTCGCCATTCAATACCAATAAAGCTTGCAGCTTTATTGTTTTACGCAGTCGACGTAGTAGTCTTTTTTGCCATCCACTTCGCGTTTCACCAGGCCATGAACATCGGTTTCGAAGCCGGGGAATTTCTCGTTGAAATCGCGTGCGAATTTCAAATAGTCCACGATGGTTTTGTTAAAACGCTCACCTGGAATTAACAGCGGAATTCCCGGCGGATAAGGCGTTAACAAAATCGAGGTGATGCGGCCTTCGAGCTGGTCGATAGGCACGCGTTCGATTTCGCGGTGCGCCATTTTCGCAAACGCATCGGAAGGTTTCATCGCCGGTTGCATATCGGAGAGATACATTTCGGTGGTCAAACGCGCAACATCGTAAGCCTTGTAGAAATCGTGGATCTGCTGGCAAAGATCGCGCAGGCCCATACGCTCGTAACGCGGATTCGCTTGCGCAAACTCCGGCATAATGCGCCACATCGGCTGGTTCTTGTCGTAGTCATCTTTGAATTGTTGCAGCGCTGCTACCAAGGTATTCCAGCGGCCTTTGGTGATGCCGATGGTGAACATAATGAAGAACGAATAGAGGCCGCACTTCTCGATGATTACGCCGTTCTCGGCCAGGTATTTGGTCACGATAGAAGCCGGAATACCGGTTTCGGCAAATTGACCATTGACCGACAAGCCGGGGTTAACGATGGTGGCTTTGATCGGGTCGAGCATGTTGAAGTTAGGCGCGAGTTTGCCGAAGCCGTGCCAGTTGTCATCGCTGCGCAATACCCAGTCTTCGCGATCACCAACACCATCAGCGGCAAATTCATCCGGGCCCCATACCTGGAACCACCAATCCTGACCCCATTCCTCATCCACTTTTTTCATGGCACGGCGGAAATCGAGCGCTTCCAAAATCGATTCTTCTACCAACGCATGACCGCCGGGCGCTTCCATCATGGCCGCAGCGATATCGCATGATGCAATGATCGAGTATTGCGGCGAGGTGGAAGTGTGCATCAAGTAAGCTTCGTTAAACGCATCCTGATCCAGTTTTACTTTTTCCGATTCACGCACCAATACTTGCGATGCCTGCGATAAACCGGCGAGTAATTTGTGCGTGGATTGGGTGGAGAAAATCATCGACTCTTTGGCGCGCGGGCGATCTTTGCCAATCGCGTGCATGTCTCGGTAAAACTCATGGAAAGTCGCGTGCGGCAACCAGGCTTCATCGAAATGCAGCGTATCAATTTTGCCGTCGAGCATATTTTTCAGCGTCTCTACGTTGTAGAGCACACCATCGTAGGTCGATTGAGTGATGGTGAGGATGCGCGGCTTTTTGTTTTTCGCTTCACGCGCAAACGGGTTCGCCTGGATTTTGCGCTCGATGCTTTCCGGGGTGAATTCTTCCAGCGGAATCGGGCCGATGATACCGAGGTTGTTGCGCGTCGGCATCAGGAATACCGGAATCGCACCGCACATAATAATTGAGTGCAGAATTGATTTATGGCAGTTGCGGTCAACAACAACTATATCGCCCGGCGCAACGGTTGAGTGCCACACCATTTTGTTGGAAGTGGAAGTACCGTTGGTTACAAAGTAGCAGTGATCCGCGTTAAAAATACGCGCGGCATTGCGCTCGGAGGCAGCAATAGGTCCGGTGTGATCGAGCAACTGGCCCAACTCTTCCACCGCGTTACACACGTCGGCGCGCAACATACGCTCGCCGAAGAACTGGTGAAACATCTGGCCAATCGGCGATTTCAAAAAGGCTACGCCGCCGGAATGACCGGGGCAGTGCCAGGAATAGGAACCGTCTTGCGCGTAGTGCACCAGGGCGCGGAAGAATGGTGGTGCCAAGCCATCCAGATAGGATTTGGCTTCGCGAATAATATGGCGCGCTACGAATTCGGGGGTGTCTTCAAACATATGAATGAAGCCGTGCAGCTCGCGCAGGATATCGTTGGGAATATGGCGCGAGGTGCGCGTTTCACCGTAGAGATAAATCGGGATGTCGGCGTTCTTGTAGCGAATCTCTTCCACAAACGCACGCAGGGCTTTCAGGGCGTGGTCGGTCTCTTCTTGCGAACCGGTACCAAATTCTTCGTCATCGATCGACAGGATAAATGCAGAAGCGCGCGATTGTTGCTGCGCAAACTGCGACAAATCACCGTAGCTGGTAACACCCAGCACCTCCCAGTTCTCTTGCTCTATGGCATCGGCCAGTGCGCGAATACCGGAGCCCGAGGTGTTCTCGGAACGGAAGTCTTCATCGATGATGACAATGGGAAAACGAAATTTCATGGGGTCTCCATTAAAAAGTTGGCTGGAGTTAACACTTGCCGACGTGACCGCCTCTGGGTGGTGTGAATCGCCTGGCTGGCGTACCTGAAGGGTAGACCAAGATAACCAAACGCTGTTTCAAAAAAATTGCTCCCGGGTTACCGGGAGCGCGATTGTAATCTAGTTAGTGGCGTTCAAACATATTTTCGTGCCTGCTTACCGGGAAATAATGCCCCGGAGCCAGCTCAATGAAGTGCGATCAGTGCAGTCGATTAAAAAAAGTACGTCGAATCGCCAAGGGCAGTAACCCAAGCAGCAAGAGGATCAAGGGGCCAGATTCCGGCACAGTAATGCCGTAGTCCATTATCCAGATTGAGTCGGCAATACCAGCGTAATAACCGCTGATATCTATCGGCTCAAAAAAAGGACGCGACCGAAAGTCGTCATAGTGCATGACAAGCTGGGCACTATCGGGATGCGCCAACTGTCCAGACCCGGTAAAGGTTCCATACCACACCTCGGAAATGGCCAGATCCACCGTCAAAAACCACTCCTTTACCGTCCAGTCCAAATCATAGGTCACATACCCCGTTCCGTTGGCCACCTGTGGATAATAGGTATTGGCTCCATCATCGAAAATGGCCCACACCGGATCACCAAACAGGATAGTAAGCGGTTCCGCGAGCGGCTGATCCGGGTTGATATTTAACTCAGGTAAAAAATAACCGAAGGTCACACTCGGGTCCATGTAGAGCCCAAAGGTCTCAAACCCGGATTCGCGTTCGATCGTCGACTGCCATTTAAGTGCAGATGGAACCATAAACTCGACATATGCCATCACCGAGGGCGTATAACTACTACAGGCGATTACAAGAGAGATAAATAATGCTTGCAGGTATTTCATAGCAAACCTCCTTGGGATAATTACTGTTTATTGCCCAACGCTGGAGCCCTGTCGCACGCGACGGCACCAGAGCAAGCCCAACAATCCAATCAGCAAAAAAGCCATCGTCCGCGGCTCCGGGACCGCGATTTTTTCTATCGTCCAGCTATCAACATTATTGGTATTCGAGTAATCAAATTGGAGCAGCACTAACTGTATCCATTGCCCATGCCAGGTAGTCGGGTGGAATTTATTGGTAAACACATCGCAATTGCACAAGCCGGTACCGCCTTGGGATACGATGTCAACACGATGGTTAACATTGCGATGAAACCACATATTGGTATCTGGAGTGATCAGCTCGGTAATCGCTATCATTAAATTCCAGCCGAGGATTTCCCCCTCGCGATTAAGGCTGACTCTTCCATAAGACGCAGGGCTGAGGCGCAAGGGGTAATAGAGCAAATCGTGCTCGGATCTAAACGAAAACGTAAAATCGTCCATAAAAAAATGCGTAATCGGTTTGCGCGATAAATCTTGCTCAGGGGTTTTGAAAGAGATACTGAAACCGACTGGCATCAAACCAATATCGGAAATATCCCAGGGATAGCCCTCGATATAGGCCGCTGTTAGCGGCAGCTCAGGACTCGTGTAAGTGAATTGCAAATAGGCAGATGCTGGCAAAGAAATAACCATTGACGCAATAACCAGAAAACGCTTAATCCAATACTGGAAAATATGCATAGCCGCTTCCTTGGGGGGTAACCCCGACAGGTTAGTAGGGAATCGGACCACAGATAGCCCGAAACACGACTATTCAAGCACGCTGAACAAATCCTATTTGTGCGCTAATGCACGCGCCTCCGTGTTGTCTGGCGCCAACCAATAATTGGCATCTGATACCGCTTAAAACCTCACACTATTGGCTGCACTGCTGTGACTAACTGAACTCGACGAGGCTGCCGGATGCAAACGCGCATCCTCTTGTACCAGCAGTAATGCCGCGGGCAATAGTTGATCGATTTGCACCTGCTCTGTCGCACTCGGGGTTTGATAGCCGCGCAGCCAACTACCACTAAGCCTGCTGCCACTAAAAAAGTCCCAACCATAGCCCCAGCGATAAGTTGACGGCCAATAAGGGCCACCTCCCAGACGCACTCCGGCGTATGTGGGATCAGCAATTAACGGCTGTTGTGCATCCTTGATACACTGCTTCAAAACCTGGTCGGCCTGCTTGCGCTGCGTGCGGGTACCGCCAACCCAATAAGCCAAATCGTGGGCGACACAGCAGTGCCGCCACAGATTGGAGTTACCCGGCGGGCCATCAATCCACAGTGAACAACCATCGGTAGCAAAGGGTTTCAGTCCATCCGCCAGCGTCGGGGCGGTTGCGAGCAATAAACCAACAAGGACAAGCACAGTACGCACAAGTAACTCCTGTGAAACACGCCGCATCTGGCGGGATTTTTCGGGTGTGAGAAACAGGCAGGCATTGTACAATGCCGCCCACATCCAGCGAGCCTCAGCTCCACCCATCGCTTGCCCAGCGTTGATAGCCCTTTTTGGTAGCCCCTATTTGGTAGCCCCTATGAACGATAAAAAAACAACCCACTTTGGCTTTCAGCAAGTTCCCGTCGAAGAAAAAGCCGAGCGCGTGGCCGAAGTATTCCATTCAGTCGCCGCCAAATATGACCTGATGAACGATTTGATGTCCGGTGGCATTCATCGCCTGTGGAAGCGCTTCACTATTGAGGCCTCGGGCGTGCGCGCCGGCCATAAGGTGCTGGATATCGCCGGCGGTACCGGCGACCTGAGCTACCAGTTTGCCAAGCGCGTGGGCGCTACCGGGCAAGTGATACTCGCGGATATCAACGCCTCGATGCTGGGCGTAGGCCGTGACCGCCTGATTGATCGCGGCATTGCTGGCAATATCGGTTTCGCCCAGTGCGATGCGCAATTCCTGCCATTTCCCGATAACACTTTCGATTGCATCACCATCGCCTTTGGCCTGCGCAATGTGACCGATAAGGATTTGGCCCTGCGCTCCATGCTGCGCGTGTTAAAGCCCGGCGGCCGTTTGCTGGTGCTGGAATTCTCCAAACCACAGAGCGATCTGCTCAGCAAGGTTTACGATACTTACTCATTTAAAGTGCTGCCGTTTATGGGCAAGCTGGTCACTAACGATTCCGAAAGCTATCGCTACCTGGCTGAATCCATTCGCATGCACCCGGATCAGCAAACCCTGAAAGACATGATGGATAACGCCGGTTTTGTGCGCACCGAATTCCACAATATGACCGGCGGCATTGTTGCACTGCACAAAGGCATCAAGCCCTAATCCATCCGGGAAATACTGCCCATGCTGATCACTGCAGCCCTCGCCAGCGCGGAAAAAATTATCAACACCGCGCTGCGCTATGACCCGGCCACGCGCCTGCAACTCGCGCGCCTGTCGGGCAAAATCCTCGCGCTCAATATCACTGCGCCCGTCGCAGTAAAGTTATTTGTGATGCCGCTCGATGAGGATATCCAGTTAATGGCGAACTGGGATGGCGAGGTGGATACGCAGCTGAGTGGCTCGCTGATGGCGCTGGTGCAATTATCCACCACCGAAATTCACAACCTGAAATATTCCGGCGTAACCGCCATGGGCGATTTGACGCTGCTGGCCGATGTGCAACAACTGCTGAAAAATCTGGATATCGACTGGGAAGATATGCTCAGCCAATTTACCGGCGATATTATCGGCCACCAGGCAGCGCAAGTTATTCGCGCAAAATTTGACTGGACCAAAGATCGCGCGCAAACAGCAACACGCCTGACCAAAGAATTTCTCACCGAAGAATATCAGGCACTGGTATCCAAACCCGAGCTGGATGATTTCTATCAGCAAGTTGATGAATTGCGTTTGGCGGTAGATCGCGCTGCCGCGCGGGTAGAAAAACTACTTGCGGAGAAACGTAGGTTGGGGCAGGGCGCGTAGCCTGAGGAATGATGCCCAACAAAGTAACGCCGATAAATCGCTAAAAAAACCTAATCCAATTCGTCTTCATGAAAGGAATTCATCGTGTTGTGCGATTAAGTAATGTTGGGGTTCGCTGCGCTCAGGCTACGCGCCCCGCCCCAACCTACACAAAAAACGAGAATTGAGTTTGCAATGGTCTTTCTTCGCTTATTAACAATCCTGCGTGTATTTGCCCGTTATCGTCTGGATCAATTACTGCCAGCGAATATTCCTTTCGCGGCGCGGGTGCTGTTACTTCTCTTTAAGTTATATCCACAACCCAAGCTCTCCCGCGGTGAACGTTTGCGCCGTGCCTGCGAAGACTTGGGCCCCATTTTTGTAAAATTCGGCCAGCTGCTTTCTACCCGTCCGGATCTGGTGCCCGACGATATAGTCAGCGAACTCAATCACCTGCAAGACAATGTTGCGCCTTTTTCCAACGACGAATTCCAGCGCATTGTGGAGCAATCGCTCGGCGCTAATGTAACTGATGTTTTTGCCAGCTACGATTCTGCGCCGCTCGCCTCTGCATCCGTTGCACAAGTACACACCGCCACTCTCAAAGATGGCCGCGATGTCGTCATCAAAGTAATTCGCCCCGGCATTGAAAAAGTAATTGCACAAGATATAGAACTCTTATTGCGTGTCGCACGCTGGGTGGAAAACAACACCCTTGATGGCAAACGCTTGCACCCGGTGGAAATTGTAGAGGATTATCGAACCACCATTTTTGACGAGCTGGATTTACAGCGCGAAGCCGCCAACGGTTCGCAATTGCGCCGCAACTTTTTAAATTCACCACTGCTGTATGTGCCCGAAGTTTACTGGGATTACACTCGCCATAATGTGCTGGTGATGGAGCGCATCTACGGCATTCCGGTTACCGATATGCCCGCGCTCAATGCGCAAAATACCAATTTGAAAAAACTGGCCGAGCGCGGCGTGGAGATATTTTTCACCCAGGTGTTCGATCACAATTTCTTTCACGCCGATATGCACCCGGGCAATATTTTTGTGTCCACACAGAATCCACAGCTGCCGCAATATATTGCGGTGGATATGGCCATCGTCGGTTCACTCACGCGCGAAGACCAATATTATCTAGCGCGCAATTTGCTCGCCATGTTCCGTCGCGATTATCGCCAGGTTGCAGAATTGCATGTGAAAAGTGGTTGGGTGCCAGGCTATGTGCGAGTGGAAGAGTTAGAAGCGGCGATTCGCACTGTGTGCGAGCCCATCTTTGAAAAACCCTTGAAAGAAATTTCCTTCGCCAACGTATTGCTGAGCTTGTTCCGCACTGCGCGTCGCTTTGAAATGGAAGTGCAACCGCAGTTGGTGTTGCTGCAAAAAACCCTGCTCAATATTGAAGGCCTGGGCCGCCAGTTGTATCCGGATCTGGATCTCTGGGCCACCGCGCACCCCTATTTAGAGCGCTGGCTGAAAAACCGCTTCCACCCCAAAAACCTCTGGCGCGAACTCAAACGCACCGCGCCCGACTGGATGGAAAAATTTCCCCAGGTTCCCGACCTGGTGTTCAACAGCCTGCAACAATTGCCGCAAATGTCCCAGCGCCTGGATCTGCTCACGCGCGAACTGACTGAACGCAAAGCCCACAAACACCACCACGGCCGCCGCAAACTGATTGCACTGGTCGCCTTCGGCAGCGCCGCCTATTTCCTCTACCGCGACACCCAGGGCTCAGCGGTATTGCGCGATTGGCTATTTACCGATTTATCACCCGCGACTATTGCGTTAATTGCGATTGGATTACTGGCGATTTGGTTTAGGAAATAAGCCAATTTCCTTTGCCTTCTGCTATATTCCGATGACAACGATAGCGAGGGATGTTTTTGTTATGTCGAGTGTGCCGCGTATCCTGCTGGTGGATGATACTCCCGAAAATCTGGATGTCCTCAGCGGAATTCTTGAAGATCTGGATTGCGAACTGCTGGTTGCCACCTCTGGTGAACGCGCACTGGAGCTGGCTGGCCGTCGCCTACCGGATCTGGTTCTACTCGATGTGATGATGCCGGACATGAACGGCTTTGAAGTCTGTACCCGCCTGAAGGCCGATTTAGCCACCACCGAAATTCCCATCATTTTTGTCACTGCGCGCGCTGACGATATCAGCCAGGGTTTTCGCGTGGGCGGTGCCGACTACATTACCAAACCGATTAATGGTGACGAGGTGCGTGCACGGGTGCGGCACCAGTTGGAGCGCCAATCGATGCTGGCGGAGTTGAAATCCTTCAACCGCGAACTGGAATCAAAGGTGCGCGAGCGCACTGCTGAACTCACCATCGCCAACCGTCAGCTGCGCGAGGAAATTAACGAGCGGCGCTACATGCAAGACCGCCTCAACTACCTCGCCACCCACGATTTTGTTACCCGCCTGCACAACCGCAACGCCCTTGAAGCCCATGTGTCCGAATTGCTGGCGCGTATCCAACTGGAAAACCTGAGCGCAACCTTTTTGCTGATCGATATAGACCGTTTCCGTTTGATTAACGAAAGCTGCGGCTGTATCGCTGGCGATGAGCTGCTGCGCCAGTTTGCTGATAGCGTTGCCGGCCTGTTAACGCGCGAAGATTTTTTTGCGCGTTTGGGGGGCGATCGCTTTGTGGTAGTTACCCAGGGCGCCGAGCACGATAAAGGCATGGATTTGGCGCAGACAATTCTCAAGCATCTGGAGCAATTTAATTTCCAATGGGAAGACCGCCAATTCAAATTGGCTGCCTCCATCGCCGCCTTGCCGCTCAACCGCGCTATGGTCAGTTACGACCAGGTAATGCTGGCAGCCGATGAAGTCATTTTTGTGGCCAAGCGCGATGCGCGCGGTGCAGTCTTCAGCCTGGAAGATGCAACCACGCGCAGCAATTTACACAAAGACAATATCAACTGGGCCTCACGCCTGGTGGATGCGCTGCAGAACCAACTGTTTCGCGCCTATTTTCAATTGCTGGAATATTTTCCCGACAGCGGACAAAAATATGCGTCTGCTTATCGCCTGGAGGTATTACTCCGACTTTGGGACCCGCAGTCGCGGCGGATGGTTTCCCCGGGAGAATTTATCGGTCCGGCCGAGCGCTTGCATTTAATTCCGGAATTGGACAAGTGGATGATCAACCATGTGCTGGATTTATTTGCCCAGCATCCGCATTTGCTGGAAAAAATCGATATGGTGTCCATCAACCTGTCGGCCATTTCCATCCGCGAAACCCAATTGGCGCAATTTATTATTAACAGCTTCCAACAGCACCAGGTACCCGCGCACAAATTCTGTTTTGAAATTACCGAAACCCAGGCCATTGTAAATATCGATTCAGCGCGGCAATTTATGCAAACGCTGCGCGATTTCGGTTGTCACTTTGCCCTGGATGACTTTGGCAGCGGCTTTGCGTCTTATGCTTACCTGCATCAACTGGCGTTCGATAAAATTAAAATCGACGGTATTTTTGTGCGCGATATGGATGTGGATTTATCGCACTACGCCATGGTGAAATCCATTATCGAAATGGCCATCTCACTCGATAAAGAAGTGATTGCCGAATTTGTGGAAACGGCCGAAGTCGCCAAGCAGTTATACGCGCTGGGCGTGCAATGGGGGCAGGGCTACCACCATCACAAACCGGAAGAGTTGAGTTCCCAGGCATTGGAACATTACCTCGCCTGACGGAGCTTTTTCCTTGGTTAATATCGCGCGCAACAAACTCTATTTTTTTGCCAAGCT
>JAGKWY010000217.1 GCA_021151625.1 Gammaproteobacteria bacterium | reverse complement strand
AAAAACGCTTCTGGCATTAATGGTTGGCGCCGCCGCTTTACTCAATGGCTGCTCCGACAAACCATCGACTTCCACAGACAACGCAACCGCACCTGGCGCACCCGGCAAGCCATCGCTCTGGGCTTACTCCGGTAAAACCGGCATAGGCACCGCTTATGAAGCCTATACCCAGAGCAAGTACAGTGATGCCGGTGCGACAGGCGCTATTTCCAAAGTCTGGTTTTCCATTGCCCAGGGCGTGCTCACCGAAACCATGTACGGCTTGATTCATGAAGCGCAACTGCAAGAGCTGCAATTTTTTATCCAGGAAGATAATTTTCTCGATGAAGAGAAAAAAGATACTATCTCCAGCATCAGCTATTTGAACACTGATGCACAGGGCCGCCCTACTTCACTCGCTTACAAAATTGTGAATAAAGATAAAGAGGGAAACTATGAAATTGAAAAACATATTTTCACCGACCCTGATTCACAAGCCTTGATGATGCGCGTGAAATTTCGCGCACTGGCCGATGGCATTACGCCTTATCTCTATGTAAACCCGGCCATTGCCAATACCGGCAGCAATGACTCAGCCAGCATTACTAATAACACCTGGACTGCGAGTGAAGGCAAGGTCAGTATGAGCCTGAAAACCAACGCTGCAGTAGTAAAAAGCAGTGTAGGTTTTGAAGGCGTTTCCGATGGTATTAGCGAAGTAAAACAAACCGGTTCACTCAGCAAACTTTATTCATCCACCGGCGATAGCAAAGGCAATGTCGCTTTTACTTTGCAATTAAAATCACTGAAAAAAGATGAAACTGCGCAGTGGGATTTGGTGCTGGGTTTTGGCAAAAACTCTGAGGAAAGCCAAACCGTTGCGGAGCAAACTTTAGCAAAAGGTTATGACAAGGTGCTTGCCCACTATAACGGTGATGGTGATGCCATTGGCTGGCAAGATTTTTTACAATCATTGCCAGCACTGGAAAAACTTTCTTCCACTGCAACTGATGGCGGCAAATTGTTGTACACCAGCGCGATGGTGTTAAAAGCCCAGGAAGATAAAACCCATGCCGGTGCTTTTATCGCGTCACTATCTAACCCCTGGGGCGACACCAAACCGGCGGAAAAATTTGCCACCGGTTATAAAGCCGTATGGCCGCGTGATTTCTATCAGGTTGCCATGGCCATGCTAGCCCTGGGCGACACTCAATCACCGCGCATTGCCTTTGAATATTTGCAGCAAGTACAAGCGAGCGAAAAAATTGCCGGCTACACAGGCACACCTGGTTGGTTCATGCAGAAAACTCATGTGAACGGCGAACCGGAATGGGTGGGTGTGCAGCTCGACCAAACCGGTATGCCGATTATGCTCGGCTGGCGCTTGTGGAAAGACGGCGTACTCAGCGATAGCGAAATTGCCGTTTGGTATCACAAGATGCTAAAACCCGCCGCTGATTTTCTCGCCAACGGCGGCCATGTAAAAATTATGTGGAATGACACCGACATTAAACCGCCCTATACGCAGCAAGAGCGTTGGGAAGAACAAAAGGGTTACTCACCCTCCACCATCGCCGCCGTTATCGCAGGGCTGGTATCTGCAGGCGATATAGCGACTCAAGCAGGCGATGCAGTTAACGCAGAAAAATATTTTGCGGCGGCAGATAAATATTCTGCGCAGCTTGAGGCATTGACCTATACCACCGCCGGTTCATTAACCGGCGAGCAAGGCAACGGCAATTATTATTTGCGCATTAATGCCAATGAAGATCCGAATGATCACTCGGCACTGGGCACCAGCAACGCGCAAGTGATTAACGATGAATCGCAAGTGATTGATGGCGGCTTTTTAGAGTTAGTGCGCTATGGTGTGCGCGCGGCAACTGATACGCATATTTTGGAAACCATGCCGGAATACGACAATCAGCAACTGCCGGATTTATTGCGCACCAAATACGAATTTACTTTCCCCGGTGTGGAGGGAAAATTCCCCGGCTGGCGCCGCTACGGCATTGATGGTTACGGCGAAGACTTGCAAACCGGTTATGGTTATATGGAAGCGAATAATTCCTCCTCGGGACGCGGGCGTGTTTGGCCCATTTTTACCGGCGAGCGTGGCCACTATGAATTGCAATTCACTAAAGCCAATAACACCCTCGACACGGAAAAATTGCGCAACACCTATGTAAAAGCCATGGAATTATTTGCCAATGAAGGCATGATGCTGCCCGAACAAGTGTGGGATGGTGTTGGCAATAATTCGGCTTACCACTATGCGCTGGGCGAAGGCACCAATTCGGCCACGCCACTCGCCTGGACTCACGCCGAATATATTAAATTGCTGCGCAGCCTGAGCGATGAAAAAGTCTGGGACAGAAATGCCAGCACCGAAGCGCGTTACCTGAAGTAAATTCGGTGCGCTAAAACAATCCCGCTTTCGATGAATTATTGAAAGCGGGATTTGCTGTTTTAATCAGACTGCACAGAAAAATAATTTTTACATCAATAAGAATTTA
>JAGKWY010000216.1 GCA_021151625.1 Gammaproteobacteria bacterium | reverse complement strand
GTCTTGCACAGTGACGGGCAAGCGAAAAACTTATCCCTGGCCATTCCCAAAAACCGGTTAGCACCGTTAGTGGGCGGCTGCCTGGTTTGCCCCGACAGTCTCCAGTGAGGTTTAGCAGTTGCCACAACAAAAATTATTCGTCGTTATTATGGGCGCTATTGTCGGCGACTTTCCTGTTCAAAACCTGAACCGATATCACAACTTTTTTTGCATAAAAAATGAATTTTTAGAACTGTGATAAAGGTCTGCCTAAAGCAAACCTCATCAAGCAAGCTCCTTTTACAATTTTTTGCGCTTAATTGGGCTCAGTAAATCAATAATGCCAAGCAGGTACAGGTTTTCTACCACGCCAGTTCGCAAAATGGGATGCCATATCTAGCTGACGCAAGCCCAATCACACACAGTTTTCCTGAAAAACCCGTTCTGGCAGATTAACAGCCGCTACACTCAGGAATAACTATCAAGGAGCTTTACTCATGACTTTGGATCCATTTTTGCAAGCTGCCATTGAAGAAGCCAGGAAAGGCTTGGCCGAAGGTGGTATTCCGATTGGCTCGGTATTGGTCATAGATGGCCGCATTGTGGGGCGCGGCCACAACCAGCGAGTACAGAGAGGTTCTTGTGTCTTACACGCCGAAATGGATTGCCTGGAAAATGCCGGGCGATTGAGCGCCCGTGAATATCAACGCGCTACGCTCTACTCCACCTTATCGCCCTGCGATATGTGCAGCGGCACAGTCCTGCTGTATGGCATCCCCAAGGTTGTGGTAGGCGAAAACATTACCTTCCAGGGACCTGAAGACTATGTGCGCAGCCGCGGTGTCGCCCTGGAAATTCATAACAACGAAGAGTGCCAACAACTGATGCGCGATTTTATTGCGCACAACCCCAAACTCTGGAATGAGGATATAGGTGAATAAGGTGCGAAAGCTGTCCACCTTGATTCTGGCAGGAGTAGCAAGCCTGCCAACCCAAGCAATGGCCGCTACCGATTACGGTTGGGTTTATATTGGTTTGGGAATTGTTAGCGGCCTGCTGTTATTAGCGGCGGCAGCGCTGCATATTTATCGCGTCAACCGCAAATTACATAACATGGTGCGCTTGATGCGCAGCGTGGATGTGCAACAGCGCAACCATAATCTGGTACTTGCACAAATCGCAGCGGACGATCCGCTCAATGAAATAATGACCAGCCTTATTCAGGGTATTGAGCACATCAACACCGAATTGCGCTGCAGCATTTTATTAATTGATCATGAACACCAATGCTTTCATCTCGCTGCCGCACCCAGCCTGCCCGGATTTTATTGCGACGCTATCGACGGACTAGTCTTTGACGGCACGCTCGCCGCGTTTGGTGAAGCGGCAGTAACCGGGCAGCGCGCCATTACCACCGACATTCAAACCCACCCCAACTGGTCCGGCTTTAGGGAGCTTGCTGCGCAAGCCAATCTGGCGTCCTGCTGGGCAGAGCCAATTACCAATTACAACAATCAGGTACTTGGCGTATTTGTGATTTATAAGAACCGAATAGGTGCGCCCGACGCCGATGAAATCAAATTGATCGATGAATCGGCTTATCTCGCTGAAATTGCCATTGAGCGCAAACTGTCACTGGAGGCATTGCGCAAAAGCGAAGAACTGCATCGCATCATGGCGCAACACGACAGTCTCACAGGCTTACCCAATCGCGCACTGTTTGATGACCGCTTGCAACAGGCCTTGAATTATTGCAAACGCCATCAACGCGTGCTCGCTGTCATGCTGCTGGACCTGGATAAATTCAAACCGGTCAATGATCGCCACGGCCATGCCTTCGGCGATGAATTATTAAAACAGGTTGCCGTGCGTTTGCTCAGCTGCGTGCGCTCGTCCGACACAGTGGCGCGTATTGGCGGCGATGAATTTGTGATTTTACTGCATCAAATTGACGATACTGCACACGCTAGTATTGTCAGCGATAAAATTCAGCAAGCACTCGGCAGTTTATTTTTTGTAGGCGACCAGCGGATTCAAATTGGCTGCAGCATAGGCACCGCATTTTATCCGCAGGACGGCAGCGATGCACACGAGTTAACCCAGGTTGCCGATCAACGCATGTATCAACAAAAACATCAAAGCCCGATCAGCCTATTTGTCCGCGGCTAAAATAATTTGTGTGAAACAGAAAAAAAGGGCAACCCAAAGGCTGCCCATTAAGCCGACTACTTCATCACCTATTGAACCAATAATTCCACGCGACAGGACATTGGCCTCACCAATAGGATCGTAATTGGACACCGCAAAAACTTCGTTCAAACGACGTGAACGGAAAATTGCTACTTGCTGTTTATTCACCAGCGCACACACGCCAGTGTCAGGCAATAAATCACTTAATTCGCACACGCTGATCCAGGGTTTTTCGCTCATAATTTTCACCGAATAAATTTCAAAATTATCTACCACCACCAAACCGCTCCACTTTAATTGCCCTCCCCGGTTAAGGGGCGGGCTTGGGTGGGGTCACGCTCAGCCTCCTCTTGTGAAGCGAAAGCTGAGGGTGGGGTCTTCCCTTTGTAAGGGAAAGAACAGGGTTTAATTAATCAACCAATTCCACAAACTGGATGTTGCTGTTTTGACGTTCCAGTGCAGTCGCAGGGCGAATTTGTTCGCGCTCCACCACGTAAGCCAGGTTGTCATCTTTGGCTTCGCTGTTAATAAAGTGCTTGAAGCGTTTTTGTAACTCTTCATTTTCAACCGTGGTTTTCCACTCGCACTGGTACTGGCTGATGTTGAAATTCATTTGCTCTTCCAGCTCTGCACACAGGCCGAGCTTGTCATCGATCACCACTTTCTTCAGGTAATCCAAACCACCTTCCATGTTTTCCATCCACACAGAAGTACGTTGCAAACGATCAGCGGTGCGAATGTAGAACATCATTACGCGGTCGATATATTTAATCAGGGTGACATCATCCAGACCGGTCGCAAACAAATCCGCATGACGTGGACGCATACCGCCGTTACCACACACATACAAACTCCAACCGGTTTCAGTCGCAATTACACCAAAATCTTTCGATTGCGCTTCCGCACATTCGCGGGTGCAACCGGAAACTGCAAATTTCATTTTGTGCGGCGAGCGAACACCTTTGTAGCGGTTTTCCAAAATCACCGCCATGCCCACCGAATCCAACACGCCGTAACGACACCAGGTAGAACCCACACAGGATTTCACGGTGCGCAGGGACTTACCGTAGGCGTGACCAGTTTCAAAACCAGCATCCACCAGCTTTTTCCAGATCGCTGGCAATTGATGCAATTGTGCGCCGAACAAATCGATACGTTGGCCGCCGGTGATTTTGGTGTAGAGCTTGTACTCTTTCGCCACTTCACCCAGCACAATTAATTTCTCGGGAGTAATTTCACCACCGGCGATACGCGGCACAATTGAGTAGGTGCCATCTTTTTGCATATTGCCGAGGAAAATA
>JAGKWY010000118.1 GCA_021151625.1 Gammaproteobacteria bacterium | reverse complement strand
TAGGTCATAACAGCAACCAGAGCTTGGAGAAAAAAGGGCGCCTAGGTTAAGAGCAGGTTAAATCATCGTCAAGGCAATTTTTGACGACTTTGCAGCTGCTTCAATCCGGGGCATAACCTAAGGGGCGATAGGGTGTTTCGGCCGCTATAAAGCCGAATTTGTCTGACTTTATAGCGGTAATGGCGTTTGAGCGATAACGGGAATTACACCGTTGGTTTATTTGATTGCTTGTTCCAGTGAACATCCATTTGCGGAAAGGGGATGGTAATGCCGTGTTCATCAAAGGCCAGTTTGATCTTTTCGTTCAGGGAAAAACGGACATCCCAATAGTCATCGGTTTTTACCCAGGGGCGTACAAAGAAGTTAACACTGCTGGCTCCCAGTTCCCCTACAACAATTTGGGTTTCCGGTTCAAACAAGATACGCGGCTCGGTTTTGATGATGGCAGCGATTACATCGCGTGCGAGGCGGATATCGTCGCCATAACCGATGCTGAAAATCATATCTATACGGCGAGTGGCGCGCTTGGAGTAGTTGATGATATTGCCGCTGTAGATGGAACCGTTGGGGATGATTACTTCTTTGTTGTCACCGGTGCGTAAGGTAGTGGAAAAAATACCAATTTTTTCCACTATGCCCGAGGTGCCGGCTGCATCAACAAAATCACCGTCTTTAAATGGACGAAAAATTAACAACATAAAACCGGCGGCGAAATTTTGTAGCGAACCTTGCAGGGCCAAACCAATTGCCAAACCCGCTGCACCCAATACGGCAATCACCGAATTGGTGTTAACACCCAACTGATCCAGCGCTGCGACAATCACAAATACCAATAACAGGGCATTGACCAGCGACTGGATAAAATCCACCAAAATTTTATCCAGCTTGGTGTGCCTTAATACTTTTCCCAGCACCCGCGCAACAATTTTTGCCACCATTTGCCCGATGAGGAAGATCAGCAGCGCAATCAGAATTTTCATGCTCCAGGGCGCAACGAACTTGTCGTAGAAGGCGATGAGTTTGGCTTCTTCAATATTGAACATGGGGAACCTCGAGTCTGCAGAAACAAAAAATGTTTATACGAGTTGGATGCGAATCGGGAAAGGAATTAACAACAGAAAAATGCTAAGGCCTGAGTGTGACCTTAGCATTACAGAATTGAATCAGGCAACTGTGCCGGTAGTGCGGACGCGCTTGCTACCTTTGCTGGCTTCGGATTTTTGCGCAGTGGCCGCACGTTGTTTGCGCTTTTCATCCACAATATTTTTAATGGCGATTAAAAAACCTACCACGATAAATGCGCCTGGTGGTAACAGCGCAAAAATCATATTGGGGTAATCTGCACCGAATACATTGAGTTGCCAGCTGCGCGCGGATTCACCAAACAGCAATTGCATATCGGCAAAAATATGGCCGGTTCCCAGTAACTCGCGCACTGCGCCTACGCAGACAAGTACCAGCAGAAAGCCCATGCCCATCATAAAGCCATCAACTGCAGCGGGGACCAGTTTGTGCTTGCTGGCAAATGCATCAGCACGGCCGAGCACGGCGCAGTTGGTAACAATCAGTGGAATAAACAAGCCCAGAATTTGATAGAGCTCGTAGGTGTAGGCCTTCATCAGCAATTCAATGCAGGTTACTGCAGAAGCGATAATCATCACAAACGCGGGTAAGCGCACGGCATCGCTGACGTAGTTGCGAATAAGCGAAACGGCGATGTTAGTCGTCGTTAATACCAGCAGGGTTGCCAAGCCAAGACCCAAAGCATTCACTACCGTCGAACTCACGGCCAGCAGTGGACAGAGGCCGAGCACTTGCACCAGTGCGGCGTTGTTACTCCACAATCCTTTTTCGATAATTTCTTTGTAATTCACATCGCTCATGATTTACTCCTCGTTGGAGTTGTCAGTATTGACTGAAGAATTGCTCGCGTTGGTTTGTGTATCACTGAACAGTGTTTGTTGATTGGCAGCAACAAATTCCAATACCCGTTTGATTTGCCCGACAACGGCGCGCGGTGTAATAGTGGCGCCGGCAAATTGATCAAAGGTGCCGCCATCTTTTTTCACTTTCCACTCTTCAATAACCGGAACCTGCAAACTCTTGCCGTTGAAACCTAAAATCCATTGATGCTTTTTCAATTCGATTTTATCGCCCAGGCCCGGGGTTTCTTTGTGCAGCAAAATGCGCACACCGGCGATAGTGCCATCGCGATTCACACCCACAATCATACTGATATCACCTGAGTAACCGTCGTGGGCAACTGCAGGAATAATCAGTGCGGAAATTTCACCGTTGTGGCGTGCGCGATGGATTTTGCTATCGGCAGTTGCACCCAGTGGTTCCCATGCATCTTTGGGAACGGGGATGGTATCAGTCAGCAAATCATTATCGTGTTGGCTGAGCGGCACAATTTCGTAGAGCGCGCGCTGCTGTGCGGCACGCTCGGCGCTGGCGATACGCTCTTGTGTGCCCAGATTGGTTAGCGCCAATGCGCCTGCCGTCACTATGGCAAACGCAGTGAGGATCAAGGTGTTTTTGCTGATGGATTTACCGAGCATAGTTCTTCCCCATCAATGGCCATCGCGCGGTGTGCTGTCGGTAGCACGGCGCGGTTTTTTGTGGCCGTAAGTGCGCGGCGTGGTGTAGTAATCAATAAAGGGCGCGGTAAAGTTCAATAACAGAACTGCAAAGGCTACACCATCCGGGTAGCTGGTTCCCCAGCTGCGAATCACATACACCAGCACACCAATCAGCGCACCGTAAACAATACGGCCGCGCGTACTGACCGCTGAGCTAACCGGGTCGGTCACAATAAAGAATGCACCCAGCATAGTGGCGCCAGAGAGCAAATGGAAAATCGGTGAGCCGCTGGAGTTGGAGCTGCCACTGTCATAAAACAGTGCGGCCATAATTGTCAGCGCGGCGAGCATTGAAATAGGCGCATGCCAGGTAAAGACTTTTTTGTAGAGCAGGTAAATACCGCCAATCAAAAATGCAATATTCACCCACTCCCAACCGGCACCGGCCCAACGGCCATTAAACACCGCTTCTTTTTGATAGAGATCGGCCAAGGTGAGGCCGGAATTTTGCTTCATGATGTCCAGCACTGTGGCGGAGGTATAGCCATCAATCGGGGTGCTGAAAAACACTTTATCCAACGCGGCGACAATACTTGGCGTCGTTTGGCCGTCGGGCAGCAATGGCAAGGGCGTGGGCCAGCTTGTCATCTGCAATGGGAAAGATACCAGCAGCAGGGCGTAGGCAACCATCGCCGGATTAAACGGGTTAAAACCCATACCCCCATAGAGTTGCTTTGCCAGCACAATCGCAATAAAACTTGCGCTCACCACCAACCACCAGGGGCAATAGGCCGGAATGGAAACCCCGATCAACACCCCAGTCACCAGGGCACTGCAATCACGCAGGTAAAACATGATCGGGCGCTGACGCAGTTTCAATACCGCTGCTTCAAACGCGATACAAGTCAGGCTCGCCAAAAACACATTGATCAGCACACCAATCCCAAAGAAATGGGTCAGCGCCGCAATCCCCGGAAAGGTTGCGTAAACCACCAGACGCATAACACGCCCGGTGCGATTAGCCCCCTGGGTATGGGGAGAGGTTATATTCAGTAACGCCATCAGGCCATCTCGTTCAGTTTTTCTTCCAGCTTGGTGACACCGGCGCGGAAGGCTTCGATATTGGGATCATTTTCTGCTTCGGCTTTGGCCAAACGTTCGCGTGCTTTCTGCAAACGGTTTTGCAGGGATTGTATTTGCTCCGCGCGTTTTTCGTCGTCGCTCATATTAGCCATAGCGGCGGCCTTGGCTTTGGCTTTTTCAATCGCGGCCTGGGCAGCATTTTGCTCGACAGTTTCGGGTGCTGCTGCTGGTGCCTCAACTACGGCTGCCGGTTGCGGCGCAGCAACGGGCGCTATTTCGGTGATGCCCAGTGCTTTAAGTTCGGCCTCGGCTTCGGCGATTTTATCGCGCAGTTTGCTGGCGCCTTGTTCGAGGGCATCCAGGTTGGCGCTGCCTTCGGTTTTTGCGGCAGCGACTTTTTCTTCAGCCTTGGCGAGACGTGAACGCAGGGATTCAAGATTCGCACGCGCCTTGTCTTCGGGTGACATGGTCAGCTTGGCCTGGGCGCGGGCAATGGCTGCAGCGACAGGGTCATTTGGATCTGCCGCTGGAGCTGTCGGTGCGACAGGGGCAGTCGAGGCATTGGCTTGGGCAGCGCTAGCCTGGTTGGTGGCGAATTCGGCGAGTTTTTTCTCCGCCTCGGTCACTTTCAATTCTGCCTGCTTGATGCGCGCTCTTTGCTTTTCGAGTTGCTCTTCAGTAATCACCGCGCCCGCTTCGTTGGGTACCAATGGTTTTTGCGCAAACTCCAAACCATTTTTGGCGGCGGCCAGCAGGCGCTCGAGTTTGGCTTTTTGCTCATCGGGCGATACCTGTACCGCGCTGGCCTTGGCAACGGCGGCGCTGACTACATCGGTAGTTGCAGTCGTGGTGGTTCTAGCTGCAGGTGCTTCAGCGGCTTTCTCGGCGAGTTTCTTTTTCGCTTCTTCGGCGGCTTTTTGGCGTGCGAGGCGTTTGGCTTCTTTTTCGGCTTCCTCTTTGGCGATACGCGCCTTGCGGAATTCGAAGCGCAGACGCGAGCGGTCGGCTTTTTCTTTTTCCAGGTCATTCAGGCGAATGCTGCCTTTGGCGGCGCGATAGTACTGCACCAGTGGGATGCTGCTGGGGCAGACATAAGAGCAGGCGCCGCATTCGATGCAATCAAACAAATTGTGTGATTCCAGTCGCTCGAAATCTTCTGCCTGCGCATACCAGAACAACTGCTGTGGCAGCAGGCTAACCGGGCAGGCTTCCGCACACATACCGCAGCGAATACAAGCCTGGGCCGGTTCTGGCGGCGGCAATTCCTGCTTGCTGGGCGCGAGTATGCAGTTGGTGGTTTTGATTACTGGTGCATCCATATCCAGCAGGCTGAAACCCATCATGGGGCCGCCCATCACCACGCGTGAGGCGCGGCTGGCATCGAACCCGTGTTGCTCCAGCAGATAGCTGATGGGGGTGCCAATCAGTGCATCTATATTGCGCTGGGTTTGCAGGGCTTCACCCACCACTGTGGTCACGCGTGAAATCAGCGGTTCGCCGTAGCGGATAGCGCGCCAGGACGCAACGGCAGTGCCCACGTTCACGCAGATAACACCTATGTCGGCCGAGTGATGACCGCTGGGAATTTCGCGCCCGGTCAGGATTTGGATCAGCTGCTTGGCGCCGCCCGACGGATACTTGGTGGGAAAGGCAACCACTTTAATCTTTGCGGCTTCCGGGTCATTCACCGCAGCGCCGGCGACAGCGGCTTTCAGGGCCGCAATCGCTTTGGGTTTGTTGTCCTCAACACCAATCAGCAGATTCTTGGGGTGATGGAGGATATGACTCAACAGCAGGGTGCCTGCAATCAGTTCGTTGGCGCGCACCTGCATCAAAATGTCATCGGCGGTGATGTAAGGCTCGCACTCGGCGCCGTTCAGGATTAGGGTATCTATTACCTGGGTAGATTTGGGCGCGAGTTTTACTGCGGTTGGAAAGCCTGCGCCACCGAGACCGGCAATACCGGCTGCGCGGATTTTCTTGAGCAGTTCCAGGCGATCCAGTGCGCGGTAGTCAGTGCATTCCTGTAATTCAATCCATTCATGCTGGCCATCCGGTTGGATCACCACGGATTCAGCTGTCATGCCAGAAGGATGGGGAATAGCACGCGCTTCTATTGCAACCACAGTTCCTGAAGTCGACGCATGGGTATTGGCACTGAAGGTGCCGTCAGCGGCGCGGCTTTACCTGTTTCATCGGTGTCTTTGCCATTAAAAGCTGCACCGCGCCCCTGATCCGAGGCAATCAAATTCACTTCGCTGGCAACCACATGGAATACCGGTTTTTGATTGGTAGCCGGCAAATCCCACTTCCAGGTTTTGAGGTCGGTTTCCACCGGAATCATATCGATACAATCCACCGGGCAGGGCTCGACGCACAGATCGCAACCGGTACATTCATCCACAATCACCGTATGCATATGCTTGGCTGCGCCAAGGATGGCATCCATAGGGCAGGCCTGGATGCACTTGGTACAACCGATACATTCATCCTCGCGGATAAAGGCCACTTTCTTCACATTGGAATGTTCACCGTGTTCGGCATCCAGTGAGGGGGCTTCTACGTCAAGCAGGTCGGCGAGGGCATTAATTGTGGCCTGGCCGCCGGGCGGGCATTTGTTAATCGCTTCACCACTGGCAATTGCCTGGGCGTAAGGGCGGCAACCGGGATGACCGCATTGGCCGCATTGGGTTTGGGGAAGCAGGGCATCGATCCGATCTACAATCGGATCGCCTTCTACTTTAAATTTCACAGCGGCAAAACCCAGCACAGCCCCAAAAACTGCAGACAGGCCACCCAGGGCGAGCAGGGCGCTGATTACCGGATTTTGCAGGATAAACTCGATCATTATCGCGCAGGCTCCATCTATTGCAGGCTAACCAGACCACCAAAGCCGAGGAAGGCCAGGGCCATCAGGCCTGCGGTGATCATGCCAATGGAAGCACCTTTAAAAGGTGCAGGGACGTCGGCTACTGCAAGGCGCTCGCGCATGGCCGAGAAAAGTACCAGTACCAGGGCAAAACCCAGGGCACCGCCAAAGCCGTACATAGTGGATTCAAAGAAATTGTGCGCCTTTTGGGTGTTCAAAATTGCAACACCTAATACCGCACAGTTCACAGTGATCAACGGCAGGAACACGCCGAGCACGCGGTAAAGCAGCGGGCTGGTCTTTTCCATAAACATTTTTACGAACTGCACCACCGCAGCAATTACCAGAATAAAGGCGATAGTACGCAGGTATTGCAAGCCCATGGGGGCGAGCACCCAGGTGTCGACCAGATAGGTACAAATGGAGGCCAGGGTCATTACAAAAGTGGTTGCGCCGGCCATGCCAATCGCGCTTTCCAGCTTGTTGGATACACCCATAAACGGGCACAAACCGAGGAATTGGGCCAGCACAAAGTTATTCACCAGCACGGTACTGAGCAGAATAATGGCTAATTCGCTGAAACTCATGATGATTGTCCAATTAAAGGAAGGCCGCTGGGAAAGGGGACTAATTCGGGGTGCGTATTATCGACAAGCGGAGACGGATTCTCAATAAAAATGACATAAAGGCTTATGGGCTTTATTTATATCCTTATAAATTCTGCTGATTCACCCATTTATTCCCCCTCATTCGTAGGTTGTTGGGGGTGCTAGCCTGAGGAACGAACCCCAACGTTCGTCATTGCTGCTCGATGGTCATGTTGGGGTTCGTTCCTCACCACCAACCTACAGTGGCATGATGTATCCGGGAAGGGGTGAACCCCAAGCATTTGAGGGGATTACATCACCCGTTGCCCAGGCTTCGCACCATTATGCGGTTCCAACAGGTACAGCTCATTACCACCAGGGCCGGCGGCCAATACCATACCTTCGCTCATACCGAATTTCATTTTGCGCGGTTTGAGGTTGGCGACTACCACAGTGAGTTTGCCTACCAGGTCTTCGGGCTTGTAAGCGCTCTTGATGCCGGAGAATACATTGCGCGTTTCACCGTCGAGATCCAGGGTTAAGCGCAGCAATTTATCCGAACCTTCCACATGCTCTGCATTGGCAATTAATGCGATGCGTAAATCGACTTTGGCGAAATCATCAAATTCAATCTCAGCGGCGATGGGCTCACCGGATTTTTCAGCCGCAGGTGCTTTTGTCGATGCTTTTGCTGGTGCTGCGGCGGCAAGTGATTCTTTGCCTGCTTCAATCATCGCGTCGACTTTATCTTTTTCCACACGCGTTAATAGCGGTTTGAACTCGTTGATTTTTTCGTCGGAGCGGAAACTGATTGGCGCTTTCCAATTCAATGTTTCGCCGAGGAATTGTTCAGCATCTTGGGTCAGCGCAGGCAACACCGGTTTCAAATAAGTGAGCAATGCACGGAACATATTAATGCCGAGGGCACACACCGCTTGAGTTTGCGCTTCGGCACCCGGTTGCTTCGCCAGCTTCCAGGGTTCCTGGGTGGCGATATATTCGTTAGCCGCATCGGCCAGCGCCATAATTTCGCGCATGGCTTTGCTGTAATCGCGCGATTCGTAGTAGTTGGCGATGGTTTCGCCCGCATCGATAAATTGTTGCCAGAGCGCTTTATCGGCAATTTCATTTGCTAATACACCGCCAGCGTTATTAATAAATTTCGCAGTGCGACTGGCGATGTTTACAACTTTGCCGACCAAATCCGAATTTACGCGCTGGATAAAATCCTCCAGGTTCAAATCGATATCATCCACATTGCTGGTAAGTTTCGCTGCAAAGTAGTAGCGCAAATATTCCGGATTCAAATGATCGAGGTAAGTGCGCGCATTAATAAAGGTGCCGCGCGATTTACTCATCTTGGTGCCGTTCACGGTCAAGAATCCGTGCACGCAAATTTTGCTCGGCGTGCGCAAATTAGCGGAGTGCAACATCGCCGGCCAGAAGAGTGCATGGAAATTTACGATGTCTTTGCCGATAAAGTGATACACCTCGGCAGTGGAATCCGGTTTCCAATATTCTTCCCAGTCACCGCCTTGCTCTTCACCTTCTGCGCGTTTGCGGTCCAGCAGGTTTTTCAAACTGGCGATGTAGCCGATAGGTGCATCCAGCCATACGTAGAAATATTTGCCGGGTTCGCCGGGAATTTCAAAACCGAAGTAGGGTGCATCGCGGGAAATGTCCCACTCCTGCAAACCGGCATCCAGCCACTCGGCCATTTTGTTAGCCACTTCATCTTGCAGGTGGCCGGCGCGGGTCCAGGTTTTCAGGAAATCGCTAAACGCTGGCAAGGTGAAGAAAAAATGCTCGGAATCTTTTGCAACTGGCGTTGCACCGGAGATCGCCGATTTCGGATTGATCAAATCCATCGGCGAGTAGGTAGCACCGCACTTCTCGCAGTTATCGCCGTATTGGTCTTCAGTTTTACATTTTGGGCAGGTGCCTTTGATGTAACGGTCAGCGAGGAATAATTGTTTTTCCGGATCGTAAGCCTGGGTAATGGCACGGGTGGCGATATGGCCATTGGCTTTCAAACGACCGTAAATCATGGACGATAACTCGCGGTTTTCATCCGAGTGGGTCGAATGATAGTTGTCGAAACCGATATTAAACGCGGCAAAGTCTGCCTCATGTTCGGCTTTAACGTTGGCGATTTGTTGTTCGGCTGAGTGACCCAGTTGCTCGGCCTTGAGCATGATCGCCGTGCCGTGGGCGTCGTCCGCACACACATAAGTACAATCCACTCCGCGCATTTTCTGGAAGCGCACCCAAATGTCGGTCTGGATATATTCCACCAAATGGCCAAGGTGGATTGAGCCGTTGGCATAGGGCAATGCGCTGGTAACGAGAATCTTGCGGGGTGAGGTGTTGTTCGGCGATTGGGTCATGGGATTAAAACCTGTCGAATTCCAGAAGGAGCACCAAACATTGGGTGGCGCCACAAAAAAAGGTGGCGAACTATAGCATTTTTCAACGCCGCTTTCAGGATGTGACCTCAGTTGGTTGTTTAATCGCCAATCGGCTGCTATTAATAACCAGCCGACTGTTATCAACGCCAAGTCGCTTGGCAAATAAAACTGGCATCTGTAACCATCAAATTGTGATCAATAAAAGGGGAAGGCTATGGAAAACAATGAAACTCCAAGTACCGAAGTGGCAACCAGCGTATCGCAAGATGCCAAAAACCTGGCCTTGCTCCTGTGGTTGGGTAGTATCTTTTTTGGTTTTATTCCCGGGTTGGTGTTGTATCTGGTGAAGAAGGATGATGCTTATGTGCTGGATCAAAGCAAAGAAGCGCTCAACTGGTCCATTACCGCATTAATTGGTTATGTGGCAGGAATGATACTGACGGTGATTTTAATCGGAGTATTGGTAATGGCTGCGGTAGGCATTTGCCATTTGGTGTTTTGCATTATGGGAATAATCGCGGCAACCAGTGGTAAACCTTTTCGTGTTCCCTTTGCGTTGCGTTTAATAAAATAATCCCGCTCCAGGCCAAACGGAGCACAACTTCTGTTTGGCCTAGGTTTATTATTTCTCAGCGTCTTCCAATTGCTTGCGTCGCTCTTCCTCTGCTTTTTGCAAAGCTACTCCTGATCATAGGGTTTGTATTCGATGGCGGTGATATAGAACAATTCTTCACCTTCCGGTTTTTTCAATACGATTTCATCGTCTAATCGCTTTCCAAGCATGGCTTTGGCGAGAGGTGAATCCATACTTAATTTTTGTCGTGCAACATCAAATTCGTCGGGGCCGACAATTTGGTAAGTTTTTTCGTTGCCATCGTCATCTTCCAGCGTCACCCAGGCGCCAAAAAAAACTTTGCTGTGATCATCGGGCAGACGATCTACGACTGTAAGCACTTCCATGCGTTTGGATAAAAAGCGCACGCGCGAATCAATTTCACGCAAGCGACGTTTGCCGTAAATATAGTCCCCGTTTTCACTGCGGTCGCCATTTTTTGCTGCTTCATGCACGACTTGCGTAACCTGTGGGCGCTCAATTTTCCACAGTTGTGTGACTTCGTCTTTCATTCGCTTAAAGCCGGCCGCTGTAATATAGGTTGAGCCTTTGGCTGATGGTGGTCGCCAGCGTCCCATTAGTTGTCTCCATAATTTTTTTGATCAAATACTTTTATATAAAAAGCTAATTCAGCTTCCAGCGCGCGCTGAATCGTTTGTGCCTGGCGAAAGCCGTGCGCTTCTTCGGTAAAGGTGATGTATTCAGTGTAAATGCCTTTAGCGGTTAATGCATTGACCATAGCTTCAGCTTGCGCTGGTGGAACTACTTTGTCTTGCAGACCCTGTAAAAAAATGACTGGACAATTTAATTGTTCAATGTGATGTATGGGGGAGCGTGCGTGATAAATCGCTTGCTCTTGCGGATAGGCACCTACCAATGAATCCAGATAATGGGCTTCAAATTTATGGGTATCTTTTGCCAGTGCTTCAAGGTCGCCGATTCCATAAAGACTTGCGCCCGCTTTAAAGTGATCACTAAAGGTTAATGCTGCCAATACGGTATAGCCCCCGGCGCTGGAGCCGCGAATGGCGATTTTATTTTTATCGACCAACTTCTGCGCAATTAAGTAATCCACACCACTGCAAGCATCAATCACATCAGTAATGCCCCAGTTATTTTTTAAGCGGTCGCGATACTGGCGGCCATAACCGGTGCTGCCACGATAATTCACATCCAGCACAGCAAAGCCGCGGCTGGTCCAGAACTGGATTTTTAAATTCAATCCGGTTTCGGTGGCTCCTGTAGGGCCGCCGTGACACATTACGATTAGTGGTGGCAGCGAATCTGACTGCGCTGCAATTTGTGCGTTGGTTGGGCGATAAAAAAAGCCGTGGGCAATTTCGCCATCGCGCGTAGCAAATTCAATCGCATTTGCTGGCGCTATATAGCCCAGCGCAACTGGTGCGCCGCTGTGAGTGATTGCAATTATCTTGTTATCGCGGTAGCTATAGAGTTGTGAACCTTGAGTAACGCTGGCGGCAATAAACCAGGCGCGATTGTTATTGCAATGAATGGCGGAAATATCGCGAAATTCGCTGGGTACTTTTTGTAGCTTTTTTTGGGTAATGCTGATGATGCCAATTTGCCAGAACCCTTGTTGGCTGTAACAACAGAAAATTTCCTGTGCATTTAAAAAGCCATAGGTACTCATACCGAACACCCATTGCGGTGTCGCAAATTCAGCATCATATTCATAAATCGCGTCGGCATTGGTGCCGTTCCAGCGATAAATATTCCACCAGTTGTTGCGATCTGAAACAAAAAACAATTGGTTATCCGGCGACCATTGCGGTTGAAAAACAGATTCGCTTGCACTGCCAGCAATTATTTGTTCGCGCACAATATTTCCCTGTGCATCCAGTTGTGCCACAACACACTCGGTACCATCCCAGGGCATTTGTGGATGAAACCAGCACAAATAACTTAATTGTTGTGCATCGGGTGATATGCGTGGGTTGGAATAAAAATCTGCGCCCTCTGCCAGGGTGTTAATTGCACTGGTGGATAAATCTATTGCAATAATTCGGGCGCTTGGATGGTGTGAATCTTGTGTGTAATCCTCACATACCGCGATCAAGCGCTGGTGCGTTTGGTCGTGATAAAAATCAGCATAGCGAAATGCACCTTCCGGTGTTAAGGCTTTAGTTTGCTGGCTTGCCAAATCGTATTGATAAAGTCGCTGGTCGCTATCCTGCACATAAAAAATAAATGCTGCTGTTGCAAGGTAGGAGGAGCCGCCGTATTCCTGCGCACGAGTGCGAACACTCAGTGGTGCAGCAAATAGTTCGGTTCGTTTTCCTGCGTGTTCACATACCAGTACATTGCGGCCTTTTTCCTGCGGGCGGGTTTCCAGCCAGTAAAGTCGTTCTCCCACTGCTTGCGGGTCGCTGATACGAACCCCTTGAGTGGTAAGTAATTCCGGGGTAATAGGGGATGACCAATGGCCGTATTGATTTTTGTTCATGGTATTTTACTTGGCTGAATCGCAAATTCTGCATTAATCTACGCATTTAATCCCACAATGCAAAGCTAAATTATGCCGGATTTTAACCCCGAACAACTGCGCGCCTGGTTGCCGCACATCGATGAAACTACTACTGGCATTTGGTGGGTTGGTTTTAGCGGTGGGCTGGATTCTACGGTGTTATTGCATGCCCTTGTGCAATTGCATTTGCCGGCCAGTGTGCGGGCGTTGCATATCAATCACCAGATTTCCCCTAACGCCAATGCATGGCAACAGCAATGCGAACAGTTTTGTGAGCAATTAGGCGTGCCTTTTTTTGCTGAAAAAGTACAGGTAACCAATTCCGGTAAAGGTATTGAGGATGCGGCGCGAGCAGCGCGCTATCAGGTGTTTGAGCAGTATGTAGATGCCGGTGATTATTTGTTTACGGCGCATCACGGCAATGACCAGGCAGAGACCATGCTGCTGCGTTTAATGCGTGGCACTGGGCCACGTGGTTTGGCAGCGATTGCCAATGAACGAAAACTGTTGTCAGGTGGAAAATTAATTCGTCCGCTGCTGCATTTTTCACGCACAGAATTGGAAGCCTATGCCAATACGCAAAAATTGCAGTGGGTGGACGATGAAAGCAATCAGGATGATCATTACGAGCGCAATTTTTTGCGCAATCAGGTAATGCCGCTACTGCAATCACGCTGGCCATCATTTATGCGCAAGTGGCAACAGACAGCAGAGCTGTGCGCGCAGCAGGAAAGTTTACTGGAAGAGTTTGCGCAACAGGATTTGGAGCGAGCGAATCCCAGTGCAGAACGAGTGGGGCAGAGTATTGATTTGCTGTGGGTGAAGTCTTTATCGATAGCGCGGCGACAAAATTTATTGCGTTACTGGTTGCGTCAATCCGGGTGTGACTTGCCAGAAATTGCACACTGGCAGCAGTTGGAAGATCAATTATTTAATTCACGTGATGATGCCGCAGTGGAAATTACCTGGGGCAAGCATGCATTACGGCCCTATCAAACGCGGTTGTTTTTATTGCCGGCAGAGTTGCCGTGCTTGACGTTAAATTTGACGCAGTTAACTCCGACAGAGAATTCGGGAGCAAATTATTTGCGTGCGGACTTGGCAGATTTACAGATTCGCTATCGTACGGGCGGCGAGCGTTGCAAGCCGGTGTGGCGAGCGCATTCGCAAACGCTAAAAAAATTGCTGCAGGAGTATCAACTTGAGCCATGGTTGCGCGACTCTGTGCCATTGCTGTATAGCGGCGAGCAGTTAGTGGCAGTGGGTGATTTGTGGATTTGTGATGGCTATGTTGCACCTGTTGGCACAGTGGCTATTAAACTGGTTTGGTGCAGTTAGTATCAGTAGTGGAGTGCTATGTAATAATTTGCTCAGCAACAAAAAGTTTTGCAAAAGAAAACGGGAGGCATATGGTCTCCCGTTTTTTTATTGCGCTAGCTAATCAGTGATTAGAACAGGTAAACCGCACCTGAAGCTTCGGCACTGTTGTCGTTTTGATCCAATGCACCTTCCGGCAAGCTGGAAGCGGCGCTGCTGGATGATTGGCTGGATACCGAAGCTGCAGAGGCATAACCGCGACCTGATTCACGATGTGCACCCACTGCCAGGGTTTTTCCATCACCGGAAATGTCGACATTCAAGCCAAAGCGATCATCTTTATCGGTATTGCTGGCTTTAACATAGCTCTTCTGGGTCCAAACTGTGTTGGATCTGGTAAATACGAATACTGCACCAGCGCGATCGTAGCTGGTATCACCTTCATCCCCATTAATACCCTTGGCATTACTGGCTTCGCGGAAGGAGCCAACTGCCAGGGTGTTACCATCTTGCGATAAGCTGACATCGCCGCCGAACTCACCTGCCAGAGTGATTGTGGAGGGCTTTAGGTAGGCTTGCTGAGACCAGGTGGTACCACTACGGCTGAACACATAAGTCGATCCGGACCCCAATTGCTTGGCAACTTCTTGCACCTTGGCCTTATCGATATTTTTCGGGTCACTGGTGTTTACTGTATCGGTGGTATCACCTTTGGCGCCAACCACCAGGGTGTTGCCGTCACCGGAAATATCGACACTGGAACCGAATAAGGTAGTAAAGAAAGTTGATGCTGGCTTCAAGTAGGCTTCTTGGGTCCAGACCGCGTTGCTACGAGTGAACACATAAGCTGCACCATTATTGAGGCCGTAGGTTTGATAGAACGCATCTTCACAACCCAGATCCAGTACGTATAAACCATCGCGATCCGGGTAGTAGCAGGAGTTGTCTGCCTGGTCGCCATTAACCCCTTTGGCCTGGCTGTCTTCACCTATAGCACCTATTACCAGGGTGTTGCCATCAGTCGATAACGCAATGCTGGCACCGAAAGCATCACCCTGTTGGGCGTTGGAGTTTTTCAAATAAGCCTGCTGCATCCAGCCATCTTCGCGGCGGATAAAGATATGTACTGATCCGGAACCTGAACCACCGGTATACGAACTGGTAGAGCTGCTGGAGCTTGATGATGTGCTGCTTGAAGAGCTCTTGGAACTGGAGGAGCTGCTGGAGGAGCTGCTGGAGGAGCTGGAGCTCGACGGGTAGTACTCGACACATTCTGGCATAGAGGACGCCTGGTACATCAGTATTCCGCTTATCGCCAGACTATCGCTGGTAGCACCAACGGCCAGGGTTTTACCATCGCCCGACAGCGCGATGGTTTCGCCAAAGCGCAACTCTTGTGCAACATAACTGGATTTAACGAAGGCTTCCTGAGTCCAGGTTTTATTGCTGCGGGTGAACACATAAACAGCGCCATTATTGTAATCAACCGCAGTGTAAGTATTGCCGGAGGTATCATCTGAACTGTTGGAGCTGTTGGTGGCAGTGGTACGCAATTCATAGTTATCTTGATTGCAGTTGATGCCGGTAGATCTTGCGTCTTCAAGCAACGCTGACACGGCCAGGGTATTGCCATCATCAGAAAGGGCAACTTTGTAACCAAAGCGGTCATTAGGCAGGAAGCGACTGCTGTTCAGGTTAGGTTGTTCGGTGTTGGATGCCTTTAGGTAGGCTTGTTGGGTCCAGATACCATTTTCCTGCGTAAACACGTACACGGCGCCCGAGTTGACGCTGTCATTATTGGTTGCATCCCCATTCGGGCCAATCGCCTTGCTATCTTCTGCGGGGGCGCCAATTGCCAGCGTTTTGCCATCTGCAGATAGCGCAATACTCCAGCCGAAGTTGTCGAACATCTCGCCGTTGGGTGCTTTCACATAGCCAATTGCCTTGATCATTTCCGTTGCGGTAAATGTCAGATTGGATTTCTGGCATCCGCTGGCGCTACAGGCTTCAACATAATAGTAGCTATTAACCCAATCATGCACGTGGACGCCAATTTCATCACTGGCCTGGGTGACAGCCAGATCGCCACCTACCTGAATAACCCCCCCGGTAGCTGCATCACGCTTGAAGAGTTTGTAATAGGTTGCGCCCTCAACAGGGCTCCATTGGAAATTCAATTGTTTTGGATTTTGTGGTGAAAAGCGATCAATATTCATTCAGCAGGTTCCTGAGGGTTAAAACTGGTCGGTGATTCTGTGTGTCGCGACGCTTGGTGTCAATCAAATCGCCGGTGGAGGCGCAATTGATTGCGTTCAGACGTAAAAATAACGTGCTTAAAGACCGTTAAATACCGGGATTGGTTCAGTTTGTTATTTGCATTAGCTCAATCTACCGCGAATGGGTGGTAGGAAGTTGTGAGCAATTGTGAAATTGGAGGGAGCGGCTTTGAGAAGAGCCGACAGCAATTGCTGTCGGCTCGCTCTCATAGACGGGATCAAAGTGTTTTCAGGTATTCCACCAGCGCCAGGCGTTGCTCATTATTGATTGGTTGCAGCTTGCGCATTTGTGGCTTGCCATCGGAGCCCTTTAATGGGTTGCCATTAGCGTCCAGTACAAACACCGGGGTAACACCGGCAGCATATTCATGGCCTTTGTTGGAGTTGCTGGGTAAGCTGGTATCAAATACAAATAAGCCCGGGTATTGGGCTGGATCGCGCTGCACAAAACCAACTTTCACCGGATCCAGCTCGCGTGTGCCCACAGTAAAACGGTTGGGGCGGCAGGTTTTGCCGTTGGCTATTTCTGCATCACTACAACTCGGCATAAAGAGTTCATAGAGGTTAGGTACAGAGCCATTGTGCAGATAGGGGGCGGTTGCCCAAATGCCATTCAACGGCCGTGCCTTGTAGGCGATCAGGGTGCTGGGGTCATCTTTATTTACTACTTCGAAATCCAGATGGCGCTCGGTCTTTTTAATTGGGTTGTCGCCAATACTGGCTACCAGGTCGTAAGCTTTTTCGGCGGTGCGGCGAATGGCTGATTTGTCATGGTCCGGCTCCAGAATTACCCCTTCAATGGCCAAATTTACTGCGGTAACTACAGGTGTCGTAGGGCCAAAGCGATCCGAGTTAACCTTCCAGGGCATGGTTTTTCCCCCTTCAAAATAACCGCTTTTCCCTTGGTACTTAAGTGCATTGCCGGCCATGAATGGATCAGTACCTATGGTTTCCAGGCGCGAGAATTGGGCGGTAATACGACGCTTGGGGTCGGTGCGGTCGATAGATTCATGGCAACTGTGGCATTGGTATTCAACATAAACATCACGCCCTTTATCGGCCAGCGACTGGTTGATTGGTGGCAGTACCTGCTGTTGTGCCAACTCATCCCAACTGGGAGACCAGAGGCTTTTTAACTGGCGCTCAATCCGGTTGAGGTTGCGCACTGCAGTGGATGAACGATAGCCAATATCGCCTTTCTTTTTGTCCAGATCCATAGTGGCATAAACCCCCAAAACCTCTCCGGTATTACGCCCCAGTGGGCCAGTCAGGGCATTATCACCTGCGCCATTCCACTGCACGAAGTCGTGTTGTGGTGTATCCCACAGATAGGGGTAGCTAACGGGAGCGTTGGCAGGGTTGGCGTTGGTTGGATCGTTGGGAGTGAGGTGCGTCAATATGCGGTTAAAGATCCGTCCGAAGGCATCCAGGCGTGCGTAGCCGTAGTCGACCACCTGATTGCCATGGGTTGGTTCGTTGATCTGGTTGTAGATGCGAATCTGTTCGGCGGCTGTTACCAGCTCTTTACGGAAAGCGTCTTTTTCAGTCGGGTATTTGGATTTCAGAACCTTTTGCGCCAGTCGCTCAAACTTCTCTGGCTGATTCGCGCTGGTTTCCAGTGAGCTTGCCAGGGTTTTAAGCATTAACACCATATCAGCGAGGGTTGCACCACCATCGATGCGAATGGCTGCGCCCTGGTAGTTAATTTGACTGGTGTGGCAGGCGGCACAGGTATAACCAATATATTCCTTGCCAGCATGCTCATCCTTTACCCAGCCGACAGGCAATCCATCCGGATTGGCGAAAGAAGCCTTTTGCGGCAGGTAGCGAAGCAGGTTCATGTGTTCGTCACTACGGAATAACTGTTCGGAGTCCGGCATCTCAAGATGCAGGAATATATCGTAGGGAATCAGGTTGGAACCCTGGGTTATGTTGTAAAACCACAGGCTATCGGCTGCGCTCCAGTTTTGCTCCGGGTAAATCACACGGCTGGTGCTGTCGCCAAAGCTATCTTGCTGGCTAGTCTTGGCATTGCGATCACTATCGACAACAACGCCTTGGGACATATAAGTACAGCCAGAGACTCCTGCCAGAGCAACAGCTGTTGTCAGGCGTGTACTTAACCAGAGTGATGGTAAAAAACGAGAGGAGGTGCATGAGTCCATAATCATTCCTTTATGGGTAAAAACGCTTGAACTGTAATAAATAGTGCGTAGACTGCCGCCTCGCCGCAAAAGGGACTTTTTTACGGAACCAAGTGGCGAATAATCAACCAGTGAAATATGCCTTTGGGTGTAGTTCGCGAATAAAAAAACGCAGCGGAAAGTTCTATGTTATTGACTCCTATGTTTGTGGATGTTTCTTTAAACAATCGTTTGGGCCAAGCGGTACACCTCGGGGTTTACCACCTGCAACATCAAGGGCGTGATTATGTATTTGTCGCTGCTCCCACCCGGCAAGCTTCCAGTTTTGTTGGCAAAAATGCCGAGCCATTTGCATTCCAATTACGTGAAAAACTAGCGCTGGACGCGCGGCGCATGGAGTTAATTGAAGTGCGTGAAGTCAATGACAGCGTACATCTGTTTCGCTGGCGTTTTGAATGGGTAGGCAACTCGCCCTTGTCTGCACGCAGTGAGGAAATTACTTCGCCCGGGTTACTGGCTACCTTGCTGAGCTTGATTAATGTGGAGCAGCAGGCAGCTGTCGCCAACGCCTGATTATAGTTGGACTACCCGAGTTGTTAAGGCTCGGGCGTATTCTCACCAGCAATTTCAGTTTTCTTTGTCTTGCGCCAAAACCAGCGACTGGGGGCCTGGGTAAATTTTCCCAGTTGTTCCTGTTTATGTGCTGCATCAGTAAACCAATAGTAGTCGTTACTCGTTTTTGGTTTAAACCAGCCTTTTACCGGTTCGATAAACTCTATTGTCAGTTTAGGCATACCCAGTTTGCGATCTGAGTTGAAGCTGTGGTTCCAATGCACCAGCAGGTCGCGCTTGGCTGTCGCTATTGCCAGTTCTTCGGAGTCTGCCTTAATGAGTTTACAAGCGATAAAACCAATGACTGGTTCCGGTGCATCGCTATAATTTTCAAAAAAAATATTCTCGCCAGAGAGTACAACTTTGTAATACGTCATAATTTACAATCAATCAATTTCTGCGTCGGTCGTGCCATACAGGTGTTCTGGCATGGGCAGTTTTTCAAATAGTTTGCTGAAGTGTTGTTGCACGCGCGCAATATTCATCACTGATGACATGCCACTGGAAAACCCAAACCACACATATAAGCCGTTCAGATTTTTAAACATTGGCGGTAAATACTTGGGGCCAGTAATAACGCCTTCCAGATAACGCTCGTACAGCAGCGGTAAATCATCCAGTGTTACCTTGCCCACAAAGAGCATGGGGATAATTTCAGGTACGCCGGAATTAATCGCACTGCGAATAAAGTTTACATTTTCGACAAAGCCTTTTACGTAAGAAATGTCCTTGGTAAATACTGAACCGCCCGTTAAGGTGCCGCCACGAAACACCCTCTGCGTCACGCGATAACTATCGTGTTCACTCACGCCACGATCAATAAAATGTTTATACACATCGCAAAAGTCTGCACCTTGTTCCGCAAGGTCCACAGCAACGACGCGGTCACTAATACGACGTGCGCGCTGTGGAAATGAGCTGAATGTCAGAGTTTCTAACAGCACCGCCATACCTTCCTGGATGGCAGTAATACGTGGCGAACCAACACTTAACCAGGTTGCCCAGGGCTGCTCACGGCCATTCAGGGTTGTGCCTATATGGACCCAACCTTCGTGTACTTCCAGTACTTGTAAATCCAGCTCAGAAAAAAATGAGCGACGATTGACTTTAATACAATCACCACCTGCGGAAGCATCAGACACAATGTCGTCGCTGATTTGCACCCGCACTTCGCCCGTACCGAAATAATCATTCATACGTTCGCGCAGAATTTTTACCGCTTCTTCGGCGCTGATGTGGTTCGTGTAGGGGCGATTTAAATGTTCAACCGCGGGCAACGAAAAAATATGGCAAAGCTTTTCGCCCATTTGGCGCAGACTTTTGCGATCACCACGCAAATTGTCGCTGGCTGAACCGTACAGCTGTTTGCTGAAGTGGCCAAACTGATCGGTACCGCGATGGCGTAGCAACTCGATAACTATCTGGTATTGCTCGATAGTGGCTTGCAGTATTTTTCCCAGTGCATCATCGCGCCCCAACTGGCGGCGCACATCATTTTTTAATTCTTTGAATAATTGCTGGATGCTATCCGGCTCAAAGGCCAGCTTTTGGCTCTGGTAAAAATCCTTATCCAACTCCGGCAATTCCCGGCCTCGCTGTTCGCGAAAACGCTGCTCGATTCCCGCTGGCCATTTAATGGCATCGAGAATGCGAATCGGCTTTTGCAGGGATACCAGGCGCGTTGAGAGTTGTTTCAATCGCTCCAGGTAGGCGGGGTCGGTCATATCAAGGCTGCCACATTTGAGTGCAAGAATGCGCCGGTTGCGGAAACTCAGGCTCCGCTATTCTATCGTTAACTGGCCAGTTTGTGGCTAGAATTTGTCGTATGAATTCGTTGATGCTGTGATTGTGTCGGCTGGTGCTAACGCGTACAAATCGCCAGAATGGCGGCGTCACGATTGTGGCTGTTTCTGTAGTTGGCTATGTCCATGTGAGGTTAAGCAATGCCCTTTGTTGCCCTGGAGAAGCTGCACCTGCTTTACGATGGCTACCGCAAAGCGGTGACTATTGCAGGTAAGCCTTATTTACTTTTGCAGGAAAATGGTCGTGTAAACTTGCTGAAAAATGCCTGCCCCCATGCCGGTGCGCCCCTGACTTACGCCACTTATAGTGATGGCTGTCTGCGCTGCCCCATGCATGGTATTGAATTTGATTTAAACTCTGGTCGTTCGCGCAGCCCGGTCTGCGCCAATGAATTGGTATTTTTGCCGTTAGTGTATGAAGGCAACCAGATTGGTGTTGATTGGTAATCTAAGGATATTGTATGCGTTTATTGTTTAAGGCGTTGGTAGTGGTGGTGTTGGCGGTAGGTATTGGTAATTACCTTATTTATCTCAAAACCGGCCAGCTGCCTATTAATAGTGTGCGTGAGAATTACAATGGTGATTGGTTGGCTGCGGTTAAAGAGTCTTTTTCGTCAAGCCAACTTGCGGCTAGAAAAACAATGGATGCTTTAACTAAGGATGAATCTTCCCAGCCAGCACCAGCCAGGGTTTATAAATGGACTGATGCTAATGGTCAGGTTCACTATGGTGATAAACCTCAAGGCACTGGTTCAGAACAAGTGGAAGTAAAAATTCAAAATGCGATTTCACCACCTGATCAGCAAGGCTTGGAGGAGGAGGTCGAAAAGCCTGCCCAGGCGCAACAGCAATCTCCATTAGAAAAAGCCCGCGCGGCGGCTGAAGCTATGAAAACGCGCGAGCAAGAACAAGAATCCCAATAATCGCTATCGATGAAAAACATCTGGCGTTATTCCAGGCGAATTGTGAAGTGGCTGTTGCTGCTCCTGTTGGCCTATCAGCTGTGGATTTTTTCCCACCTGGTTGTATGGAAATGGGTAAATCCGGGCGAAACCAGTTTTATGGCCATTCGCCTGGATGAATTGCAGCAACAAAATCCCAAAGCTGAACTAAAACACCAGTGGGTGGAATACGCAAAAATCTCGAATCATTTAAAGCGTGCAGTTGTGGCGGCGGAAGATGACCGCTTTATGGATCATCGAGGGTTTGATTTGCGCGGCATTGAACAGGCGTTGAAAAAAAATGAGCGACGCGGAAAATCCGTCGCCGGTGGTTCCTCCATCACCCAGCAGTTGGCCAAAAATTTATTTTTATCGCCCTCACGTTCTTACATTCGCAAGGCGGAAGAGGCCGTGATCACCCTGATGATTGAACTGCTGTGGGACAAGCGCCGTATTTTGGAGGTGTATCTGAATGTGGTGGAGTGGGGCAACGGCGTATTTGGTGCAGAGGCGGCGGCTCGCCATTACTATAAAGTGCCAGCGGGGCAGTTGGGTGCATCGGCCTCGGCACGTATGGCAGTGATGTTGCCCAACCCGCGCAAGTATGAAAAGGCTATGCCATCCTGGGTGGTGCGCCATGCATCCGCCGTGCAGCGGCGCATGCACTATTCACAAATTCCCTGATTGCCTTTGAAATTCCCGGATCCGCCCTTATCTCTGCCTGCATTGCGCGGTTCTCGCCGCCAGCCTTTTACGTTACAATCGCGACCCTTTTGGGGTCTCTGTATCCTGCAATTGATGAATTTCTGCTCAAGGTAAAAGACGTGCCTATTTACGAATACCAATGTGAATCTTGCAGCCACGCGCTGGAAGCCCTGCAAAAGCTGAGTGATGCGGCGCTGGTGGATTGCCCGGCGTGCGGTAAGGCGAGCTTGAAAAAGCAGATTTCTGCGGCTGGTTTCCGTCTTTCCGGTGGTGGTTGGTATGAGACCGATTTCAAATCGGGTAAGAAAAAGAATCTCGCGGGTGAGGGCAGCTCTGGCTCCTCCACCGCATCAAGCTCCGGTACTGCTTCCTAGATAAGCGCTGTGAGCTATCCATTTACTGTCGATAAATAACGGGAAAAACCTATGCGCAGCCAATACTGTGGCGCTTTAAATGCCTCTCATATAAACCAGGAAGTCACCCTCTGTGGATGGGTGGACGGCCGTCGCGATCACGGTGGTGTGATCTTTATCGACCTGCGCGACCGCGAAGGTGTGGTGCAAGTAGTGTTTGACCCGGATGGCAAAGAGAACTTTGCCCTGGCCGATAAAGTGCGCGGCGAGTATGTATTGCAAGTGACTGGAAAGGTCCGTGCACGTGCTGCTGCGACCGTTAATCCGAATATGCCTACCGGTGAAATTGAAGTCTATGGCACTGCCTTGACCATCCTCAACGAAGCCAAAACCATTCCGTTCCCGTTGGATGGTTACACCAATGTGGGCGAAGAAACCCGTTTGAAGTATCGCTTCCTGGATTTGCGCCGCGCTGAAATGCAGAAAAACCTGCGCTTCCGCAGCAAGGTGACCAGCGCGATTCGCAACTATCTGGATCGCAATGGTTTCCTCGACGTGGAAACCCCGATCCTGACCCGTGCTACGCCAGAAGGTGCGCGCGATTACCTGGTGCCTTCACGTACCCACGACGGAAAATTCTTTGCGCTGCCGCAGTCACCACAATTGTTTAAACAATTGCTGATGGTGGCCGGTTATGACCGTTACTACCAAATCGCAAAATGCTTCCGCGACGAAGACCTGCGCGCAGATCGCCAGCCGGAATTCACCCAGATCGATATCGAAACTTCCTTTATGAGCCAGGCGCAAATTATGGAAGTCACCGAAGGTATGTTCCGCGAGTTGTTCAAAGATTTGTTGAATATCGAATTCGCTGAAATCCAGCACATGCCTTTCTCTGAAGCCATTGCTAAATACGGTTCAGACAAGCCGGATATGCGTATCCCGCTGCAATTGGTTGATATCAAAGATTTAGTGACAGAAGTTGAATTTAAAGTATTTGCCGGCCCGGCGAACGATCCAAAATCACGCGTGACTGCGTTGAAAGTGCCTGGCGGTAACGAGAAATTAACTCGCAAGCAAATCGATGATTACACTAAGTTCGTTGGCATCTACGGTGCGAAAGGTTTGGCGTACATTAAGGTAAACGACAAGTCGGACCTGGAAGAAGGTTTGCAATCACCGATTGTTAAAAACTTGCCAGTGCCGGTGCGTGCTGCAATCCTTGAGCGTGTTGGTGCAGAAAATGGCGACCTGATTTTCTTCGGTGCTGACAAACACAAAGTCGTTACCGAAGCCTTGGGTGCATTGCGTTGCAAGCTTGGTGCAGATTTGAACCTGTACACCTGTGAGTGGGCACCATTGTGGGTTGTTGATTTCCCAATGTTTGAAGATGACGACAAGGGCGGTTGGACTTCAATCCATCACCCATTCACTTCACCAAGCTGCACACCAGAACAATTGGTTGCCAGCCCAGGTGATGCATTATCGCGCGCTTACGATCTGGTATTGAACGGTACTGAATTGGGTGGTGGTTCTGTGCGTATCCACTCGCCAGAAATGCAACAGGCAGTATTCCAGATTCTGGGTATCAGCCCGGAAGAGCAACGAGAAAAATTCGGCTTCCTGCTGGATGCACTGAGCTACGGCGCACCACCACACGGTGGTCTGGCGTTTGGTCTGGACCGTCTGATTATGTTGATGGTAGGCGCCAGCTCTATCCGCGACGTAATCGCCTTCCCGAAAACCCAAAGCGCTGCCTGTGTAATGACTGATGCTCCTGGCACTGTAGACGAACTGCAATTGCGCGAACTGCACATTCGCTTGCGCAATCAAAAGAAAGTGGCTGACGCTGCGGCAGAATCGCCAGAGTACGGAATGTAATTAATGGATTTCTAATCCATAGAAAAAGGGTGGGCAATGCCCACCTTTTTTATTTATGCGTTTTGAAAAAAC
>JAGKWY010000023.1 GCA_021151625.1 Gammaproteobacteria bacterium | reverse complement strand
GACAAGGAAGCTGATCGATAATAATGAGCCACTCCACTGGCGGAGGAAAACCCAAAGAGTCAACCTGGATCCAGCAGCCATTGCATTGCAGGATCCGATCAACACGGTAAATTTCCTCAGAGACTCTAATAATGAAAAAACTCTTTACTCGCCCACAAGTAGGCTTTTCCCGTTCAATTGGTAAGTTCGCCCGTCTCGCGGCTATGGTCGCGTTGGTTACTCCAGCAGGTTATGCCCTTGCCGATGTAGCCCCCCTGTCAGTGCAAGGTAATAAGATTCTTGCAGGTGGCCAACCCGCCAGTTTCTCTGGCATGAGTATGTTTTGGAGCAATACGGGTTGGGGTGGCGAAAAGTTTTATAACGCCCAAGCAGTTTCCTGGCTTAAATCCGATTGGAACGCCAAACTGATACGCGCCGCCATGGGGGTAGAGGATGCAGGTGGTTACTTGACCGACCCGGCCAACAAAACCCGTGTGACTACCGTAGTCGATGCCGCTATCGCCAACGATATGTATGTCATCATCGACTGGCATTCTCACAATGCCCACCAATACAAAACACAATCCATCGCTTTCTTTAAGGAGATGGCCACCAAATACGGCAACAAAAACCACGTGATTTACGAGATTTACAACGAACCACTGCAAGTCTCATGGAGCAGCGTGATCAAACCCTATGCGCAGGAGGTGATCGCCGCCATACGCGCGATTGATCCGGACAACCTGATTATCGTCGGCACCCCCACCTGGTCACAGGATGTGGATGCGGCCTCGCGCGATCCTATCGCCGGAACCAATATCGCCTACACCCTGCACTTCTATGCGGGCACTCATGGCCAATCGTTGCGCGATAAAGCCACTACCGCATTGAATAATGGCATTGCTCTGTTTGTCACCGAATGGGGCTCAGTCAATGCTGATGGCAATGGCGGTGTGGCCAATAGCGAGACCAATGCATGGGTCAGTTTTATGAAGGCCAATAACATCAGCAACGCCAATTGGTCATTAAATGACAAAGCTGAAGGAGCTTCGGCATTGGTGCCAGGCGCGAGCGTGAATGGAAACTGGGCAACCTCACAACTGACCGCATCTGGAGCCTTAGCCAAGAGCATTACCCTGGGCTGGCCGAGCTATGGTGGCGGTAGTTCAGCAGCGCCCAGTTCGCGCAGCAGCTCAAGTATTGCACCAGCTTCGTCTTCACGTAGTTCTGTCGCGATATCAAGCAGCTCACGTTCAAGCGTCGCCCCCAGCTCAAGCTCGCGCTCGAGTGTTGCGCCCATCTCCAGTTCACGCGCCAGCTCTTCAGTTGGTACTGGCAGCGGCAAGTGCACACAAGTGGTAAGCAACCAATGGAACAATGGTTTTACCGGTGCGATTCGCATTTGTAATACCGGAACCAGCGTTATCAATGGCTGGAATGTTAGCTGGAATTACAGTGATGCGACTCGCGTCAGCAACAGTTGGAATGCCAATGTGACTGGCAGCAACCCTTACACGGCGACGCCACTGAACTGGAACAGCACCATTCAGCCAGGGCAATGTGTAGAAGTCGGGTTCCAGGGCACAAAATCGGGCACTACCGTCACCACCCCGACAATCACTGGTGCCGTCTGCAACTAAATATTTCCTGAGTTACTAAAAGGCCCGGTTCTTACCGGGCTTTTTATTGTTACACCATCCCTCCGCCACCTGAACCTCCAAAACTAAAACTGCTTTTTACCAGCAATCAGAAAAACCTCAGCCCCCCAGTTCGAGTTGCGCAAAACCCTAAACTCGAATTACCACTCCCCGAAAGTGGGAGGTTGTCCCTCACTAAAACGATTGACACTGAGCCCACTTCCAGCGCTGGGTTGTATGACTGGAAGCGGCGGCCAGGTCTGGCCAGACACAACCTCTACCCAACTATCTACACAATCCAGGGTTCACAATAATGAATAAAATATTGGCAAAACATTTATTACACGCCGCACTAGGCGGACTGCTCTGCACTCAGCTGGCATTTGCAGACGTTGCGCCCTTATCCGTTAATGGCAACAAAATCCTCGCTGGCGGCCAACCTGCCAGCTTTGCGGGCAACAGCTTGTTCTGGAGTAACAATGGCTGGGGCGGCGAAAAGTATTACAACGCTGACGTGGTGCGCTGGCTGAAAAACGATTGGGGTTCAACCATAGTTCGCGCGGCAATGGGCGTAGATGAAGGCGGCGGCTACATCCAGGATCCGGTCGGCAATAAGAATAAAGTGAAGGCGGTGGTAGACGCTGCTATCGCCAACGACATGTACGTGATTATCGACTGGCACTCCCACAAAGCGGAAAACTACCGCAACCAATCCATCGCCTTCTTCCAGGAAATGGCGCGCACCTACGGCGGCCGCAACCACGTGATTTATGAGATTTACAACGAGCCACTGCAAGTTTCCTGGAGCGGCGTGATCAAACCCTATGCGCAGGCCGTTATCAACGCAATTCGCGCGATTGATCCGGACAACCTGATAATCGTCGGTACGCCCACCTGGTCGCAGGATGTGGATGTAGCTTCGCGCGATAAATTGTCCGGCAACAATATCGCCTACACCTTGCACTTCTACGCCGGTACCCATGGCCAGTATCTGCGCGATAAAGCGCAAACCGCCTTGAATAATGGTGCCGCCCTGTTTGTGACCGAGTGGGGCTCAGTGAATGCCGATGGCAATGGCGGAGTGGCCAATAGCGAAACCAATGCCTGGGTCGACTTTATGAAAACCCGCGGTATCAGTCACGCCAACTGGGCGATCAACGATAAAGCCGAAGGTGCTTCCGCCCTTACTCCCGGTGCCAATGCGCGCGGTGGCTGGGCAAATAACCAATTGACCGCATCCGGCTCGCTAAGCAAATACATCATCCAGAACTGGCCAAAGAGCAACAATAACAACGGCTTCAACGTCACTCTGCAGGCGGAAAATACCAGCGCCCAAAGCGGTACTGAAACCCAGGCGACTACCGATGCCGGCGGTGGCTTGAATGTCGGCTGGATCGATAACGGCGATTGGCTCTCCTACGCCGGTACGCCACTCAACCTGCCACAAACCGGCAACTACCGTATTGAGTATCGCGTAGCCAGCTTGAGCGGTGGCGGCAACCTGAACTTTGAAGAGGCCGGCGGCACCCCTGCATACGCCAACCTGAATGTGCCTTCAACAGGCGGTTGGCAGAACTGGACCACCATCAGCCACGTAGTGCATTTAAATGCGGGCACCCATCGCTTTGGAATCAAAGCTAATCGCGGCGGTTGGAACCTCAACTGGATCCGTATCACCAAAGTGAACTAATACCCGCGTTACCAATTTCCAGAGACTGGACTTGGCCGCCCCCTGCTCCCGATTAATAACGGGAAGGGAGGCGGTCTTTTTTTGGTGGGTATCGGGATGTTTTTAAGAGCGCTTTTTTATAAAAACGGGACAGTTCCAACAACAAGCGCGAAGTGGGAGTTATCACTTTAGGTTCCGCCCTAAAGTAGGTGGTTTGACCGAGCAATGTTGAATGAAATGACAAGACCTTGCGAGGCAAGGCTCCCTCAATGAAGGGGCATATCCACTAACACAACTCGGTGAACAATAATGAACAATAATCTTCCCGGTCGCCTTGCCAGTGGCAAGCGCCGCACAGGTCCACGCAACAATAATAAGAAGTCATGCAAAACCATCCTCAACACAGTTATCGGTATGCTGGCAATTGGTCATGGCGAAGTTGGTGGCATTCAGGAAGATTGGAACGCCAACATGGCGCGCCTTGATACGGTTGTACAAGCCGCCATCGACAACGATATGTATGTAATCGTCGATTACCATAGCCATAAAGCCCATGAAAACTGGGGCTCGGCTGAAGCCTTCTTCAAGCAAGTCGCGCAGAAGTGGGGCAAGTACAACAACGTTATTTACGAAATGTATAACGAACCCCTGGGCGTGAGCTGGGACTCGGTATTAAAGCCCTACGCAGAACACGTGGGCGGAAAAATCCGTGAAATTGACCCGGACAACCTGATTATTATGGGAACCCCCAACTGGTCGCAAGACGTGGACGTTGCCTCCAGAAACAAAGCCAATGTTTCCAACCTCGCCTACACAGTGCATTTCTACGCCGACAGCCACCAGCAGTTGTATCGCGATAAAGCGCAAACCGCGCTGAATAATGGCGCTGCCTTGTTTGCTACCGAATGGGGTGTGGGCCATGCCAATGGACGCGGCAATATCAACTATGGCGAAACCAATGCCTGGATCGACTTCTTGCGCAGGAACGGTATCAGCCATGCGGGCTGGGCTTTCCACGATAAAGAACGCGATGCAGCAACCGGCGAAATTGAAACCTCCTCCTACTTCTGGGCCGATGGTTCGCTCAAAGAGTCGGGCAAGTTCGTAAAAGACATCCTCTCCAAGCGCGGTGATATCGGTGGCGGAGGCGGTGGCGACGGCAGCTCGACCGGTCCATGCCAAAAAGCGGGCCTGGGCGTTACACTGGAAGCAGAAAACTACTGTCAGGCAAGCGGTATTGAAACCGAAAATACCAGCGATGCGGGTGGCGGCAAGAATGTAGGTTACATCGACAACGGTGACTGGTTGACCTACTCCATCAATGTACCAACAACTGCAACCTATAAAGTCAGTTACCGCGTAGCAGCACTAGCAGGCGGCGGCCAATTCCAATTGGAAAAAGCCGGCGGCAGCCCTGTATATGGCAACGTTAATGTGCCTGCTACTGGCGGCTGGCAAAACTGGCAAACCGTTTCGCACAACGTGGTATTGCCAGCGGGCGAACAGCTAATTGCAATCGCAGCAGTAACTGGTGGCTTCAATATCAACTGGCTGAAAGTGGAAAGCGTTGACGGCACCACCCCCAACCCTAACCCGGGCACGGTGATTGCCACCATCCAGGCTGAAGACCACAGCCAGCAACAAGGCACCCAGCAAGAAACCACCACCGATACCGGCGGCGGTAAAAATGTGGGTTACATAGATGCGGGTGATTGGCTGTCTTACGCAGGTACACCAGTGACTATCCCCAGCAGCGGCAGTTACGTGATCGAGTACCGCGTCGCCAGCCAAAGTGGTGGTGGCAGCCTGACCTTTGAAGAAGCAGGCGGCGCTCCAGCTTACGGAACCCTCGCTGTACCAAGTACCGGCGGCTGGCAAACCTGGACCACCATTAAACACACAGTGAACCTGAGTGCTGGCAGCCACAAGTTTGGCGTTAAAGCCAATGCCGGTGGCTGGAACATCAACTGGATTCGCATTAGCAAAGCCAACTAATTGCGAATCGATAAAACTATTTCCCGTGAGTAAAGCTATTGCCGCCTTAGGGCGGCTTTTTTTTGCGTTACTCCTGCAATTCTGTTGATTAGTTTATCCGGTCATCATTTTGTCATCTGTGCAGCCTAGCTTGATCATGAGCGTTCAAACGAGAGCCCATCATGACCAACGACCTGAAATCCCCCGCGTTTGATTACGAGCGTTTTATGTATGAAGAAATGCTCGATAACCTCGATGAAGAATTGGAAATGGAACTGGATGATGATCGCCTTGATAAGCTCCTCACGCCAGATCAAAGTGATAGCAGTAATGAACTGGATCGCCGTCTTTATTTTCGCGAATTGCTACGTTTGCAATCGGAATTGGTGAAATTGCAGGACTGGGTTGTCGATAAAAAACTGAAAGTAGTTGTACTGTTTGAAGGTCGCGATGCCGCCGGCAAAGGTGGCGTAATCAAGCGCGTGACCCAACGATTAAATCCTCGTGTTTGCCGGGTTGCTGCCTTACCGGCACCCAGTGATCGCGAGCGCACCCAATGGTATTTCCAACGCTATATTTCGCACTTGCCAGCAGGCGGTGAAATCGTGTTGTTTGACCGCAGTTGGTACAACCGTGCGGGTGTAGAAAAAGTCATGGGCTTTTGCAATGACCAGGAATACGAAGAGTTCTTTCGCACCGTACCCGAGTTTGAACGGATGCTGGTACGCTCCGGCATTATCCTGATCAAGTACTGGTTTTCCATCACCGATAGCGAACAGCACAAGCGATTTTTAGCCCGCGTACATGACCCGCTTAAACAGTGGAAATTATCGCCCATGGATATGGAATCCCGTCGCCGCTGGGAGCAATACACCAAAGCCAAAGAAGTAATGCTGGAGCGCACCCACATCCCGGAAGCCCCCTGGTGGGTGGTAGAGGCCGTCGATAAAAAACGCGCGCGCCTGAATTGCATCAACCATTTATTATCGCAAGTGCCCTACGGCGAAGTGGAGCATCCGCCAGTCGAATTACCCGCACGGGTTTACAACCCGGATTACTATCGCGCGCCCATTTCCGAAGCCCTGTTTGTCCCTGCGATTTATTGAACATTGTGTGACGCTATCCACTGCCCCCTCTTCCGGGCGTTTTTTATGCCCGGTATTACCCCCGTAAACCGAGTAGGTTTACCCAAGTTTCCTCCTGCTTCGCCAAACCCCTGTTAGAATTTCAGGTGTAGAGGGGAAATTTTATGAATGCAGAATTCTGGGAAATTGGTAGTTATGTCGTAACCACCCTGGGTTTGCCCATGGCGATTTTTGTCTTCCTGTATGAGCAGCGCAAAGAGCGTGAAAACGAAGAGGAAGAGGTTTATCAATTACTGTCCGATAACTATCAGGACTTTTTGAAAGTGGCGCTGGAGCATCCGGATTTGCGCCTCTTTTCCACCACCGGCACCACCAATTTAAATGAAGAGCAGGAAGAGCGGCTGCTGATTATCCTCAGCATGCTCACGTCACTGTTTGAACGCGCCTATCTGTTGCTCTACGAAGAAGACATGGAATCCAAGCAGGCACGGCGTTGGAACTCCTGGGAAGACTACATTATGGAGTGGTGCAACAAGCCGCACTTCCGCGCCCTGCTGCCCAAGTTACTGACCGGTGAGGACCCGAGCTTTGCAACTTATATAGAGAAGATGGCCGAGCAGGCGAGTAAAAGTGCCCCACCCGCTATCATCCAGCAAGCGAACTAACCTCAGTCGTTACCCACTATTACTAGTCAACGCAAATAATCAACGCACCGATTGATTGGCCGCAGTCGCCGTGTTGGCGGCTGCAAGCGCGCGCTGCGCTTGCTTGCGGTATTCCGAAGGAGTCATGCCCACCATACGTTTGAAAAACCGGTGGAAGGCCGACTGGCTGTTAAAGCCGGATTTGTAGAGGATGTCCAGCACCGTATCCCCCATGCAATCGGACGATGCCAAGAGCCGTTTGGCCTCCTCCACCCGCTGGCTGTTGATGAACTCGAAAAAGTTCTGCTGGTAGTGATCGTTAATAATGGTCGAGAGCTCGCGCGGTTTTATACCTACCTGCTCGGCAAACCGCTCCAGATTAATTTGGCTCTCCAGATGCAAGCGCTGCTCGCGAATGCCGCTTTCTACCGCTTGCAGCTTTTCATCCATTTGCGGCATTTCCTGCAACCTATCCTTTCCAGGTTCTTCCACTACCACCAGCTCTGGCAGCAACTGACGTCCATTGCGCCAGCCGAACAAAAAGAGCCCGTTCACGAGCAGCACCGTCAAGTAAACATTGATCGTGCCTAACAGGTCATTGGTTTCTGCGCTGACATACTCCCCCAGGAAATAGGTGACAAAGGACCAGATCCAGGACAGGAAAAATCCCCCCAACACCAAATCGGCCAGGCGCAATTCAAATTCCGCCAGATTGGCATACATTTGTCGCAACTGACGGCGCATGCGAATTTCGGTAACCAGGCAGGCAACTACATAGACTAGCGGCGCACATTTAACCAACGCCCACACAAATGCGAGGGCAGCGCGATCATCAGTCGCCAATTGGGACCAGTGCCAGGGCATCCAATCGTAAATACTCAGGTCATAGATAACGACCACCGCCACCGCTACCAAAGCTGGGACCAGGTGAAGCGCCTGATGCCACAGCTTCAAATTAACCGGGTGCGCCAGGGAGCGCAGGTAGAAGTAAAGCACCGGCCCCTGCAACAACAGGCAGGCCGAAAGCAATGCCGGTACCCAGGGGTAATTGGCAATAGGCATAGCCTGGAAGCTGACGTTCCAGGTCACGAGCGTGGTGGAGAGGGCCCCCATTACCAACAGGAAGAATGCCTGTAGTAGCCGCCGCGGCTGGCGGCGCCCGCCCGGCAGTATCCCCAGTGCAATACAGAGGATCAGGGTTTCCAGAATGGTCAAGACAATGACCACTTCATGCAGGTACAAATAAAAACGCTAACAATAATGATGAGAGGCAATATGAAAAAACTAGCCAGCATTGGCCTGATTCCGCTCGGCCTTCTAATTAGCCAAATCAGCTCTGCCCAAACCTGTGGTTGGAACCAGGTGTGGCGCGATGACTTCAACGGCACTGCGCTTGACCGCAACAACTGGTCGCAAGAAGTGAATGGCGACGGCGGCGGCAACGGCGAACTCCAGTACTACACAGATCGTCCGCAAAATATGTGGGTGAGCGGCGGACTGCTCAATATCAAAGCCATCCGTGAAGCCTACGAAGGCAAGAGCTGGACTTCCGCGCGCCTGCGTACCAAAAACGCGCAGGATTGGACTTACGGAAAAATCGAAGCGCGCATTAAAGCGCCCAGCGCTTCCGGTACCTGGCCAGCATTCTGGATGCTGACCAGTGAGCAGCAGCGCGATTCCCACGGCTGGCCACAGGGTGGCGAGATCGACATTCTCGAAACCGTGAACACCAGTGAAGATATCCTCGGCACCCTGCACTACGGCGCTTACTGGCCCTATAACGGCAATACCGGCTGGCCAAACCCGGACAACCTGATCGCCCCCGAAGCCGGCCGCACCAAAACCGATTTCCACACCTACGCGGTGGAATGGTATGAAGACCGTATGGTCTGGTCGATTGATGGTGTGCCTAAAATCTCCAGCTCACGCAGCAAGCTGGATGGCCCATCACCCATTCGCTCCAACTGGAACTCTTTCTACAACCGCCCTTTCCATGTGATTTTGAACCTCGCCATGGGTGGCTCTTTAGCCGGTAACCCCAATGGCAGCGAAGGCCCCGAGCAGTTGATGCAGGTGGATTACGTGGCAGTGTTCAAGAACGACGCCAGCTGGTCAGTGGAAGGCGATACCTATGTGTATCGCGGTGATACCTACAAAAAATACCGCATCGATGGCCCCGCTTCTGCCAGCTACAACTGGTCAGTTCCGGTTGGCGTAACCATAGTTTCTGGCCAGGGTAGCCGCGAAATCGTAGCCTCCATCGGCAACTCGGCGCGCTCCGGCAACTTCAATGTGACCTTCAACAGCGGATGCAGCCTGAAGACTGTTAGCAAGCCAGTCACCATTGAACAAGGTCGTACCCAGTTGCTCGCCGGTTATGAGAGTGGGTTAGGGCTCGCTCACGTGCAAAATGGTGTGGCGCTGGGTGCAGGGGCAATTGCAAACAACCCGGCTCCCGGTGCGGTGAACACCTCCAGCAAGGTGCTGCACTATGTGCGCGATGCCAGCCAAACTTGGGATAACCTCAAACTCACCGGCTTTGGCAAGCTGAACGCGGGCGAGCTGCGCTCCGGTCGCGCCAAGATTTTTGCCGATGTGTACTACCCGGCTTCCGCAACCAACCTGCTGGGTAAAGAAATCGGCGGCGGCCTGGAAAACAATGCTGTGGTGAGCGTAACCCCAAGCTGGGATGGCAACACCGGTCGTCTGGCGCGCTTCAATGGCACCATCGGCAAAGCCGGTGAATGGCATACCGTTGAGCTGGGTTTTACCGGTACACCGGATTCTGCGATTGCCGCCAGCCAGGCCGATAACCTGGTGTTGATGGTGGAAGCTGGCTCCAACCGCCCTGCCGATTTCTACATGGATAACATCCGTATCGTCTGGCCGGACAACGGCTACAGCGTCAAGCAGACCATCGCCAACTTTGACGGTACCACTAACGGCGCCATAAAGGCGGCCCCCTATACCAGCGGTGTGCGCACCACTGTCGCCAATCCGGCGCCTAACGCGGTGAATTCATCGCCAAACGTGCTGCGTTATGTCCGCGATGCCGGTGCAACTTACGATACCCTCGCGTTTAACGGCATTACCGGTATTCCCGATGCGATGGACGCGCAGCACGGTATGGTGCGGGTAGCGGTCGATGTGTATACCACCGCACCAGTGGGTACCATCATTTCCCTGAACCTGGAAAACGAGCTGCAAGTGAGCGCGGTAACACCGGCGGATTGGCAAGTGGGCCGCCACAGCTTCTACCAAACCGAGACCACCAAAACCGGCCAATGGGAAACCCTGGAATTTAACTTTAACTTCCGTGCGGCACTGGGCGATTGGGCGAATAACAAAGCCTCGGCGCCTTTCACCGGTGTTGATCAGTTGATCTTCCTGATCACCCCCGGCGTGGCCAGCACTGGCACTTTCTACTTCGATAACTTCCGCGTCATGGAATACAACAAGGATGCACCGGCGACTCCCGGCAGCTCATCACAAGCGTCCAGCAGTTCATCGCAAGTGATAATCCCGAGCAGCAGCTCAAGTTCGGTAGCAGTTACCAGTAGCTCACGTAGTTCCAGTTCTACCCTGGTAACCAGCAGTTCCCGTTCATCCAGTTCCATTGCTACTACGAGCAGCAGCTCCAGCGTGATTGGTTGCGGCAACTGCCCATCAGTACTGGTTTCCCAGGGACGCCCGGTAACAGCCAGCACTGCATTGACTCCAGCGACTAACGCGGTAGATGGCAATCCGGGTACCCGTTGGGAATCCAACCATGCCATTGACCCAAGCTGGATTATGGTGGACCTGGGCAGCCAGAAAGCACTGACGCAAGTCGTGATCGATTGGGAAGCCGCCAATGCCGCCACCTATGAAATCCAGGGCAGCAACAACGGCACCAGCTGGACCAACCTGAAAACCGTCACCGGTGGCGCTTTCGGTACCCGCACTGATACCCAAACCGTGAGCGGCAACTATCGCTATGTGCGCATTTACGCTACGGCGCGCAGTGCTGGAAACCAATGGGGTTACTCGATCTGGGAATTGAAAGTCTATGCCCAGGGCGCGGCTTCCAGCAGTTCTGCTGCAAGCTCCCAAGGTCCAGCAACCCAGTTGAATATTGCCTCGGCAACGGCCAGCACCGCGCTGACACCAGCGGCTAACGCGATCGACAAAAACAGCGGCACTCGCTGGGAATCGGCCCATGCCCTTGACCCAAGCTGGTTAGTGCTGGATCTGGGCAGTGCCAAAACCCTGAGCAGCATCGCGATTGATTGGGAAGCGGCTAACGCGGCGGACTATCTCGTTCAAGGTTCCAATTCACCTAACTTCGCGGACAACGCCAACTGGACCAACCTCGCCAGCAGAACCGGCGGCACCTTTGGCAACCGCACCGACACCCTGACCATCGCCGGCAGCTATCGCTACCTGCGCATTTACGGCACCGCACGCAGCGCCACCAACCAATGGGGCTACTCTATTTGGGAAGCACGAGTGCTTGGCTGGTAAAGAGATGCGTGTGTTGGGTTGGTAGGAAATAGTTAGCAATAAAAAGTTTCAGTGACCGGGGCTTTTGGTTAACCAATCAGCGGCTCCCTCTATCCAGCCCCTCACCCTGGGGGGATGGATGACGCTTTTCACCCGGCACCGGTGATGCCGATGACCGGGTGATTTTTTAACGACACGAATAACAACAAGATCCACTACACAAGAACCGATTTACCCCAGTGTAAAAAAATAATTAAGGAAGCCATAAGCGGCCGGCCTTCGGGAGAGAAGCCAGCCAGTGTCTCAAGACGGTTTTACCCACTCCTGTGAAAACAATAATTCCTCTGGAGGAACTATGAACTACAAAATCAACTCGCTCACCCTGGCACTGTTAAGCCTGGGCACTTTGGGAGCGCAAGCCCAAACCGCCTATAACGATGCCTGGTGGGCAACCCCCAATACCAATGCGGACTTTGTTGACCAGTTTGACGGCGTCAGCATTAACCGCACCAAATGGCTGGTGGAAAAGAACATCTTTGTTAATGGCGAAGATATCGACTACCAGGACGTGGAATACCCCGCGACCGACTGGACCTTCCGCGTCGGTCAACCTGACGCAGGCGCCAGCGACGGTAAGGTGCTCAACCTGAAAGCCCGCTATATGGATGGCCAGATCCAGGATTACTACGGCGGCAATGCCGGCCAGGGCAAGCCCCTGTTTATCCGCGCCGGCCGCATTGAATCGCAAATTACCGATGCCAGCACCTTTGTGTACGGCAAATTCGAAGCACGCATCAAAATGCCACCGGCACGCAATGGTGAATTCCCGGCCTGGTGGCTGTTAGGTAACTTCCCGGATGTGGGTTGGACTGCCTGCCAGGAACTGGACATTATCGAGTTCACCGGCGCCAACGCCAGCAAAGCGCCACAGACCCGCTGGTCTGCGCCCTACCCGGCTTATGGCGGCAATCCATTCGGCACCACTTACGCACAACTGGGAATTAGCCCGAGCGACCAGTACATCACCTACGGTGTGATCAAAACCCCCGAATTCATCGAGTTCTATATCAACGGCGTCAAGACCTACAGCTGGACCAAAGCCGAACGCGGCGACCAGCCCTGGCCCTACCTCACGCCCATGCGCATGATCCTCAACCACGCCATCACCCATGTGGAATGGCCGGATGTGGGTAACTACAACAAGTTCAGCACCGACGCCAACGTGGCCAACAAAACCGGCTACACCCGTGTAACTGGCGGCGTGACCGAATATGAGTACATAGACACTGCGAGCATGAACACCAATATCGGCCGCGCCGGTACTGACTTCCTGGTGGATTACGTGGCGCACTGGCCGCTGCCAACCACCGACAGTTGGCACAAGTACACCGACGAGAGCAAATACAGCTTCTTCCGCCCGACCAACAACACCAAGGGTTTCTACTCGCTCAAAGGCTGGATGGCGCCGGTGTCAGTCACGGCAGATGCCTACTTGCAAGAAGGCGACAACGCCTATCGCGATAACAGCGCCAAAAACGCCGCTGACGGTTACGTCGGTTCCAAGTGGGCGACCCCGCGCGACGACAATAACCACTCGGTTACCATCGATTACGGTATGGACAAGCCGATCAAATATTTCTGGATCGAATGGGCCTGGAACCTGCCCAAGTCCTACGACATCTACGGCAAAACCTCGACCGGCGCCTGGGAATATGTACTCAGTTCGGATCAGCAAGCCGTGGGCTGGGCGACGCACACCTTTGATGTAAACAAGACTTACCGCTACATCAAGCTGGTCACCAAAGGCCGTATCGACAAGGCCGAGCCAATCTGGTTGCTGGAATTCAAAGCCTTTGAAGATGTCGCCAATGTCTATCCAAAACCAGCGGGTACCGCGCAACTGGATCGCTCCATCAACGTGTTGAACAACGGCAACTTCGCTGGTGGTTTGGCCGGTTGGACGGGTGAGAACTACGACGGTTCAGGTGCAGCCTATGCCGTAGTAAATGGTGAAGCGCGTGTGACTGCGGCCGCTCAAGGTACTGGTGCTGGCTCCTACCAATTGCACACTGAAGGTTTCGGCCTGAAGCGCAATTATCGCTACCAGGTGAGCTTCCGCGCCCGCGCTGCATCGCCACGTAACATCCAATTGCGCCTGTCAGAAAACCAGTTGAACCCATCGGCGGCCGGTACTTATTTGCTGCAAACGGTCGCGCTGGGAACCACTAATACCAACTACAGCTTCAATATCGACTTCACCGGCGGTGATAACCCCGGTCGCCTCGCCTTCCTCTTCGGCGCCATGGGCAATGCGACCACTTACATCGACGATGTCGTGATTCGCGAAGTGGCTTATATCGGCTCGGGCGATCCATTAGTACCAGCCATTAGCGCTACCAATTTCTCTGGCGCAAGCTCTGGCTGGGAAACTGAATGGTGGGGTGCAGCGGCACGTGCCGTGGATGGCTCAACTGGCAACAAAGCCAGTGGCAAACCCGGTGTGGCAGATGGTCAGGACTTGTGGGTGAACGTAGTAATCGACCCTAACTACGAAGTGAAAGAAGTATTGGTAGCGGGCGATAAATCATCTCCACGCAGCCTGGCCCAGTTCCGGGCGGAATACGGTACTGCCAACAATACCCTGATCAACTGGACCAACAGCAATACCGACGGCACCTACGAAAGCTTCACTAACTTCGCGGCTTTCCCGCCGGCCAACGAGCGCAACTTCCGTTTCTGGTTCCGCCCACCGGCCGGTGAAGTGGTTGAAGTCGCTGATGTGCAGTTGATGGCGGTAGATCTGAAACCACATCGCATTTACACCATCAACCTGGATGGTGTTGGCAGCATCACGCCCGCCGGCACTATTCGCTACAGCAAAAACAACACTGACTCGGCGACTTACACTTTCACGCCGCCCGCAGGCCAGCAAGTGGCGAACGTGATTGTGGATGGTGTTTCACTCGGCGCCTTGAACAGCTACAGCTTCAACGCGATTTCCGCGAGCCACACCATTGCCGTGTCCTTCACCGGTTCCGGCAATCCACAATCGTCAGCAGCCAGCTCCAGCGCGCCTTCATCAACACCATCCAGTGTTGCCAGCTCAAGCAGCGGCGCCTCGGTATTGGTATCGCAAGGTCGCCCGGTTACTGGCAGTACCAATATGCTGCCGGCAGCTAATGCAGTAGATGGCAATGCCGCAACTCGCTGGGAATCCAATCACGGTGTAAGCCCAAGCTGGTTGATGGTGGATCTCGGTTCCAATCGCAACCTCACGCAAGTGGTAATCGATTGGGAAGCAGCAAACGCCGCCAACTATGAAGTGCAAGGCTCTACCAATGGCACCACCTGGACCAGTTTAAAAACTGTTACCGGCGCTGCCTTCGGTAATCGCACTGATACTCACACAGTGAGCGGCAGCTATCGCTATGTACGTGTTTATGCAACTGCACGCAGTGCGGGCAATACCTGGGGCTATTCAATTTTCGAATTGAAAGTTTACGCACAGGGTACCGCTGCAAGCAGCAGCTCGGCATCCAGTGTTGCTACTGCTGGCCCGTTAACTCCGGTGAGCGCCACTGCAAGCACCGCATTAACGGCAGCGAGCAATGCGATTGATAAAAATGCGGGCACACGCTGGGAATCGGCACACGCGATTGATCCAAGTTGGATTAGTTTCGATTTGGGCAGCGCAAAAAATCTCACGAGTATCGCGATCGATTGGGAAGCCGCCAACGCGGGTGTGTACAAAGTTCAGGGATCAAACGACAACGCCAACTGGACCGACATCGCGAGCAAATCCGACGGCACTTTCGGCACTCGCACCGACACCCTTTCATTGAATGGTAACTATCGCTACGTGCGCATTTTCGGCACTGCACGCAGCGCCGGTAACCAATGGGGTTATTCAATCTGGGAGGTGCGACTGACAGGACTGTAATACCTGGATCGGAATTTAAAGAACAGTCCGGGTGTTAACGAAAAGCCCGGACTTCAATTAAAAATCGATTTCAGTTTAAAAATTAATTTATTCGGTCATTACTTTAAATCAAAAACCGCCTGTGCTTTTTACGGGCGGTTTTTGAATTTACGCCAATGTGAGTTTGACGTTGGGGTTTGTGTTTCGAAACCCTCGAGCCATGGATGGCGAAAGGGGTGAAACCAAGTGTTTACAAAGCATGCTTTGTACTTGGTGCAACGCCAGCCATTTATGGCTGGCAGGACATCACATGGATGGGTTTATGCGTTTTCGAAACACAAACCCCAACGGCAAACGACCTACGAAGTAATTTCTGTAAAACACAAAACAGCTCAACTAAAAAATCAACTAACGGACGATATCAATCATGCACAAGACCAAATCACTCGCATTATCTGCATTGCTTTCACTCGGCCTTGGATTCACCGCCAATTCGCAAGCAACCGTCATCACCTTCGACGATTTACCAACCACCGATGCCGATGCAATTCAACCCGGTTACCAAGGCTTCAACTGGGGCACTGAATTCTGGACCAGTGTTGCCTACATCAACAAAAACACATTACCCGGTACCGGTTTCGCCAACGGCGTTGTTTCCGGTAGTTACGCCGCATTTAATAATTTCGCCACCACATCCACCATCACTGGCGATATTTTTAATTTCAACGGCACCTACTTAACCGCCGCCTGGAACGATGGTTTACAACTAGAAGTAAACGGATTTTTAAACAACGTTTTACTCTTCACCCAAACCGTAATCCTCAACACCAGCAGCGCCCAATGGTTTGATTTTAACTACACCGGCATCAACAAACTCAGCTTCCGCTCCTGGGGCGGCACGCCCACCAATCCCGGTGAAGGCGGCGAACATTTCGTGATGGACAATTTCACCATCAACCAATCCGCCGCAGTCCCCGAATCATCCCCACTCGCCCTGCTGCTGCTCGGCCTTGCCGCCATAGCACTCGGCCGCAGAAGTTCGCACAACCAATAATTCCCGTTAGCAATAGCGTCCCGCTTGGCCGCTACAGAGCAATCTGTAGCGGCGTTTTTGAACTCTACATCTTTCGCTCCCAGCCAAACTTGCCTGATTTCAAGGTTGGCGGATACAATCTCCCTCATAAGCGCTAGTATCAGTATTGGATATCAATATCCAGCCACCTTTAAGTCGGTTAAATCATGATTCGTAATTCGCATTTGCACCATGTAAAAATACAAGGGTTCAAGTCCATCAAAAATCTAGATTTGGACATGAAGCCAATCAATATTTTGATAGGAGCAAACGGCGCCGGAAAGTCAAACTTTATTTCCCTGTTTACATTTCTAAGAAGCCTATCTGAAGGGAAGTTGCAGTCATATGTAGAGCGAAATGGTTTTGCAAATACATTTTTTCACTTCGGATCAAAACATACACCCAAAATTACAATTGACATCAACATTAGCCACAATGGCTATCATGCAATATTCATTCATGGCGAAACAAATGATGCATTGGTTTTTGAAAATGAATACTGCACATTTTCAGGTTCGCAAAAGACATTTCCAGTAAAAGGAAAGTTAGGGGAAAGTGGGCTTAGTAGTGGAGAAGCTGCCAGTGAAGAAGTAAAAGCTTATACACGAACATACATGCAAAAATGCCGCGTATATCATTTTCATGACACAAGTTCCACCGCCGGCTTCAAGCAAGCACAAAAATTAAGTTCGTCATTTTCTCTTCAATCCGATGCCAGTAACCTGGCCCCATTTCTTATTCACCTTAAAAAAATTCACCCTAAAAGCTACGAAGAAATAGTCTCTGCAATACAAACAGTGACCCCATTCTTCCACGATTTTTATTTAGAGCCCCAAGGTGAACAAGGCAATGAATCCGTTCTCTTGCGATGGACGCATCGTGAACACGATGCTCCATTCTCTGCAAATCAGTTATCCGATGGCACGGCTCGCTTTATATGTATGGCGACTTTATTTTTACAACCAGATATAAGTAAACCCAGCACAATTGTATTAGATGAACCAGAATTAGGCTTACACCCAGCAGCACTAGATGTACTAGCTGAAATAATAAAAACCGTCTCAAAAAAGACGCAAGTAATTTGCTCAACTCAGTCTGTTGCGTTTGCAAATCGATTTACACCTGAGGACTTTATTGTTGTAGATCAAAAAAATGGAGAGTCCGAATTCAAAAGACCAAACAGAGAAGAACTTGAAATTTGGCTTGAAGAGTACGGTATGGGAGACATTTGGACTAAAAATCTTATTGGAGGAAGACCAGAATGGTAAGGATAGGGATTTCTGTGGAGGGAGTGACGGAAGAGCGGTTTATTAAAGGATTACTAACACCATACCTTGCATCCAAAGGAATTTTTGCAACGCCGATATCTCTTGACGGTAATATCAGCGTAGATAGGGTCAAACATGAGCTGAAACGCTTGGTACATAGTTTTGATTATACAAGTACGTTCTACGATTTTTATGGATTCAAACATAAAGAGTTTAATGAAACCAAATTAACGCTCGAACAAAAAATTCATAGCGCCGTTGATAGCGAACTAAAACATAAACTTATCCCGTACGTGCAAATGTATGAATTTGAAGGACTGTTGTTTTCCTCCCCTGAAGCAATAGCCTCACAATTGCAAGATGAAAAATTGCATCAATGGGCTAGTGCAATTTTATTAGAGTTCAACAACAATCCTGAACTGGTTAATAACTCGAAAGAAACTGCCCCATCAAAACGATTGGAAGCAAATACCATTTATAGAAAAACCACCCATGGCCCAAATATCGCCAAAGAAATCGGTGTAGATAAAATTAGAGCGATGTGCTCTGGTTTTGATGCATGACTATCTAAAATAGAAACTCTCGCATAATGAGCATCAAATGATCTACCAAGGCAGCTGCCATTGCGGCACAATAAAATTTGAAGTGGAAGCTCCAGAAGAAGTCGAAGTGGAGAATTGCAATTGCTCCATTTGTGCGATGACGGGCTTTTTGCATTTGATTGTACCGGCGCGCAATTTCCGTTTGCTCAGCGGCGAAGAAAATCTGACTACTTACACATTTAATACCGGTGTAGCCAAACACAAATTCTGCAAAATTTGCGGCATAAAACCTTTTTATATTCCGCGCTCAAATCCCGATGGCGTTGATGTGAATTTGCGCTGCTTAGGTACGCAGCCAAAACACGTAAAGATTATCAATTTCGACGGGCAAAATTGGGAGCTGCATGCGCATACGGTTGCACATAAGAGCCTGTAATTTTCGGGTTTAATAGTTGGTTCAACAGTTGGGTTCAATAAATTGAACCCCTACGACCGCACACATTGTAGGGGCGCAATTTATTGCGCCCTTTTTATTTACTATCGGGAGTGAGGTCAACTGCCGCACGGAAACTACCATCCATATAAAAAGGAACTGATGCATGATCATGGGCGATCAGCCATTGGCCGTGTATTTTACGTAGCGCCCAGGTGGTGCGCACCCAAAACTCTTTGTGCTCACCTTCTTTGTTACCCCACAGCTTGCTAAGCGCTGTTGCGACAGCAAGATTTTCATCGATAGTGATATCAAAATCCTGCATATCCATTCCCAAGGGGCCGTCCCAGGTTGCAAGCCACTCACTTAAACATTGCGCATCCAACCCGCGATGAAATAACGGCGGCGCCAAATCATATATCACTGCATCACGGGTATAGGCTGAAACAATGGCATCTGCATTATGCTCCGCATATCCGCGATTTAGTTGTTCAAACAACGCATCAATTTGCGCACGGTCAGATGAAAACCTATGTGTAGAAACTGCAAGGCTCATGATGATTCTCCGGTAATTTACATTCAACTCGCAACCTACTGTCCAAGCTGCAACCGAAGTTTGGTTGCACTCAGAACAGCTGCGGCCCAACCGATTTGACTCATAGATAGTTATTAATGGCCTGTAAAACTTACGATACCCAAAATTGGTCAGCGTTCACTAAATAAAAGAATAAAAATGTATATGGATGGGTTCTCTTTATGCATGAGAGATATTGTCGTCACACACCATTACATTATTAGATGCATGTAAGAAAATGTTGAAACGGATCCCCAGGTGAAATGACATAGCAACCTATGGTGATACTTTTGTTTTTTAGATACAGTCTGCTTCGTAGGTTGTAGCGGGCTGCGTAAGCTGAGCTTGCGAGCTGCAACCTGACCACTCATAGCGGAAGTTACGATGAAGCTAACCAACAAAACTGCACTGATTATCATCGACCAACAACAAGGCCTGGATCATCCAAAACTTGGAGCACGTAATAATCCGGATGCAGAAATGGTGATGCTGAAATTATTAGCAGCATGGCGTGCAGCACACTGGCCAATATTTCATGTTAAACATCGTTCGACTGAGCCTGACTCGGTATTCTGGCCGCATCAGCCAGGCTTTGAATTCAAAGCGGAGTTTTTGCCGCACGAAAATGAAATGGTGATTGAGAAATCCATTCCCTGTGCAATCTTAAGAACAGGGTTGGATAAAATCCTGACACAGCAAACGCTGCAAACCATTGTGTTAGTTGGGGCATCAACTAACAACTCCATTGAAGCCACCGCAAGAACAGCGGGCAATCTCGGTTTCAAGGTATGCGTGGTAGAGGATGCCTGTTTTACCTTTGCCAAAACAGATTACTTTGGCATCGCCAGAACGGCTGCCGAAGTACACGCTATGTCACTCGCCAACCTGCACAATGAATATGCGCAGGTTGTGAGTTCACAGGATCTATTAACCGCGATGTCACAAAATCCGCGAGGCTAACGACAAGAAATGCAATCCATTAAGTTGAATTACACTTCTTGCTAAAAGAATACGCAATTAAAATACGTAGTTGATACTTAAAGAATACAGGTCCAGGTCATCATTCAACATGACGTATTCCAGCTCAGAGAAAATACGATTGTTAAACTTGTAACCTACACCCAAACCACCAGAAAAACCGGATTCGCTTTCAGATTCTTTTACTGAGCCTTCTTGCACATATACATCGTAAAACTCGTCACCTTTTTTGGCAGTGAATGTTAAAGGCTCATTAGGAGTTACGTTTTCACCTACCGGAGCATAAAAATCAAACGATGCAGGGGAAAGTGTAACAGTGGACTCTTCCCGCAAATAACCTGCCTTCACTTTGAAATACAAATCACCACTTGAGCGGTAAACACCATAGATCGCGGATGTTTCAATATTCGCTTCTACTTTAGTAACAAGATCTATTACTGCATAAGGGAATACCTGTTGGGCTGCGCCATTACCCCAGGCTGGATCAAAGGCCTCAAGGTCAGCCCAAAAGATTTCACTTACATCAATATCTTCAATTACCGCATTAGCACTAGCATCTTTGGTAGATTTCGAATACTGCCCTTCAACAGAGAAATTTTCAGAAAACTTATAGCCCAACTGGATAAAACCATTATTGGCATCCGAGAATTTAACTCCTTCCACCTCAGGAACAGAAACCACGCCATAACCGGCACCAACATAAAACTTCGATGCCTGCTCCTGGGCATTAACTCCAGCAGAAACCATCGCCCCAACAACCCCAAGATATGCCACACACTTTTTCATTTAACGCTCCAATAACGCTAATAACTATGTCCATGCCACTACCTCATGCAGTGGCGCGAAATTCTACCATCAGCATCAGTAGCCGGTTCAAATATTATTCATGCAGCAGGAGGTAACTCAGGACGTGCCTCAGCATTAGCCTGATGGCATTGGGACAGGAAATAGCAAAATAATCAATGAGTTATGAAAAACGGGATGGAGGTGGAGGTTAGGATTGCCCACCTAAAATCCGCGAAGGCAAAAATAGCAGCGCGCGTAAAAACGCGAATACGGCATCAAAGGCGATGCCGAGGATGCGGAAGGGAATGGAGATGAGCCATACGATGGGCCAGAGTACTAACGCCAATAGCGCCAGTGGCCAGCAAATAGCCCATAAGAGTAACCAGCAAATAAACGTCAACATCTCCATTCCCCTGTGCGACAAACATTCTTACCCGTTTTGACACAATTTAAAGCGAGTTGGATTCACCTAAATTATTCAGGGGGTTGGTGGAGCCGATCCGCCCTGCCCGGCCAGGAAAATCCCCAGTACAATAGCACCACAAATCCCCAGCACCAAACTTGCGATCTTCACCCAACTCCAGGGGCGTTTGCCTTGCACGGCGCCGGTACGCGCGTTGACAATCAGCTGATAGGACTGATCGCCAAAGCGATACGCCGAGACCCACACTGGCAACAAAATATGTTTGAAACTCGCGTTCAGGTAGTGAGTGTTAATGGATGAAATACGCTGCTCATCGCCGCCAATTCGCTGCCTGACTTCTGCGCGCAAACGATCATCGATAATTACCTGCGCCTGTTGGTAGCCGGTTTTTAACTCCACTTGATAGGACTCGGTAATATAACCGGCGAGGTAATTATCCTGGTAATCCACCAATGCAGTCAGATCCCAAGGTACAAGTGATGCGAGTAAATCTTCCGGCAGGGATTTGCTCGCAGGAATCAGTACATCATCAAAATCGCTTTCAAAGGCACCCGACGCAGAATGCCAGCGTATTTTGGAAACTGCGCGCGCAACCGGATTACCCTGCGCATCTTTTTCCATCACCGTTTCGCTGTAGCGTTCACCCCGTTCGCCACGGTAACGCGTCGCTGTGGCGCAATCGTAAGTCCAGAAGGGCAAATAAATACCGCGCATTTTATCCAGCTGTGTTGCTTGCCGTTTTAATTTATTCGGCGCAAACCATAAACCGCGCAACCACTCCTGCACACTGGCCGCCGCTTGCTGTTGGGTAATTTGAAATGGCAACAGACCTTGCGGTTTAATCAGGCGGGCGGATTCCGCTTGCGAAAACACATAAGCCGTTGCACAAAACGGGCAATTGCCCGCTTGCTGGTGCTCCGCCAATTCCGTTTGCGCGCCGCAACTTTTACAGCTGATTACGCGCCTTTCTACGGGCGGGTTTTGCTGCGCATAATTTTGCAAATATTCTTCGAGATTGAGTTCCCGATTGGCTTCGTTGGCCGCGTCGGCATCCGCAATCGAGAGTTGGTGATTGCAATAACTGCACACCAGATTTTTGGTCCCCGATTGATAGGTTAAATCTGTGCCACAGCCATCGCACTTAATGGAAAGCTGCATAATCACGCTCCCGGAATCGGCGGTGGCAGTGATTCAAACAGCGCTTGCAAGAGCGCAACCTCACCCGCTTTTTCCCAGGCAGCCATGCCCTGAGCCCACACCAGTGAACTGCGGTCAAATTGGCCCGCGCGCGCCATATTGGTTAATTCCGCGAGCGGAAAGGGTCCGGCCTGGCGACCATTGAGTGCAACAAAAAAATTAATTTCACCCGGCAGTGGTGGCGGTGTAACAGGAGCCGCTTGTGCATTGCTCGTCGGCTGCACACTATTCGTCGATTGTGAGTTGCCCATCGCTTGCGAAATTTGATTGGCCGCCGCGAAGCCCATACCAATTCCCATGGCTGAACTGGCCTCGCCACCGGGATTTTTTGCCGCTGCTTCCAACGCATTTGCGGTTTGGTATTGGGTGTATTTATTTAAGTCGCCGAGCAACCCCATTGAGGAGCGTTTATCCAGTGCCTCTTCTACATTCGGCGGCAGCGAAATATTTTCCACTACAAATTTAGTAATGGATAAACCGTAACTGCCAAAATCCTCGCCCAGGCGCTCACACACCAGTTTGGACACTTCGGTGTAATTGGCAGCCATATCCAGAATAGGAATACGGCTTTCTGCAATTGCATCGGAGAAACCGGATACCACCAGCGCTTTAAATTGGGTGTCCAATTCAGCGAGAGTGAAATGGCCATCAGTGCCAACAATTTCGTTTAGTAGCAATCGCGGATCAGTGACTTTAAATGTGAAATTGCCAAAGGCGCGAATGCGCACCGGGCCAAATTCGGCATCGCGCAGCATTACCGGATTTTGTGTACCCCATTTATTATCGGTAAAGGTGCGCAGGTTAATAAAATAAACTTCCGCTTTGAAGGGCGAATGGAAACCGTATTTCCAGCCTTCAAGTGTGGTGAGAATCGGCAGGTTTTGCGTAGTCAGGTCATAAGTGCCCGAACTAAATACATCGGCAATTTGCCCCTCGTTAACGAAGATCGCCACTTGCTGCTGGCGAACAATTAATTTGGCCCCGTTTTTTATTTCATTCTCGTAGCGCTCAAAACGCCACACCAGGGTATCGTTGCTATCGTCGGTCCACTCGATGATATCAATCAACTCACCGGTAAGTTTATTCCACAAATCCATCTCGCTCTCCTTTCATGGTACGTAACTGCAGTAGTGTTTAAGGTTTTGATTATTAGCTTTATTGAAGAAAACCGCGCAACAACACAGGTAGAGACACCCCCTGTCAAATCCAATACTTCACTGGCCCGGGACGCCGGGCAAATGAACGATTAATTTACGCCTCACAGAGCGCCAAAATCAATGGCTCAAGTTCCGCCGGCATTCTGGGACGACCTTCGGCATTAATAGGCACACCGGTGATTACCGCCTTGACCATCACTTGCTCGTCAGGCAGGCGATAAATAGTTTGGTGAAACTCATAGCGCAGTTTGGATTGCCGCTTGACGATAGTGCGCACCACAAACTGATCACCACTCATCAGCGAGCGGGTAAAATCCACCTCGGCACGCGCAATGACCAGGCCGATTTTCTGGCGCGCCAGGGCCGCAAAATCAATACCGCCCTGCTTCAACAAGCTGTGGCGCGCATGCTCCAGGTAATTCATATACACCGAATTGTTGACCCCATCGGCCAGGTCGCACTCATAGTCCCTGACTTCCATCACACACTCAAAAACCATCTTTAAATTCCTTATTGGATAACTATTGATAAATAACTGTTAGTAAAAGCCGCGCAGTATAGGCTAAACCAAACCCGTATTTGCGAGTCTTAATTAGCAACAAAAAGCATCACTTAACAGTTCAACCCCGTTAATCCGGCTAGACTGGGTGGATGACATTGGGTGTAGAAGATCGGGCCACAGGCCTGCAGTAATCAAACAGATTCGGTTTTATTCATGAAGAAAGAAACGGTATTCCAGTATTTCAGCTGGCTGTCCTGGCGTCGCCCCTGGGTTTGGTTGGTCGCGTTATTCCTGTTGTACAACCTGATGCTGGCTGTTATTGCGCCAATGCTAATCAAGCGCAAGCTAAACGAACTGGTAGTCGAGCGTTTGCAACTCAACCTGGATGTTGATGGAATTTCCATCAACCCCTATGAATTCACCCTGACGATCAACCAGCTAAAAATTTCCGGTAATGAGCTGGGCCAACCGCTTGGGTTCGACAAGCTTTTCATTGACCTGCAGCCATGGGATTCACTGGGTGATAGCTGGATCATTAAGGCGGCGCACCTGACTGGTGTTTACGGTGAATTTAATCGCCACAATGCCGAAACCAATAATTTTACCCGCGTGCTGAACAACTGGATTGCCAGCGCAACGCCCGCCGACGAATCGACACCGCCCACCGCTAGCAGCACACCACCGCTGCGCATTGAAGACATCACACTACAAATCGCGCGACTTCACATTATCGATCAACTGCCCAAAAGTCGCTTTGAAACAGAGTTAGGTCCTATTGAATTTAAAGCGAATCAATTCAGCACCCTGCCCAATGCCACCGGCAATCAATCCTTGCAACTTAAAACCGATACCGGCGTTGAATTAAGTTGGCTGGGCAATCTACGCCTCGCGCCATTTTCCAGCGAGGGAGATGTAAAACTGGCGGGGCCGGCGCTAACAACACTCGCCGATTATTTAAAAGATGATTTTAAAGTGGCGATCGCTACCAGCAACCTGCAAGCGCAATTTCATTATGCAATCCATAAACCTGATCAGGCTGACCTGAAAGTATTACTCTCCGGTATTGAAGCCAACCTGCAGGATTTAAAAGTAAACCAGCTTGCGGACAACGCCCCACTGCTCGCGTTGCAACAGGTTAATATCAGTGGCGCAGAATTAAAGTGGCCCGAAGCTACGCTTCAGTTACCCAAAATCCAGCTGGGCGATGGCGATGCCTGGGTAAAAAAATCACCGCAGGGTCAATTTAATTTCACCCAGATTATTGACGAACGCGGCAGCGCCAAAAGCGAACCCTCACCCTGGCAAGTAATGAATAATTTGTTATCAGTGAGCAACCTGGACCTTCATTACCGGGATGAATCCACCGGCACAGCTTCGCAGCTGGAAGTCGAAAAAATTGCCCTGGAAATAAAAAATCTAAGCACCCAGCCACAGCAACAAATAGCAGCCAGTGCCAGCTTTAATTTGCAGGGTGGAAAATTTGAATCGGCAGCAACTATTGAAATCAACCCGTTAACCAGCGCGGAAGGCACTTATAAAATTACCCAACTGCCCGCCAAAGCCGCACAAAGTTTTGTAGATGCCTATGCACTGGTCGATATTGCCAGCGGCGAACTGGCCGCGGAAGGGAAAATTACCACCACGGACAACGCCATAAAAATTCAGGGCAGCGCGCAGCTCGACAATGTCAAAGTGCAGGAAAAATCCACCGGAAAAGCCCTGCTGAGTTGGTCGAAACTCTCACTCAATCGCATTATCGCCGATGTTAACCAGCAAAAAGTTAACATTGGACGTATGCGTTTTAACGAGGCATTTGCGGACTTCAATATTTTTGCCGATGGCACCCACACGCTAACCCGCGTACTCAAAATTCCGGAAGCAGCAACCGAAAGCCCTGCAAAAACAACTGATAACTCAACAGCTACAGCAACTGAAAACTTAACAACAGACTCTTCAAGTGGATTTAGTTATCTAATCGGCCGTATCGATTTTGAGAATGCCAGTGGTAAATTTACCGACTCCTCACTGCCGCTGCCTTTTTCCGCCGATATCGCACATATCAACGGCACCATTTCCACACTCGATTCCACCAGCCACTCACCCGCCAATGTCAAACTGGAGGGGCAAGTCAGTGAGTTCGGTGAGATGGTGATGACCGGTGCTATTTTTCCGCTGGAACCCACACAAAAAACGCGTATGAATCTCAGCTTTAACAACATTGATATTTCCGAGCTTTCGCCCTACGCCATTAAATTTGCCGGGCGCGAAATTGCCAAGGGAAAAATGGATCTCGATCTGGAATACGATATTAACCAGGATCAGATGCGCGGCCAAAACAATGTAGTACTGCACGATTTTGCGCTGGGGAAAAAAGTAGCGCAGCCGGGCGCAGCAGACCTGCCCCTGGATCTCGCTGTTGCATTACTCAAAGATAAAGACGGCATTATTCGCGCCGACCTTCCGGTGCAAGGCAACATCAATGATCCCAAATTTGATTACGGCAAAACAGTGCGCCGGGCTATTCGCAAATTAATTACCAATGTCGCAGCAGCACCCTTTCGCTTTTTGGCGGGATTGGTTGGCGTGGGCAAAAACAAGGATCTGGGCTACATCAGTTTTTTTGCCGGGCGCACGGATTTATCGCCGGCACAGACTGAAAAAGTTCAGCAAATTGGCGAGGCATTAATTAAACGCCCCGATTTACAAATTGATATTCCCGGCGTCTATTCCGCCGACTTTGACACCAAAGCATTACAGGAAGAAAAATTTGAATCCCGCTTGCGCGAGCAACTTTCCCAAAGCCAAACCGATGCCAATATCGGCTCGCGCAAATACATTTCCACCCTGGAAAAACTCTACACCGAACAGGGATTATCCCCCAGTTTGGAAACCTTGAAAAATAGCGCGCAAACCAGTGCAAGCGATGAGGACAACACTGACCATTTAAGCTACGCAAGAGCTATCAAAGAAAAGCTCGTCGCCACCGAAACCATTTCGCAGGAGGATTTACAGCAGCTGGCCGATAAGCGCGCACAAATTGTGTATGACCAATTAATTAAAATTTCTGGCGTAAAGAGCTCACAAATCAAACTGGCGGCGGCGCGCGAGGGCGGCATCAATAAAGATAACAAGTTGAAACTGGAGTTTGGTGCTAATTTGAAGAAGACCAAAAAGAAAAAAGCGGCGCAAGCGTCAGCCTCCTGATACTTTTTGTAGCCGCTTATCCTTCACAACCACAGCGAGTTTATCGTTTTCTCCCCTTGCATCAACGGAATTAATATGGATTAATTAGGCGCCATCTCCGCCTTACTTTCACTCATCAAAGAGCTCGCCTTATATGGATATGCATGTTGCCGACGAAGAAGTCTATGCCCAGGATTACGCCGAACTAAACGGCCTTTATGAACACAATCTTTTCCAGGATTTATGGAATAAGGCCAGCAGTGCCTGGGGGCAAGAACGATGGCCCACAGCCAAACTCGAATTATTGCGCGCGCGAACCCTTTCCCAACTGGGGAACAACCGTAGTGCTGATGCCCTGCTTTGGCGACTGTGGCGTAATGCCCCACAGCTCGAAGGACTCGCGCCTCTGGTTGCAACCTTGTATTTGCGCCGCTACGGCCCTCTGGTTGCGCTACAAAAATTGTCGTTCATCAGTGGACGAGCCCAGCCTAACGAAAAAGATCTTGCGGCCCTGCGCGCAGAAAAGGCAGAAATACTCACCCAATTCCGCGACTTTTCGGCGGCCGATGAAGCAGCACAAGGGCTGGAGCAACTGAATAATAATTGGCTGTTGCTCACGCTGGCGGAAATTAAATTCCGCCAGGATGATTATGCGCAAGCGCTAGCAATCGTTGATCAAGCACTTGCCAACGCCCCGGACTACCGCCCTGCACTTTATTTCAAAGCACATATATTACAGTTACAGCACAATCTCAGCAGTGCAATTGATTTGCTTGCCAGGGTATGGCCCTGCTATCAATCTTTCTGGGTAGGGCGTCTGTTGTGCAGCTTATATATCGAAAATCAGCAATATCATGAAGCTCACGCATGCTTGCAACAATTGAAAACTTTACCCGTGTTAGAGCGTCGCGACTCACAGCAAATACTGCGCAGCTTGCACGCCGATTTACTGTGCGCGGAACAAAGGTACGAAGAAGCACTGGAATTTATTGAACAAAAAAGCTGGTTTGGAAAATCCGTTAGCGATGCAATCAAACGTGGTGGAGACAGCAATAAACGCAGAGTATTAAACCTTCCCTTTGTCAGGCAGGCGAATATGACCTGTGCTCCCGCAAGTTTAAGCTCAGTCGCAAGTTACTGGGGAGTGCAGATTGATCAAGCGGATATTGTCGAAGCGATTTGCTACAACGGAACCTACTCGGAAGATGAGCGCCGCTGGGCAGAAGAAAATGGCTGGTTCGTGCAAGAGCTGCAACTGGATTTTGCTTCCGCCAAGCAATTGCTAGATGCAGGTATACCCATTTTATTGGGAACAGTGGAGCCTGGAAGTGCTCACCTGCAAATTCTGGTTGGCTATGACGAGGCCATGGAGACCTACTTACTACGCGATCCCTATCACCGTCGCCTGCAGGAAATGTTAATTGACGGGTGCCACAAATACTATGCGGCATCAGGTCCTCGCGCCATGGTTATGGTGCCGCACAGCCAGCGCGAACAATTGCTCAGTATTCATTTACCTTACAGTGCTCTTTACGATTGCCTGTACCAACTGGAACGCGCACTCAACAACAATGATCGCGAGTTCGCGTGCAAACAAATAGCCGCTGCACAAGCCCTGGATGAAAACCACCGCTTAACAATTAATTGCGAACGCCGCCTGGCGTTTTACGATGGCGACGAAACACGCATACTCGCATCAACAGAAAAATTGCTCGCGCTATTTCCTGAGGATATCGGTTTTCAACTCAGCAAGGTTAGCAGCCTCTCCGCACTTGGCTCCAGCAGGCAAGCACTGGAATATTTGGAAAGTATTGTAGCCACAGGTCAGGCACACTCAATGATCCGCAGCTGCCTCGCAGATCACTTGCGCCACGATCACCGACAACTGGAGCGAGTAGAAGCCCTGTATCAACAATTGTTGCGCTACAGCCCTACCAATGCCAAATTACTCTACGATTATGCAGGCGTGCTCTGGGATAAAGCAGACTATGCACACAGTTATCAGCTATATCGTTTTGCAATTTGCCTTGAAGATAAAAATGAGCGCTACGCCGAAAGCTTTTTCAAAGCCGCGCGCTACCACAAAGAAACTGAAAAAGGCTTGAGTTTCTTACGCGATAGATTCATGCGCTTCGGCAAAAAATCGTCTGGCCCGGCAGTATCATTATTTAACGCATTGGATAGCCTGGAGTTAACACACGATGGACTGGCTGTTCTTGATCAGGCAATTGCATTGCGGCCAGATGATGGCTGGCTGATGACATTCGCCGCGCGAAAGTTTTTATACAGCCAGCAAAGTAACAAGGCGGTTGAACTGGCCGAGCGCGCCAAGCCCCTGGTTCATGCTCTTCGCTACCATGAACTCGCAGCAGATATCTACACAACGAACCTGGAAATCGATCAGGCAATTGCCAGTTTGCAAACAATTCTTTCGCTTGATGTGCTAAATGAAAAAGCCAGCAAAGACATCATGCGATTGTGGATTGAAAATGGTCAACGCCAGCGTGCCGATGAATTTATCAAGCAGCGACTCGCACAATTTCCCGATAATGCCATGCTGCTGGAATTATATATTTTCTGGATTGACCAAACAGATTATGAGTTACAGGTAAATGCCTACCGGGAATATACACAACACCACCCTAACAATGCATGGGGCTATCGTGGCCTGGCCAATGCACTGCGAGCACAGGGCAATCTGGAGCCAGCTCTGGCAGCTGCACGTGAAGCCGTAGCGATCGAAAAAAATGGCAGCACCAATCACAGTTGCCTTGGGCAGGTTTACCTTGCAATGCGTGAACGCGAGCAGGCACGCGCTTGCTTCCGACGCGCTATTGAAAATTACTGTGATCACAGCGTTGCCTACGATTTACTGTTAAGTTGCGGGTTAACCCATGCCGCGCAGCAGGAAGAGCTGCAATTTATTTATGATCAATTAATGGCCCAAGTCAGCTATGGTGACGGCATCCTGGAATACCAGTACATCGCCTGGCAACTCTTGCCCGCCAACCGCGTCATTGAATTTCTTGAGCATGCGTTACAGGCCCGCCCGGATTTATGGCAATCCTGGGCAGCATTAACACTTGCCTATCGTAATCAGGGCGACAATCAAAAGTCCCTGGAAATTATCACCAGTGCAACGGCACGCTTTCCGCTCTTGCCACGCTTATTCTTTGAGTTGGCAGAAGCGCATAGGTTATTAAACCAGGCAGAGCCTGCCGAAAAATTTTATCGCCAGGCCCTGGAGCTTTCTCCCGGCTGGACAACGCCTGCAAATACTCTGTGTGATTTGTACGAGCAACAAGGCCGTTACGACGAAGCCATTGCAATTCAGCGATCTGTCTGTGCACGTAATCCCCTGGCATCAAGCCCTTACGGTTATATCGCCGATTTATTATTGCGTGAAGATAAAGTGGATGAAGCGATTGCGACATTGGAAACAGCACTGGAGCGTCACGCCCAATATTATTGGGCCTGGCGTCGACTTTTTTCACTGTATAAAGACCGCCAGCAAGAGCATCTCATTAACGAACGCGTTGCAATGTTGCGCAAAAAGTTGGCAGATGATGCAGATTTGGTATTACTACATGCATGGATGCAAACTGACGACAACATCGCCTGTGAGTTACTCGGGAAATTTTTGGAGCGACATCCCCATAACATCAGTGTATGTACCGACTATGTAGAGCGCCAAACAGAACTGGGGCATTACGCTCATGCGCTGCAGTTCACCAGCGTACAATACTGGAATAACAACCGGCACCTGGCGATACTCGCCGCTGAAGCCAAAATATTTGCACAACAGCACGATTTGGAAAAAGCCATTGCTGCGATGGAGGAAGTTGCAGGTATTAATGAAAACTACTACGAAGCCTGGCGCTGCCTGACCATTTGGTACGTACAGGCACACGACTCCAAAAATGCCACGCGTGCTATTGATAACTGCGTTCGCCTCCACCCTAATGACCCCATGGTACTCTGCTTTGCAGCAGAAAAATTCGAAGCCATTGACGGCGATAAAAATCGCATTGGCGATTTATTGCAGCGAGCATTTGAATTAAACCCGGTCAATCAATACAACGGCCTGACTTACATAGACTACATAATGGGCCAAAAGGATTATGCGCGCGCCGCCCAGGCACATGCCATTTTGCAACGGCATAACCGCGACATTTATACGGATTATCGTGGGCTTCAAATTGCTATTGCGCTGGAGCAGCATGAAGATGCATTGGCAATATACAAAGCTATATTAACGGCCCCCGGCGAAACCAAATGGTTTATTGCTAACGCATGGGAACAACTCAAGAAACTAAAGCAGCAAGTAAAAGCAGCAGAAATCATTCGCGAATTGCACAACACAAAACAATTACCGAACAATCAGGCAGCGAGCTGTCTGGCTGAATTTGATATACAGCAATTGGGGCAAAAAAAGGTCGAACGAACACTGAAGCAGTACAATTTTGTCGATGATTTTGAACGGCGTTATCTGGAAGGTTACATTAACTGCCTTAAAGAAAAAAATGTTCTTTTTCCTGATTCATTACTACCACACCAAAAAACTGCAATTCATAGCGATATAAAACTATGGTCACTTATCGGGCAGCATTATATAGGACGAGACCGCTGGTATCAGGCAGAGAATTGGTTAAACGCACCTGAACACGAAGCGGAAGCAGAAGCGAGCGCACTCTATTTTCAATCGCTAGCATTGCGTGAAACTGGCAAGTGGGATGCCGGGGTCAGTGTAATGGCAACAGCCTATGGAAAAACACCGGATAACTATCGCGAAGACATTGCCAGCTGGTATTGCATGGATTTGCTGTTGCAAAATCGCCCTGCGCCAACGGCAGAACTAACGTACATTCGCAATGAGGACCTGGCAGGGCTTAGTCGCTACCCCTGCAAGCTTGCCAAATTATTAGCGGAATTAAATAAACGGCTAAACGACGGCAGTACACTGGAGCAATGCTACAAAGATATTCAACCTTTGTTTAAGCAATCTCACTTTGCGTTTTCCGGAATTGAATCAAAATCCTGGCGACAGGCAAGAAAAATGGCACGTCAGCTCCTGATCAGCAAACTGGAAATTCAGGGATGGAAACGATGGCTATGGGTATTCATACTCAGCTACCGAATTTAAAAAATTAACTGAAGCTTCGTTTGCCTGGCGTAATCTGTAAATAAAAAAGCACCATTTTCATGGTGCTTTTTTATTACCTAATAACCAACTATTTTTCAGCAGCAGTTGGTTTAATCGGCAAATAAAATTGCTGTGCAACCAAACGCACACCTATACCGGCAAAGCCCTGGTATTTTTGGTTTTTACCCGCAGCGTACAAAGGTGCACCATTGGCCAAGAGTTGATGTGCCCAGGCAATATCATCTGGTGACGCACCAGACATTTCCAAATTAACATCCGACAATTTGGTAATGCGATTAGTGCTATTTAACAACTCCTCATCGTAACTGAAACAGGGAGTGGTAATACACATAATGCCGTTGTTGGTTACACCGTAAAAACTACCCACGGCGGTGTTTTGCGTTGCCGAGCGGTAAGCGTCTTTTGCCAGGAACACGCCCAATACGCCCGCGGTAGTATCCGCCTTGGGTAATATCGCGCCGATCAACAACAGCGGCGTTCTGTTAGCAAATGAAATTGCACCGGCGTTGATAGGGCCATCGCCATAAACAACAGAAGCTACGTAACATTCTTCTTGCAAACTACCATCGGCACACTGGGTTAATTTTTGATTAACCAGCTTCACAAAATATCCACCGCACAAAGGCGCTGCACATTTGCGATAGTCAGGGCGTGCAGTAAACACTTGCGAACGCGCTGTTCTAGCAACAAACTGATATTCCACCAGCGGGCCATCAAATGCGCGTGAATCCACTATGCCTTTTGCTTTAATGGCATCGCCTTCAAAGGTAAAGGCAATATCGCGCACCACACCATAACTATCCTCATTCGGATCTGCCGGCAGTTGGAAACCGACGTCCGGGGTGCTTACAAGACTGGATGACGGGAATAGGATATGATCCCCCGCAGCAGAAATTTGCGCGACAAAACTGCCGGTAAACGTCGCTACCGTCGGCAGGCAAGGATTAATTCTGCACCAGGCAGGAGTAACCACCACCGAGCCTTCACTGACAGTAAAGGAATAACTATTACTGGTTTGCGCAACGCCCGGATTAGTAAAAAAAGCCATTAACAACACGATACTGAAAACAAAATGTTTCACCATTTTCATTTTACGACTCCTGGTAAATAAGTAAGTTAAATTTATTGTCATACGTCCCTGACAACAAAATGGAAATGGCAGTAGCAGTGCAAATAATGAATACCCATAAACGACATGGCACCTGTATTATTATTTCCACTCGCCACATACCATTAAAAATTTTACCACTGGTTATTTTTAAATTTTGTTAAAGAGTGTTCTGAATTTACGAAAACAATTTCGCACCATTAAATTTAAGCGACAACACCAGTCATTTTTCAATAGCCATTGAAAGGAAAGTTAAATGCCAATCCGCACCTGCACCACGCATGACATTCCGGCAATCTGCAATATTTATAATCATTATATTGCGCACACGGTTATCACCTTTGAGGAAGCACCGGTCAGTGTGATGGAGATGCAACAACGGGTAGCCATTCACACGCAACAATTTCCCTGGCTGGTGTATGAGGACGAAGGAAAAATTCTGGGCTATGCCTATGCCAGCAAATGGAAAGATCGCAGCGCCTACAAACACACCGCTGAAGTGACTGTGTATTTACATCCTGATTATTGCAGTAAAGGTATCGGCAGCCTGTTGTATAAAGCGCTGATCGAACAACTCTCAGCGCTGAATATTCACGCTCTCCTGGCCTGCATTGCCATTCCGAATACTGCCAGCGAACGCATCCACGAACAATTTGGCTTCCGCCAGGTAGCGCATTTTCGCGAAGTGGGATTTAAATTCGGCCGCTGGTTAGACGTTGGCTATTGGCAAAAAAATATCTAACGAGTGTGATACTACTGCCTCCCATTTTCTACCCGATTTTCCCTGACACTTTATTAAGGATTATTTTTATGCGTATAAAAATTTTTGTCGCACTTTCAAGCCTGGTTTTATTGAATTCAGCTTGCTCGCCTTCACCGGAAAATCCAAAACCTGCCAGGGATGTATCATCTGTTGCTGCAAGCGCCGCCCCTACAACAAGTTCCTCGCTCACAACCAGCGCCGCTACCACAATATCAAACAGCGCAATACCATCAAGCAACGAGACTAACGCACCAGTTTCCAGTGACTTGATTGGAACCCACTGGAAATTAATATTATTGCAGGACACCGAAGTGGCAGATGCAGCACACGCACCCTACCTGATGTTAGGCGCTGATGCGCGCCTCTCTGGCTCTGACGGCTGCAATAAGATGATGGGTAGCTACACGCTCACAGCAGATACCCTGAGCTTTAGTGAACTTGCATCCACCCGCATGGCCTGCCCGGATGAAATAAATCTGGCCGGAGCATTCAACCAAGCCCTGCAAAATACTCGCAAATATTCCGTGCACGCCGACCAACTCGTACTGCAAGACGAAAGTGGTTTGCAACTAGCACGTTTCCAAGCGGTTGCAGCACAATAACTCAGAATCGTAAAACAAGAAGGGAGGTATTGGCCTCCCTTGCAATGCATTGCTGAGAAGGCCGCTCTGAAGGTCAGCCGCGCTGGCGAAATTCCGTTGGGGTAATTCCCACCATACGTTTAAAAAAACGATGGAAGGCCGAGGGGCTGTTAAAGCCGGATTTGTAGATAATCTCCAGAATCGTTTCTTCTTTAAATTCCGGCGCGACCAATAAACGCTTGGCTTCCTCTACGCGATAGCGATTGATAAATTCAAAAAAATTGCTCTGGTAGTGCATTTTTAAAATGGCAGATACATCGCGCGGTTTCAAACCGATTTGCTCGGCAAAGCGCTCCAGGTTGATATTGCTCTCCAGATACAATTTATCTTCATGGATCGCCTTTTCAATCACCGCCACCTTGTGATCCATTTTGCTCGGCTGCACCGGCTTGGCGACCGGAATGGCTTGCACATTTAATAGCTGGCGCGTGTTGATCAAACCAAACACAAACAGGCCGTTAACCAGAATCACCGTCAGGTAATTATCGATAATCCCCAAACTATCGCTAACCGCTGCGCTAACCATGCCTTCTAATAAATATGCCAGCAGCGACCACAGCCAGTGAATACAAAAACCGGCGAGCACCGCATCGGCCAGTTTTAATTCCGACATGGAAATATCGGCATAGAGTTCGCGCAGGTTTTCACGCAATTTATATTCAGCAATCACACAGGCGATGATGTAACCCAGCGGCGATAGTTTTACCAGCGCCCACAAAAATGCCACCACTGCATTTTCTGCCCCACTCAACTCAGTGGTAGGTTGCCACTCCAGACTATCTATGCCAAAGGCAATTAACAAAATCGCGGCGAGTACTGCAGGTATTGCATGCACAAGGTTGCGCCAGCGTAAGAGTTGTATGTCTTGCGAGAGTGAACGCAAATAAAAATACAGCACTGGGCCCTGCAACAATAAACAGGCGGCCAGAATGGCAACTACCAGTGGGGTGTGATTGATCGCGGCGGTTTTTAAATCCCCGTTCCACACAATTAAGGTGGTGGTAAGTACTAGCGCGATCAATACAAAAAATCCGGCCAGAATCCGGCGCGGTTGTATATGTTTTGCTGGCAATAAATTCAATAAAACTGCCAACACACCGCACTCCAACGCAGTGAGTACCAATACCAGGTCATGGATATTTAGAAAGTTAGTTTTCATTAGGCCTTTCTCTGCAACAAGGCTGTGTTATTAACACCGTCTTAGCTGCTTTATTAACACCATCTTAATTATAGCAACGCCATTTTACCCCCCGTGGCTGGGCGCAAAATGGCGTAGAGTCGTTGTAATCGGTTGCGCTTACTTGAACACGCAGTGCTTGGCGTAATCCTTGGCCTCGTTCATGGTGAGATCGCCCTTGGGTTTTTCCTCGATGGATTTACACCACTCAGGGCTGCCCACCTCAGGCGCGCAAGCGGTGAGCGTTAACACACTGGCAAGAACCAGCAGCGAAGTCAGGATTCGTAAGGTGTTGGTCATAGGTCATTTCCGTTTATTTTGTTATGTAAGACAAATGCATGGCATTTGAAGCGATAAGCTGAGGCAAGGATAGCAGAGGCTATCGGCAATAAAAAACGCCCGCTGGAACCCAACGGGCGTTTTTGGTTAATCGCTGGAGGAAATCCCCCATGCGATCAGGATGACTTAGGGCAATGATTTCAGGTGGTTACCCACCTGCACCGAGAAAATACGGCCATCTTTTACATCCCAGTTGATTGACCAGGTCATTACCCCGCGGAAATCAGCGTAAGCAGTTAAGGGCGTAACGCTGGCACAATTAGTACGCAAGGCCAAACAACTTACGGCGCGATTAATGTCTGCCGTGGTTGCCTGACCGGAACCGGCAGCGCGTGGGCCCGAAGGTAAACCCAGTGCAACCTGATCGGGACGCAGGCCTTTGAATTGACCGGCAGTGCCGTTGGCCAATGGGAAGCCTTCGATCAACATACGTGCAGACGCTACCATCATATCCACAGTACCGGCTTGATAAGCTTGCGCGGCATAAGGTGTTGCCAGGCCGCCGTTGTTGTACAACTGCACGTGCAACAAATCCAGTTCATTGCGCAATTGATCAATCATCGGCAAGTAAGCGCCCCAAATACCGGAGTAAGCAACATAACCACCTTGCACATAGGGATGCTCGGGCGCCATAGAAACATACAGATCCGGATACATGGCATTGAGCTGTTTAATTGCAGAAACCATGTTGGAAATTACCGGCGCGCCGTGCAAGACACCTGCACCCGATTCCAGATCTATATCCACACCGTCAAAACCATATTCGTTAATGATTGCAGCAGTGCTGTTTACAAAGTTGGCAAGGTTAGTGGAATTGTTCAAAGTCACAGTGCCTTTTTCGCCACCGTAAGAGAGCACAATGTTTTTGCCCTGCGCGCGTTTTGCAGCAACATCGGCAATAAATTGCGCTTTGTTTAATGCAGGGTCCAAACGGAAATCCACACTGCCATTGCCGGCGTCATCGACGAAGGCGATAACAATTACATCCCAGGCAGGATCAACATCACCCAAACGCATTACGCCGGAGCCGTTATCAAAGTTATGCCAGTAACCTACCAGCGCATGTTTTGGTAATGCTGCTGCATCGCCGGGAACACGACCATTACCATTTACACTGGATGATGAACGACTGCTACTAACCACAGTCGCGGAAGAACTGCTGGAGGATTTTGAAGTAGTTACCGATGAACTCGCCACACTGGATGCAGCACCGCACGAACGCACTAATTCCCACGCCTGCTGCCAATGCGCGCCGGTACCAGGTGCATATGCCCAGCTCGCGGTAGAGCCGCACCAACCCGCAACAGTGCAGCGATATTCGCTCCCCACATTTTGCGCCAGCGCACCTGCTGCGTAATTAGTTCCCGCAACATATTGCGGCGATGCGCAGCTACCGGTTGCGACTGAGGAAGCCGCCGTGCTTGAAGGTGCAACTGAACTGGATGATTTTGAACTCGGTGCAACGCTGGCAACAACAGAAGAAGCCACAGAACTTTTCGATGATACGGCACCATCACAAGCGCCGAGCAAAGTCCATTCTTGCCACTGCCCGGAATAATTCACCGGGTTGTGATCTTTCGACCACCAATTAGCTTTATAGGCATTACCCTGCTCTTTCACCTGACTGCCGCCACCATAAGCAGTGGCTGCATTCCACGCAGGAATATTGGAGCAATCGATTGCCATGGCGCTGGTTGATAAGCCGCTAATACACAACGCAGCTAGCGCCAATGTTGTTGGTTTTATTACCGTAATTGATCTCACCATTTTTATTTTCCCCTCACTCTCGTTTGTAGTTTTTAGACAAAAGGATGCCGTAAAGAAATTTGAAAAATTTCTTTTAAATCAGCGCGTCTATTTTCGATAAATCGTTGAGATTGTTGTTGGGGTGTCCCGTGGAGCAGTACTGATCTATTGCTTGCATTAACTACTTTCTATAAAAACAAATTACTCGTTTTCATCGAAAAATAGCCACTCAATAGATTGGCCGTACTTAGGAAACACACCGGTCCTGGTCACTCGTAGCGAGTTCCCTCTGGTCGGTTATCACAGGCATTTCCCAGCCTGCTTTGTTATAGGTGTAAAGTTATTATGGATATAAAAGTCTTTATGACAACGTTGCCATTTATATCACCGGCCACTGGCTATAGCAATCGGGAAATGACAAAACAATGACAGCTACATAAAATTTTCTTTTCATTAGAAGAAAATTTTATGTAGCAAAGAAAAATATATGGGGGATAGATGATTGGGAAATAAAGGGTTACACCGGCATTGCTACTAGACTACCCATTTGCAAAACCCTTTATCGAAAATTGCTCAGTTATCAATTATTTTGGCTATTGATCAGTGCAATAAGTTGCTCCGCAAGATGATCGTACACGGCGCGGATACGCGGATTAGAGCGCAACTCCAGGGGTGCAGTTAGCCAAACCGGTGAATCCTTAATCCAATTGTCCGGCAAGACTCTAATCAACTGCGGATATTGATTGGCCAATAACACAAAACCAAAACCTATCCCCATGCCACTCAGCAATGCCTGCCAACACACCATTTGGTCATCGCTGCGCACGGCAAAGGATTCGCGCGTTAACTCAATACCCAGTGCGCGACAGCTGTTCACTATGGCGGGATTTTTGTCGTAGCCAATCCAGTCAAACTCGCCCATGGTGGCCGGTGAAAAGGGAACATTTTTTTGTTCAAGATACGCCTTGCTCGCATAGCCGCCCATTTTTAACCCGCCCAGATGACGGGCAACCAGGGTGTCTTGCTCGGGCTTGGCCATACGTATTGCAATATCCGCTTCGCGCTCCAGTAAATTATCCAGCGCATTGTTCGCCACAATTTCCAGTTGGATATCCGGATACTTCCAACGCAGGCTTGCCAGTATCGGTGGCAGCAAAAAGGCGCTGGTCATTTCGCTCGCGGTGATACGCACCGTGCCCTTGAGCGATTGGCTCTGCCCCGACGCCGCCAACTGTAGCGCATGGGCCGCCTGCTGCATTTGTTTGGCAGGGTAGACCAATGCCTCACCCGCTGCGGTGAGCACACTGCCGCGCGCACCACGGGTAAAGAGCGCCGCACCTATCTCTGCCTCCAGCGCAGCGATTTGCCGGCTTAAGGTCGGTTGGGTTGCGCCTATGGCCTCGGCCGCACGAGCCACAGCGCCGTGCTCCACCACTGCCAAAAATGCCTGGATCAGGCTCCAATCAAAATTTAATCGATTTGCGTTATCCAATTTTGCATAGCTCCTATACCTGTATCGATATTGTGGTGAATCCCTCAGCCGCTGAAAATGGGCTCATCGATTAATCAATACCGAACCACTAAACCGAACACATAACCGGGCAATTAATCGCAACAGTCATTTATCTAAAAGGATTCCCAAAATGAAAACATTCTACCGCTACTTTCTCGACTCACCTAAAACCCTGACTTTGTTTGTACTGACCTTGCTAGCTTTTGCGTTTAACTACTGGGTTTCAAGCACATTGACCGCGAGTTATATCGAGTCCAAATTTCCAGTTCCCTATCATGTTGCGCAGCTTTCATTCAGCGCGGAAAAATTAAAAGGCTGGTACAGCGAGTTACAACAGATGGGAACCTTTGATGTGTACCTGCTCACGCAACACATAGATTCACTGTTTATTTTATCGGTGTTGCTGTTGCACTGCTTTGCGCTGGTGTTGATCTCGCGTTTGTTTGCAGTAAATAGTAGAGGCAGAAAAATCCTGGTGGTATGCGCACTGATTTCTGCGATCGCACCGATTAGCGATCAACTGGAAAATCTAGTGTCATATGTCATGCTCGCCAACCCAACCAATTTTGCCGATGCACTCGCCTATGTTTATTCCAGCTTTGCTGCTACCAAGTTTGCATTCTTTGTATTTGCCTATATTGTAGCGCCGCTCGGTTTAATCGCGGGATTGATTAGCCGGTTAATTAATCGCTACCAGCAAGCCACTGCGACCAAACAAGCGGCTGTACTTTAAATCAGCAAGCTGCCGTGCTTTGGATCTGCAAAAAATTATTACCACTACTGACTATTAACGAACTGAATAGGGAACCATCATGAAAAAATACTTACAACTTCTCGCCGGGACTTCATTGGTGTGTGCGCTTATCAGCCCCAGCCTCTCGGCCGCCGAATTAACGGTGGAAGTCAATAATATCCAACAGCTTCAAGGCAGCCTGTACATTTCGCTCTACAAAGATGCGCAAGGCTTCGACAGCAACAACAATGCAGTTAAGCGCGAAAAAGTCAGCGTGGATAAAGCGACGCAGCAAATAAAACTGGGCGATGTGCCTACGGGTGACTATGCACTAAGGGTATATCAGGATGTGAATGACAACGGCAAGATGGATTTTAACGGCATGCTGCCCGCAGAGCCTTTTGGTTCCAGCAGCAAAAGCACTGAGCTGGCGCCACCGAGTTTTAGCGATGCGAAATTTACGTTGGGTAAAAACCAGAAAATCCAGATTCAATTATTAAAATAATTTTTAATCTCCCGCTAGCCCTTTTGAATCTCCCCCTAACCCCCTCTTAGCTACGCGCCCCGTTTCAAAGAGGGGAGCAACAACTCCTCCCTTTGTAAAGGGAGGTTGGGAGGGATTTATTGTTTCACACTACGCTGCCGCACAGCCTCAAACAAACAAATCCCCGTCGCGACTGACACATTCAAACTGCTCACTGTGCCCGCCATGGGAATATTCATCAGGTGATCGCAAGTATCCTGCGTTAGGCGACGCAAACCATCGCCCTCGGCGCCCATTAAAATTCCCACAGGGCCTGTAAGGTTGGATTGATAAATAGATTGCTCCGCTTCACCCGCTGCACCAAATAACCAGATGCCCTGCTCCTGCAATTTTTTCAGGGTGCGTGCGAGGTTGGTGACTGGTACGAAAGGTAAAACCTCTGCTGCACCGCACGCGACTTTACGTGCGACCGGGGTTAAACCGGTGGATTTATCTTTAGGGGCGATAACTGCATGCACACCGGCGGCTTCTGCAGAGCGCATACAGGCACCCAGGTTATGCGGATCAGTTACACCATCCAGGATTAATAAAAATGCCGGTTCGCGCAGGTTTTCCAAAAACTGGAACAACCAGGTTTCATCGTAGGTTTCACCGGGGGTACAAATCGCAATCACACCCTGGTGATTTTCATCGCTCACCATATCATCGAGTTTATTGCGGCCCACTTGCTGGCAGTGAATGCCATTAATTTCCGCTGCATTCACAATTTTTTGCAAGCGCTGGTCATTGCGGCCTTGCAGCAGGTAAATTTCAATTACCCGCTGGGGTGCGCTTTTTAACAGTGCCTGCACCGCGTGCAAGCCATAAATAATTTCGCGTTTCAAAAGACTTTCCTAAACAAGAACCTGAACAAGAATCTCAACAATATTTTAACAATACGCTTAAAACTTTTAGCACCAAAAAACTAGCGCCCGGAAATGCGCGTTTCACGCTCGCGCACTTCGCGATCTTTCACTACATAAATTTCACGTTGCAGGCTTTCGTCAAAAGCAAAGCCGTCACCTTGCAACCAGCGGTTAATCCTTCTTCTTAGCCTTAGCCACCGGTCTTTTAGCAGCTGCCGCCGCAGGTTTAGCGCTAGCGCTGCCTTTTGTCGCCTTTGGCGCAGGCGATTTAACTGGTATTGACGCTGCTGCGCCTGAAACCTTCGCATTCTTACGGCCATGACCAACCTCACTGTTCACTGTGGATGATTGTTTCCCTGCTGCCGCCTTCCCACTTGTGGCTTGCGCCGGGGATTTTTTGGCAGCGACTTTTTTCACGGCTGTTGTTTTAGTGGATTCAGCTTTTGTTGCGCCGCTCTTTGCTGGAGCAGCTTTTTTAGCTGTTGTTTTTGCTGCTGTTTTTGGAGCTGCAGTTTTTGTTGTTGGTGCCACTGCCGCAGGTGCCGCTAACTTGCCAGCATCTACTGTTTTAGTGACAGTTTTCTTACTTACAGATTTTTTACTGGCCGGCTGATTCGGCGCCGCTTTTGTGGCAGATGGCTTTTTCGCCGCTGGTTTTTTACCGGTCGATTTACCACTGCCAGTCGATTTGCCACTCATAGCCCTGCCATCTACAAAATCGTCCAGCGCAACTTCATTCAATTCGAAATGTTCGGCGGATGATTTCGCATTGGATTTTTTAGCAGGGCCTTTTTTACTCGCGGTGCCTGGTTTGGAATTAGGGATTGCTTTACTTGGAGCCAGTTTATCAGCCGTCTTTTTATCTGCTGACTTTTTCCCCGCTGCCATCTTGCTTGTTGGCTTGGCTGCACCGGCTTTACTGGTAACCGTTTTGCCAGATGCTTTTTTAGCCGCCGGCTTTGCATCAACTTGTTTAGATGAAGCTTTCTTTGAGGATGCTGCAGCCGATTTCCCCGCAAACTTTTCTACCGTTTCGACCACAGCTTTCTTCGCTGAGTTTGCCAACTGCTCAACAGCATTCAGCGATTTCTCCAACAAAGAATCGGCAACTTTTTTCGCTTTGGATGCATCGCGTTTTGCCACTTTGGGTTTAACGCTGGATTTGGGGCGGCGAATCGCATTAGCCGACTCCAATTCAAAATCGATTTTGCGATTATCCAGATCCACGCGCACCACGCGCACGACAAGCTCATCACCCAAGCCAAATACTTTACGGGTGCGCTCGCCTACCAGGCGCTGTTGCGCCGCATCAAAGCGATAATAATCATGTGGTAATGAAGTGATATGAATAAGGCCTTCGATATACAGCTCATTCAACTCCACAAACAAACCAAAACCGGTAACGGCGCTCACATGGCCATCGTAAATCGCGCCCACTTGATCGCGCAGGTATTCGCACTTCAACCAGCTCACTACATCGCGTGTTGCCTCATCGGCGCGGCGTTCAGTGCGCGAGCACTGCTCACCAAATACCACCATATCGCTGGCAGAATAAGGGTAAATAAATTTTTTCGGGATTGCTTTGGCAGTATCGACGCGACGCACATGAGTAGTCGCCTCAGTGCTGCGTACCACTGAGCGAATCGCGCGGTGCACCAACAGATCCGGGTAACGGCGAATCGGCGAGGTGAAATGCGTATAGGCTTCATAACCCAAACCAAAGTGGCCGTGGTTTTCTACCTGATACATCGCCTGGCGCAAACTGCGCAACATGACCGTTTGAATTAAATGACCATCGCTGCGGTCCTGGATCATTTGCAATAATTGTTGGTAATCGCCCGGTGTTGGGCGATCGCCACCGGCAAGGCCCAGACCCAATTCAGAAAGATACGCGCGCAAGTTGGTGAGTTTGGCTTCGGTAGGGCCTTCATGCACGCGGAACAGACCGATTAAATTGTGCTTCTCAATAAATTTCGCCGCGCACACGTTTGCACACAACATGCACTCTTCAATTAATTTGTGCGCGTCATTGCGCTTGATGGGAACAATGCGCTCGATTTTTCGCTCTTCATTAAATTGAATGCGCGTTTCCACAGTTTCAAAATCAATCGCGCCGCGCTCATCGCGCGCCACACGCAAACACTGATACAACTTGTGCAGCAATTCCAGTTGCGGAACTACGGCTTTATATTCTTTGCGCAAGGCCTCGCGCGCTTCGCCTTCACCGGTAAGTATCTCGCCCACTTTGGTGTAGGTTAAACGCGCGTGCGAATGCATCACCGCTTCATAGAATTGATAACCGGTAATGCGGCCGGCATCGCTGATGTTCATTTCGCACACCATGCACAGGCGATCTACATTCGGGTTGAGCGAACACAAACCGTTGGACAATGCCTCCGGCAGCATGGGCACTACATAATCAGGGAAGTACACCGAATTACCGCGCGCACGCGCTTCTACATCCAGTGGTGATTCCACTTGCACATAGTGGGATACATCGGCAATCGCCACGTACAAACGCCAGCCGCCTTTGCGACGCTCACACAACACCGCGTCGTCAAAATCGCGCGCGTCTTCACCATCAATAGTCACGAACGGCAAATTGCGCACATCCACGCGATGCAGCTTGTCCTTCTCTTCCACCTGGGGCGATAACTGCGCTGCTTCAGCCAATACATCCACCGGCCAAACGCTGGGAATGCCATGGGCCTGGATCGCCAGCTCAATCTCCATCCCCGGCGCCATATGGTCGCCCAATACCTGGATCACTCGACCAGTCGGCAAACGGTTTTTGTCCGGCTGCTGGGTGATCTCGGTTACGACGATTTGCCCGTGTTTGGCGCCGCCGTAGGAGCCGAACGGAATCATAATGTCGTGGGTAATACGCGGGTTTTCCGGGCGCACAAACTGCACGCCTTCCTCATTAAAAAAACGCCCCGCCAATTGCGTGGTATTGCGTGTGAGCACCTCAATAATCGCGCCCTCTTCCTTACCGCGATACTGCTCACCGGACAGGCGCACCAGCACCTCATCGCCATCAAACACTTTGCGCATCTGGCGGTTATGGAGG
>JAGKWY010000022.1 GCA_021151625.1 Gammaproteobacteria bacterium | reverse complement strand
TTATCGCTGTTAAAAAAGGAGCTTAATTGTGAATTTAAAAAATTTATCGCTCTTGTCTGCGGCTGGTATGTTGATGACTTACACCATCAATGTGCAGGCGCAGTGCGAGGTGAAATACTCTATCAATAGTAACTGGGGCACCGGCGCCACCTTAAGTGTGGATATCACCAACCTGGGCAGCCCCAAAACCACCTGGGAACTCGCGTGGAATTTTTCCAACGCCGAAAAAATTTCGCAGTTGTGGAACGGCACTTATACCCAAGCCGGCCAAGCAGTGCGGGTAAAAAATGCCGGTTGGAATGGCAACCTGAATACCAACCAGACGACCAATTTCGGATTTAACATCTCCATGCCGAGCGGCACCAGCCTGGTAAAACCTGCCGAGTTTTCGCTGGACGGTGTGAAATGTGTTGGCAAAACTTCCTCCAGTATTTCCAGCAGCAAAAGTTCCACCAGTGTGGCCAGCTCATCGCGCACCAGCGTTTCGAGTTCATCTACATCCACCTCTGCACTTCCATCAAGCAGAAGCTCAAGTTCACTTAGCAGTATTTCATCCAGCAAAAGTTCGAGCTCACTCAGCAGCATTTCATCTAGCTCGAAGAGTGCTGTAAGCAGTTCGCGCTCATCAAGTAGCATTTCGTCCAGTAGTTATTCATCCAGTTCGTCGTCAACACCGGTTCTGGCCAATTGCAGCGGCAATCTGACATATGGCCCGCGGTTGTTGCGTGTGTTGACCCGCGATGAATACATCAACAGCGTACGCGATTTACTTGGCGTTAATTTGCTGACTGATTTACCAGCCAGCAATCTGGATTTGTTTTTAGCTAACTCCAATATCAACGGTTTTGATAACAATACCCAGGAAAGTATTAATAAATTCACGCTGGCTAACTTTGGCAAACTCGCCAACAATATTGCCACCAAAGCCGCAACCACGAACTTCAATGCACTGCTCAATTGCACTGGTTTAACGGGCGAGCAATGCGCTGCTAAATTTACTACCGAGAGCTTGACCCGTATTTTCCGTCGCCCAGCCAATGCGCAAGAAATTGAGCTATACACAGCACTGTTTGCCGGCGCTAGCAGCAGTGAACAAATCTCTGCTGCACTCGGTGTTGCAGTGCGCACTGCTTTATCATCACCACAATTTCTATATCGCCAGGAAACCGGTGTGGCGGTAAGCGCTATTCGCGCGGGCAATACCGCAGCTTCTCTCCCTGCGCAAGCAATTGATAATGATGCTTATGTGTTAACTTCTTATGAGCTTGCCTCATTCCTCGCATTTACCTTTACTGGCAGCACACCGGATGCTGAATTACTGGAAGCTGCAAAAAATGGCGCACTTGCCAGCGATACACAACTTGAAGCACAAGTAGACCGCCTGCTGAATAAAACCAGCGCACGCGCGCATTTTGGTAAGTTTGCCGAGCATTGGCTGGGAACCGAAAAAGTCAGCAATAAAACTGCCCCTGCTTTATCAGGCCAGGCATTTACTGATGCGGTAGATAAATCATTGTCGATCGAAGTCAGCGAAGTGTTTAATCATGTGGTACTCGATGGCGCAGCGCCCTTTAGTACGCTGTTTGCCAGCAACTACAGCATTATCAACGAGACATTATTTAATTTTTATAACTTAGGTAGCGTCTACGTTAATAACGACAAATTTGTTAAAACCAATTATCCAACTCACATCCGCCAGGGCGGCTTACTGACCAGCGGTGCATTTTTAGCAAGCAAAAGTGATTACCAGCAACCGGTGCCACAGGATCTCGCACTTGCAATTCGCAATCGTGTCTTGTGTCAGGACGCTTACGGCCCCGCCACGCTCGATGCAGGCCCGATACGCAACAATCCATTCTGGCAAGTGGGCTTTGCTTATCAAAACCTGAATTCCGGCAGTTATAGAATTTCCGTCGATGCCTCTGGCAACCCGGTGAATTCGGTAGGTGTGTTAACCGGTGTAGCCAGTGCAACTGATGGCAATACCCTCGCCTTCAGCAACGCGGAAGATCTTGCACAAAAACTTTCCACTCTGGATACCAGCCGTTACTGCTTTATTGAGCATAACTTCCGCGCCGCCTTTGGTACCGGTACAAAAACCTTTGACCCAACCAAACCCGGTGCAGTCAGTTTGTCCACTGCAGAACAAACGGATTACGCCTGTGAAAAAGATCGTCTGGATTACGCGATGACCAGCAACAGCATGAGCGCACGCGCCATGCTGAAACGCCTGGGTAGCTTGCAAGCTGCACGCTATCGCAAAGATCGCAGCCAATAATTTTCACACTCACATTTGTGACTTAAGGAAGGTTTGAATTATGAAAACCCAAGAAAAATTTGTTAAAAATAATCGCCGCCAGTTGTTAAAAATGATGGCAGGCGGAGCGGCATCAGCGCCATTAATAAATGCCGGTTTGTTAACCGCTGGCGCGGGTCTGAGCAGCAGTGCAAGCGCGGCATCGCCGATAAAAAATGTAATCTTTGTTTTTATTCCCGGTGGCGCGCCCAATGGTGCAAATTATTCTATTACGCCAACTATGGTTAATAACGAGCTAGTGTTAAAAACCTGTTCGGCACCGCTGGAATCAGTAAAGCAGGAATGTGTATTTTTCGCCGGTACCGATATGGACGGCTTTGCTGGTCACGGCCTGCCGCAAAATGCACTCGGCGGTTTAACCAAAGCACCCAAAACTATCGACCTGGCATTGGGCGATATGCTCGGTGGAAACACTCCTTTCTCCGCAATTCAGTTGGGCGCAGCCTCGGGCGACACGTCTATTTCCGCTGTAAACAATTGGACCAGATCGCTGGCGATTACTGACCCGGCGCGCGTGTTTGAAATCCTGCGCTCAGTACAAGCATCAGATAACCCTGCGCTGCAACAGCAACACAAACAATTGGAAATTAATTTAAAAGCGGTGCAGCAACTACAACAGCAACTGGGTAGTTTCGCCAACGCACGTTTGCAAACCAATCTGGATGCAATTCAACAGCTGCAAACGGAAATCGCATCAACCAGCACTTTGCCCGGTTGCGATTTACAACAGCAGAGCTGGACCGCCGAAACGATCTACGCCAATGACTACAGCAAATTTACTCGCCTGTGGGAATTGCAAAGCAGTAACGCCATCACCGCTATTAAATGCGGCTTGACCCATGTAGTGACGCTGTTAATGGGCGGTGATCAGGAGGACTTTATTGCTGACGGATTCACGCAAAGCTATGCACAAATAGCAAACAGCGGTTTTATGGCGGAATACCTTCGCTATCGCACTTATATGACGAGCCGACTTGCCAACCTCATCCAGCAGTTAAAAACTACTACTGATATTAACGGTGCCCCGTTGCTGGACTCCACCCTGGTAGTTCAAGTCACCAATATGGGTGATACCGCAATTAACAACAGCTACGACGCTCCGTTTATGTTTGCCGGCGGTGGCAGCGCTATTCACCGTGGTCAAGTTGTTAAAGGATCGCTGCACACCAAAGTGTTGGACACTGTCGCACAAGCAATGGGCGTTTATGGAAAAATTGCTCCCTACAGCGCAACTGGCCCGATTGCCGGTGTTGTGGTGTAGCAGCAATTAACTGATGTAAACACAATAAAAAGCTATACGAAAAACGGAACCTAACCGGGTTCCGTTTTTTATTTGCAATAGATTTTCGGCAAGATCAAATAGATGAGTTAGTCTTATAGCCAGACAAGATTCATAACTCCAATAACATCAATCAGTGGTGTCTCTTCGACGGAACTCAATTTACTATGCCCAGTATTCTGGTCGCGAATCCCAAAGGCGGCTGCGGAAAAACAACTATCGCCACCAGCATTGCTTGCCACTACGCCAGGCAACAAATCCCTACGATTTTAATTGATCGCGACCCGCAAAAATCTGCCGCTGACTGGCATGCATCGCGCCCGGCCAATTGCGCTGCGATTGAATTGATCACACTGAATACCGAGGATTATTTTCAACCGGACATTATCGATGCCATGGTGATCCAGGATATGCCTGCCGGGTGGCAACCCAATGCCAATTTGCACCAATTGTGTGATAGCCAAACCTGTCAGTTGCTGATTCCGATTTTGCCGTCGCCCGTGGATATTAAAGCAGGCCTGCGCTTTTTAATGCAGCTATATCGCTCCGGGATTTTGGAAAGAAATATCCGCGCCGGTATGATTGCGAATCGCACCCGCACGCACCTGCGCTTTCACCAGGAACTCATGGATTTCTTACAGCGCGTACAGATCCCGTTAATTGGAACACTGCGCGATTCACAAAATTATATTCGCGCAATGGAGAATGGAATTTCGATTTTTGATTTGCCTGCGCGCCATGTGCAAAAAGATTTAGGTCAATGGCAGGAGATTATTGATTGGCTGTAGCCGGGACAGGGAACAAAATGAGGCGATGAACACTTAATCCTTGTAAGTCCACTTACCCTTTTTATCTGTTGCCAACCATTGCTGTGTATACCAATAGAAGCGGCCTTTTTCGTCTGCATAAGCTGTGCAGTTATAGCGTGTGCGCCCGGTATTTAGCGGCTGCTTTGCCTGTACCCAGACTTGCTGATCAATCACTTCAACAGTAATGGGGCCTTGACCGGTAGCAAAACAATTTATTTTTTTCAGCAAACTCGCATCGCTCAGTGTTAATACCAACCAGGGCTTATCACCCGCTCGCACGGTCAAACTTTTCAATTCATCCTGTTTGTTAGCGAAAAAACTAACATCGCTGGTGGGCATGGGTTTGGTATTAACCTTCATAATAAAATCGTCAAGGTCAGTAAAGCTGCCACCAAAGGGAAAGCGTGGCACCGCTTGTAAATCACCGTTTGCGTAAAGCACACCGGATTGCTGGCCGAAGGCAATGTAACCAAGCTTTTTGGCAATACGCTGCACTTCGAAATCGTACTCACCAAACGGATAGGCAAGTATCATGGGCGCCTCGCCAATTTCCTGTTTGATTTTTTGTTGTGCTTTTTCAATATCGGCGCGAATGCGCGCGCGATAATCGCTTTGGCTCTCGCCAGGATTGTTGCGCGGCAAATGGGTGTGAGTGCTGGTGTGATTGGCGATAGTAGCTCCATTTTTTGCCATCTCACGCAACTGCTCCCAGCTGACAAATAATTTGGATTCACCGACCGAATCGGTATTTACAAAAAAGGTAAAGGGCCAGCCACGTTTTTTTAAGCGGGGAAATGCAGATTCATACACACTTGCGTAGGAGTCATCAAAACTGATGGCGACAGTTTTATCGGGAAGAGGCTCACCGTTGCGCAGTTTTTCAACCAGTTCTGGCAAAGGCACAACTTTGAAGTTGTTGTCAGCCAGATAATCCATCTGGGCTTCAAACGCTGCCGGGCTAATACTGGTGGATTTGGGTGTGCTGTTGCTCACATGGTGGTAAAGCACAACAACAGCAGCGTTTACGTGTAAACACCAACAAGCTGCAAGCAATAACCACCAGCGAATTTTCACGCACATAACTCCGTTAACTATTTGCCAGATGCCTATGCAACACACACTTATTATTGCAACACACGAATTTCCAGCGGGAATTCTTTGCGGTTTTGCGTGCGCGGAATATTGAATTCGATAGTTTCAGGAATTTGTTTTACATCCAGCTCAATGGTGTTCTTGCCAAAGCTGGTGCGCAATTCCGCCGGCTGACTCACCACCAGGCCCATGTCATCCAGGGCTTTTACCGACATAAGTTCGGGGAAGTTGCCCTCCACATCGAAAATCAAACGCCCGGCTTCCCAGCGACGCAGCTTTAAATTGCCATCATTGCTATTCCATTGCATCCCAAACTGGAACGGCACCTTGACCGAGATAGGGTCTTCCGCCGCAAAGAACACCAGCTTGCCCCAGAGCGCAACGGCATCACCCTGCCCAAGCGGGCGATCGCGCAACTCCAATTGTCCACGCAGCCAGGGCTTGGCTGGATCAGGTTCAAATTTACCATTCACCCAACTGCCGCCCATATGTTCCATTGCAATCGGTGCCTGGTGATTCACTTCATGTAAGTTGCCAGAAGAATCTTCGATTTCGCTAATTACCATACGCACAGCGCTCAGCTGGCCAGCGAGTGGATGATTGCCACGCGTATAGATATCCGCCAGCAGTGAAAATTGCTGCCCGCTAAGATTCAACTCATTGAGTGCAATTAACGCAGGCCCGGCAGCAATCGTCTGTTTGGGCGTTTGATAAGGGTAGACAACATCATTCGGTGGCGACTCTTTTTCCAGCGCGGACAGATTGGTTGCCACCAAAGGCGCCGCATCGTTTTTTTCCGTCAGGAAAGGCTTGGCAGGAGGAAAGAGGCGAGCAATGCTGAAGTCGTAATTTTTGGATTCCAATTTACTGGCAACTACCACTTCTGCGGCAGCAATTTTTCCCTGGTAATCAATACTGATGGTTTTACCCTTATCGAAAAAATTATCACCGCGCATACTGTTAGTGCTGGCCAGTACCTTGCCATCTTCATTCAATGCATTGACCTGCAACAGCGCCGCACTATTTCCGCTCACCTGGAAATACAAACGATTGGGTTCAGCTGACAAGAAACGTAACTGTACGCCGTGCAAATCCAGGGTTTTACCGGCCAGCGGGCCATTGAGATTTACACGTTCAACTTCCACCGGCAGTTGTTGGGTAATAACGCCTTTGATCGCACCGACAGAGGTCAGCGCAACCCCCGCCGGTAACAGGATTTTTTTGGTGCCTTGCAAACCGGTAAAACTGACCATCTGACCGTTCGCCATGGCATTGCCTTGATAGACCATGTTGATATTGGCCGGCTGCTTTATCCCGCCAGCACAACCAGCACCGGCATCGGCCAGCAGGGATTTATCCTGGTGATCCACAATATCGCTAATGCGCAGCATAACGCTGTCGCTCTCTTTGCTCAGGTTGGGCAAATTAAAGGCATTAACATCCAGGTTGATCTCCAGCCCCTGACTACCTTCTTCCAGAGTACGCACCCCCAAACCAAAGGGACCGGAAGATGCCTGGGCAATAAAGGTCTCGTTAAGTTGCTGGTTGCTGGCAAAGGCGGGTAATTCAGCCGAGGCTAAACTGGCAAACTGGGCGGGATTCGATTCCAACCGCTCCTCTGTATAGGCCGCCGGCGCAGTCTCCAGACCAAACGCACGACTCAACAGGGAGGAAAACCATACTTGTATTTGTTGGGGCGCCTGATTATCCAAACTCAAGCTGGCGTGCAGTTGATTGGGTTCCTGTAAAATTCCCTGAATAGGCTCTGCCGGGAGCGACAACTTTCCCAGCGCCATTGCGGCAGATCCCTCCGGCAGTTGCCCTGGGTGAAACAGGACTGCGGATACCATTTGGGTGTTATATCCTTTAGCCCAGGTTTCAAGATTTTTTTCCGGTGCAGCGCCCGCCTGCATACGACCGTTAAAAGCCGCGACCAACTCGGGGGCCCCCAACACTATTTGATTATTGCTGATGCTGGCAGACATCACCGGCGACTTTTCGCAGCTAAATTCATCAAAGCTGGAAAAAATCAGCGCGTCAGGCGTGTCGCTATCAATGGTGTAATTTTGCTTGAGCCAATCGCTCCAAGCCGCTGCGGCAAAATTGCCCTGCAACACCCAGAGTACCTTGCTCTGATTATTTTGCCCGTAAACCCCGACCCAGAGATCATCCACCTGGTGTTTGATATCTATGCCCGCGCTACTCAAGCCGCTCCAGAACCCTTTCTTAGGTTCCACCAGCTGCGCGAAAACATCCGTCGAGGGCGACAATAATTGCAATCGATCCAGATCGGCGTGAATCATACCGAACAGGGTTGAGGAGGCGATGGCCTCGGTAATTTTTTGCTCTTGCGGTGCAACAGTCACCGGCGCCCAGGTAGAGCGCTTTAACCAGAGAATCGTACCCGCCGTGGCAATAATCGCCAGCAGGATAACCAACATGCCCCACACAAAGTGGGATTTGTGGAAATTGACCTCTTCATAGACATCTTCATCGAAGGCCTCATCCAACTGTTCATCGCGCAGCTCCAGCTCTTCATCGGTCAGCTGATCATCAGTAATCAACCCATCATCAAGCAGTGGGACTTCAGCCAGGGCTTCAATATCGGGATTTTTAGCAGGCTGGGAAGCCTCTGCCACTGCCGGAGCAGCTTCTTTTACCGCAGCAGCAACGCTTGCAACAGCTGCCTTTTTCACTACGGCCGGCTTAGTGGCAACAGGGGGTTGCTGTGCAGCGGCTACGACTTTGTTGGTAATAGTTTCAGATGGGGTTTCGGCAAGTAAAGCCTGACTTGCTGCAACTTCATCCAATTGCTGCTGCGCTGCCAGCGCATCGATTTTGGCCACCGATAATTCATGTAATTCAGGTTCAGGCACAGGCGTATGTACAGCAACCTGATCGACAGCAGCCTGAACTACTGGTTCTGCCACTGGAGCAGGCTTAGTCTCCACTGCTGGTTTGCTGGCAACCACTTTCGCGGCGGCCTGTGGTTTTGCGGAATCAGCGGCTTTTTGTTTTGCTGCAGCAACCTGAGATTTGACCGGGGCAACTTCAATGGGATCCGCGGCAGCCACCACCGAGTGATGAGAGCCATTTTGATGCTTGCCATTCTGATGTGTGCCGTTTTTGCCTTTTGGTTTGGTCTCTCCATTAACAGCCGCTCCATTAACAGCCTGGCCGTTAACCGCCTCACCATTCACTGCACTACCATTAACGGCACTACCATTAACGGCTTTAGCAGTCATCGGTGCCGGTGTTTTTGCGGCAGGTATAACATCTATGGGGTATTCGCTGAGTGGGCGGGTAGCGAGCGGTTGATTGGCAAAGGTTTGTGGCTCGCCATCTGTCTCGGGGGTGATAACTTTGCGAATCAGGTAGCGGCGCTCATCCGGCTCTTCCTCATCCCCCTGATCCAGCGCATGTAACTCCAGTTCTAATTCGATTTGATCGGCAATACTTTCGTCATCAGGTGAATCGACACCGATAACATCCAGATAAACTCCCGCCTCTTGAAAGGCCGCACACCAGCGCTCTACTTCGCTTGCAGAGTCGAGCATTTTGATAACGCTGGGGCGCTCTGACAAAAATGCCAGACGCACAGCCTTGGGCTTGAGGTTCAATAGCTGAGCCAGGTTGCCAACCACCTGGTCTGCATCAAATCCATCGACAAATTGGCCCTTGTAGGTGAGTTTGTACACAAAAACTCCTGCAGTTTTCAGTGAGCTGCCCCGATATTATTCAGGTTATATAGAGGGCAGAAATCTGAAAGCACTAAACGGAAGCGCTTTGCAGCGGTATTATCGGAAAATTAATTTTTTGCGGGTTTGATAGATATCAATCGTCTTGTACAAAGCGCAGGCCTACGCCAACAGACTCTACGCGCACCACTTCCATTTGCAGTATGGGGGCATCATCCATCAGCCCCTGAACCTGGCCAGCTACCACAGTTCCGACCGGGGGAATCTGTTCCGGTTCCAGCACGATAAACACGCCGCCATCGGAAATATCGCGCGTTTTTACCACCAACTCGCCAATACTATCGTGAACTATTTTAATGCGGCAAGCAAAAGGGGTGCGAATGTGTTTGCGTTTTTCTTTAGACATTTGTCTACCTGGTTATTGTTTTACTATTGAAACCCTGCCGGACTCTGCCAGCACCACTAAAGGAGCTGGACAGAATACGTACAGAGTATCACTTGTCGCTCACTTCTGCCTTATCCACTTTCTGGAAACCGCGCGGTAATTTGTTGCCACGGCGGCCGCGCTCGCCTTTGTAATGCTCTAAATCTGACGCCTTCAGGGTGATATGACGCTTGCCAGAATAGAGGGTCAGCACCTGGCCAGGACTGATTACGTTCAGGGAAACCACAAATTCCTCCCGGCTTACCACCTTGGCTCCGGGGATATTCATAATCTTGTTGCCCTTACCCTTGGCCAGTTCCGGCAGCTCGGTAATTGGGAAGACTAGCAGGCGACCGTCGTTACTTACCGCTGCCAGTTGCGCCAATTCCGGGTTATTAATCAGTTGCGGCGGCAATACCAAAGCACCTTCAGGTAAGGTAAGCAGCGCTTTACCTGCTTTGTTCTTACTCGCCAGATCTTCCAACTTGGCCACAAAACCGTAACCGGCATCGGAAGCGATAAGTACGCGCTGGCTATCCGCCCCCATCAACGCGCCTTCAAAGGTGGCGCCGCTGGGAGGGCTGATACGGCCACTTAATGGCTCACCCTGGCCGCGCGCCGATGGCAAGTTGTGTGCGGGAACGGCATAGCTGCGACCAGTGGAATCCACCAGAATTACACTCTGGTTACTCTTGCCCTGCACCGCAAATTTAAAGCTGTCACCCGCTTTATAACTTAGCCCCGCAGCATCCACATCATGGCCTTTGGCAGCGCGAATCCAGCCTTTATCGGAAATAACTACAGTGATTGCCTCTGCACTCACTAATTCAGTTTCACTCAGCGCTTGTGCTTCAGCGCGCTCAACGATTGGCGAGCGACGCTCATCGCCAAATTTCTCCGCCACTTGCAGCAATTCTTTGCGTACCAGATTTTTTAATTTCACAGCGGACTCAAGAATTTTTTGCAAGCCATCGCGCTCTTTCATCAGGTCATCCTGCTCCTGACGAATTTTCATTTCTTCCAAACGCGCCAACTGGCGCAATTTGGTTTCAAGAATATATTCCGCCTGCATTTCAACTAAATTGAAACGCTTGATCAATACCGGCTTGGGATGCTCTTCCTCGCGGATAATGCGGATCACTTCGTCCACATTGAGGAACACAATCATTAAGGCAGCCAAACGCAGCAAGCGCTCTTCTACTTTTTCCAGTCGATATTGCAAACGGCGACGAGTAGTGACAGTGCGAAAACTCAACCACTCGCTCAAAATTTTGTTGAGCGGCTTAACGGCCGGTTTCCCGTCAATACCAATCATGTTCATATTGACGCGATAGGTGCGCTCAAGCTCAGTGGTAGCAAATAAATGCTGCATAATTTGCTCGAGGTCCACACGATTGGAACGCGGCACAATTACCAGGCGCGTTGGATTTTCGTGATCGGATTCATCGCGCAGGTCAGCAACCATCGGCAATTTTTTCGCCTGCATTTGCGCCGCGATTTGCTCCAGAATTTTTGCACCGCTGACCTGATGGGGCAGCGCAGTAATAATAATATCGCCCGACTCTTCATCTTTTTGCCAGACCGCGCGCATGCGAATACTGCCGCGCCCGGTTTCATACATTTTAATAATGTCGTCGCGCGAAGAAATAATTTCTGCTTCGGTGGGCATATCCGGTCCGAGGATATGCTGGCAAAGGTCAGTCACTGTCGCATTGGGATTATCCAGCACATGCACACAGGCATTGACCACTTCGCGCAAATTGTGCGGTGGAATATCGGTCGCCATACCCACGGCAATACCGGTAGTTCCGTTTAACAGTACATTAGGTACGCGCGCAGGTAATACCGCAGGTTCTTCCAAAGTACCGTCGAAGTTAGGCTGCCAATCCACCGTGCCCTGCCCCAACTCTTCCAGCAAAACTTCACTGTATTTGGTGAGGCGCGATTCGGTGTAACGCATAGCCGCAAAAGATTTTGGATCATCTGGCGAACCCCAGTTGCCCTGACCATCCACCAGCGTGTAGCGATAGGAAAATGGCTGCGCCATTAACACCATGGCTTCGTAAGAAGCAGAGTCACCGTGCGGATGGAATTTACCGATCACATCGCCCACAGTGCGCGCCGATTTTTTATATTTCGCGCTGGCACTCAGGCCCAGCTCGCTCATTGCATAGACAATGCGGCGCTGCACTGGCTTAAGGCCGTCACCAATATGCGGCAGGGCGCGATCCAGAATTACATACATGGAATAGTCGAGATAGGCTTTCTCGGTATAGTCCTTGAGCGCGATACGCTCATCGGCTTCGGGCAGGGTTATTTCGTCACTCATTTAACATCCTGAACTGCTAAGACTAAAAAGATCATCAAGAATTGATTGGTTTTTAACGGCCTTATTTACACCAATGTGCCGCACATTATTTACGCTTCTGTACCAGGGGAATTGCCCCTTTTTCATTGACCCGCAAGGCCGGTAACCATGCACTGAAATCCAGCTTGGCTGAAAAATTGTAATTCACTTCTTCGCGTATGCCATTGCGACCAAAATGTTCCAGCAGTTTTACCAGTTGTAGCACATTTGCGGTTACCACCACTTTTACCGGTGTTTCTTTATAAGCGGTCAGCACGGGCAGCTCATTACTCACACCACTGAGTAAATCAAAATTTTCAATGCCGATGGTATAGGAAATTCCGCGCAGGGATAAATCGCGATCATTAGGATTGGAAATTAATAAACTCACTTCAATCGGTTGACTAAACCCCTGCGCTGGCAATAGCTGCAAACCGGCAACTTTAACGCCCGGTTGCTCCAACTTTGGCTGCAAACTGGCACAACTTACCATCAACAAGCAAATAGTTATAAGAAAAAACTTATTCCATACAAATAGTATTTTTGTAGAAGTTTTAGCCATTTTTACATGTATCCTGATAAAACAGGGCCTATATTATCGGGGCAGTCGCCGGATTTGCCACTGCATTATTTTTACCAGTGATGGTCAGCTCTTCAGTGTTATGGCCCTGACTGACTCAATATGTTGAACGCACCACAAAAACAATTAATTAATCCGGATGATTTATTTGGCAGCCGTGAAATTCGTTTTCAGGATCGGCGCGAATCCCATTACCCGCAGTTGATGCGCCTGTGTGCGGATTTTAATTTTTCTGTGCTGCAACTGCAGCGCAAAATCTTCAGCCATTTATCGCACAAAATGGTGCCTAGCTCGCTGGAGTTTGTTCTGGCATTGCGCGAGGATGATGCAAGTTATTGGTATAGCCTGTCACCCGGCACAGAGAGCCTGAAACAACTCGATGACTACTGCAAAACCTTTGAAATTGATCTATTGCATATGCATTTGATTGGCGATAGCGACAGCGATCAGGAATTGCCGAGAGAAGCTTTTTATTAAAAAGGCCTTTTATCAAAAAGGCCTGCGGTGAGCGAACTTATTCGCCCATCTCGGCTTCAAACTCTTCGAGCAAATCCAGCGGCTCCATTTCCTCGCCGTCCAGCTCTTCATTCCAGTTGATGCCTACCAGCAGTACATCTTCGTGCATGCCAGGCAACCAGTCTTCCAGGAATTCTTCCAGATCCACCGGCACCGGGTGGTAGCTCTGCCAGTCATCCACACAGTGCGCACGCGCAAAGGACTCTTGCGACCAGAAAGGCATTACATCCACATCGTCATGATCTTCCGAGGCGCTCAACGCCCAGCCATCTGGACCTTGCAAGCCCCAGACACAGCCCAGCTCCATAGCCTCCACGATAAAACGGTCGAGATTTTCGGCGGGATCATCACCTAATGGTTCAATAGTCACTGTATCGTTCATGCTTACGGCCTTTTCGAGGTTTATAGACAGAGCCTGGCGCCATTGGCCTTTAACCAGGCGCGATCAGTCTTGCAACTGGGACAAAGACTGGTTACCAGCGCCCAAAACTCAGCACTATGGTTCTGGTGACGCAGGTGGCTAACTTCGTGGGCGACAAGATAATCGACTATAGCTTCCGGGGCCAGCAGTATCTGCCAGTTATATTGGATTGCGCCTTTGCTGGTGCAATGGCCCCACTTGGAGCGAGTTGCCCGGACTTTTACCGACGAGCACACAAGTCCTGCACGTGCACATAAATTCGCGGTTTTGTGCGTGAGGATTTGCAGCGCCTGCTGTTGGTACCAGCGCGCTAGCAAGGTGCGAATTTGCTCCTGTTCGGTCATGCGCACCCGCGCCGACAACAGCACATGTAACTCCTGCCCGACACGCGCAATAGCAGCGCGCGGACCGCGACCAATAACCAGGCGCAAACTTTCATTCAGAAAGGTAAGCTGACTGCCCTGCCCATAACTTGCCTGCTCAGGTTGAGCAGCAATTACCACTTGCTGCTCGGCAATTTTGGCGCGCACCCAGGGCGCTTTTTGTTGCAGAAAGGCGAGCAAGAAAGATTTAGCGGTATTAAGCGGTGCACGAACAACCACTTTGGCCGCTCGCACTTCAATACTGACAGTGCGCCTTCGCGCCGAGCGAGCGATGGAAAACTCAAACCCAAACTCAGCAGGGGAAGCGGATTTTTTTAGCCCGATGATTTCATCCATGGGCAATCAACCAAAGTTTTTATCAGCAACAAAGGGATTAGTCGCGCGCTCGTGACCGAGCGTGGACATGGGGCCATGACCAGGAATAAAGCGCACGTCATCGCCGAGTGGAAACACCCGCTCGCGAATTGAGTTGAGCAGATCCTGATGGTTGCCGCGCGGGAAGTCTGTGCGGCCGATGGAACCTTTAAATAAAACATCGCCCACTTGCGCCAGACGGGACTCAGGATCGAAAAAAATGACGTGACCAGGAGTGTGACCAGGGCAATGCAATACATTCAGCTCGGCATTGCCAACCTTAACTTTATCGCCGTGGTTTAACAGGCGCGTAGGCACAAAACCCTCGACCGGTACAAAGCCCATCATCTGCGCCTGCTGTGGAAGAAGGTTGATCCAGAAGAGATCGTCCGCATGCGGACCTATAACAGGAAGCCCAAGACGTTTTACCAGCACTGCCGTAGCACCCACGTGATCCAGGTGGCCATGGGTAAGCAGGATTTGCGTGAGCTTCACCTCCTGCGCTGCCACTGCTGCCAGGATTCGCTCAATATCACCACCCGGGTCGACTACCGCCGCTTCGCGGGTTTGATCGCACCAGAGCAGGGTGCAATTCTGTTGATAGTGGGTAACGGGAACAATCTGGTAATGCAGCACAGTGGGACCTCGCGCTATTCAAGGCCGCCAAGATACCACAGCTCGCTGCAATCGATTTAATAGAAGCCCAGGGTGTAGCCTTTGCGCGCGATATACACCGAGGTCATGCCCTGCTCCATACGCCGGGCAATAGAGGCCTCTGCCTTTAGCGCGCCCTCACGAAAATTATCCAGCGCGTTATAGAACATAGCGGTGAAATAGTCAGCATCGGTATCACGCGGGGTAAACACTTCGATGCGACACATACTGGTGTGACAGCTGATGGTATTGACACTAACGCGCATTAAGCCCGAATGGCTGGTAAACATAGTGCGCAGCGACTGCTCATAGGCCGTTGCCCAGTCCACATCAATCGCCTCTGCCTCAAACAAGTTGGTCGCTTTCTCATAGACCGCATTTTCCTTACCAAACACCGCCTTGCGCGCCTCTTCCGGCGTAAGCAAGCCAGATGGTTCTTCCGCCCGTGGAGCCGCGGGAGCAGGTGCCGGTACCGAAGGACGCTGATCAATAACTAATACGGGTAGTTCCTGCACTGACACCTTGGCCGGCGGAATCACCAATGACTGCTGAGTGAAGCTATCTACAGCCATAGGTCGCTGATGATCGAGATAAAAACCCAGCGCCAAAATCGGTAGCACCAGCACCCCGCCCCAGAGCGGCAGGCGCGCTTTAACCATATCGATATTCATTTTTTTGCCTCCCTCCATCAGAGAACCCTGGCGGCGCACCGCCAGGGGAAAGACTGTTAACGCGGTGCGTCGCAAGTCACCTGACCAACACAAGTCTGGCTATTCTCGTTGTGCCAGCCAGTGGTTTGGGTTTTACAGATAGGCACCATCCAGCCATACCAATTGCAGTAGGCAGTCGAGCCAGTTGATGAAGCGGCGCGACTGGAAGATGCAGGTGGTGTGCTGGAACGACTCGATGAGCTGGGAGCCAGGCTCGAACGACTTGATGAAACTGGCAATACACTGGAGCGGCTTGATGAACTCGGCAGCACACTCGAACGACTGGAAGAACTGAGTGCAACGCTTGAGCGACTTGATGAGCTAGCCGGCGTTGAGCTGGTATTGCCACCGCCACCAATTTGCACATCAATACAACCGTGGAAGCGTTCATAGGTTGGCGGTTCACGCCCCCATTCGGCATAAATCACATGACGACCTGTGCGCGAGGGCACTGTACAGGTGGTGTGGATATGCGCATTGCCTTTATCGGCACGCACATTCGGATAGGCACTCGGATTGTCATCGTTGTAAGGCAAATCGCAGAAAGGCTGGTCCTCAAAATCCGCCCAGGTCAATTCCTTACCTACCTGATACACGAAGCCAGGCTTGGTGATCCAGTAGCGAAAGTCCGAGGTGTCATCAAAGTGCGGACCATTGCTGATATCCCAGGAAAACACTAGGCTGCCGGAGCTGATATTGTTGACTGGCCAGTTGATGGAATTGTCCCAAGGGGTTTTACCGCCCTTCCAGGTTTCACTGTCGAAACCGCACACATTCTTGGAGACTGGCCCCAGAACCTTGCGCCCCTGGTGGTGATTGAGCACACTCATATAGGACCGCCTCGTTGGATTAATTTCTTATTCATTATTCACACTCCTTCACTTAACCGGATAAGAGAAACGATTCCTGTGGGAATCAAAACCCCCGGAAAACCTGCCTTGGGAAACTGCAAGTAACTACCAGCCCTGAGCCCAGCCTTCAGCCGGGAGTCAAAGATCTACTTATCCGCGAAACACAACAGCAACAGGTATTGCCGGAGAGACATGCAGACGTCCATCGAGTGCTTATGAACTGCAAAATCATAGGAGAGAGCACAGGTACTTTTGCCATCAACAGGTACTTTTACGTTTTTATCATTATTGTTCTATTACTAGCCGGAGCAAAAACACGCACCCGGTAGACAAGTGGACAACTGCGCACGCAAAAGTCTCTGCGCAGCCGACAGCGCTGTCAAATTGTTAAAAACAATGCCCTCGATCAATTAAATGAATGCGTAGATTAAGAGGACAGCCACGAGAACTTATCCGCCAGATTTTGCGGAAGACACCACAACTGAAGAGGAAATTGCAAAATCCCCGCTGTAATTTGCACCGGCAATAGAACCATCCAACAGGATTTTCAGATACAAGGTTTTGGCTTCCTGCATGTTGTTGACCGCCACCACATAATAACCACGACCATTTTCATGGATACGCGCATCTGCCTCTGTGAGTGACGCCCAGGAGGACGGCAGCTTGCCAATAGCAAACGGGGAGGTTGACGCAGAGTATTTTTTTACCGTTTTCAGGCTGATCTCAAGCGCAGATTTGATTGAAACCGGCGCATGATCATGCCCCTCATGTGCCAGTGCAAACTGGCTCCATAAAAAACCGCACAGGATTACCCAACACCACAACATTTTTCCCGACAGCAATTTCATTATTTTCTCCTCGTTATTTTTATCATTAAGAAACCAGGGGTTAAGAAAGCAAGAGCCAAGCAACCTACAACCAACCAACAACCAACAACCAACAACCAATTGTAAGATGACACAAATTGCTCAATAAGTATTCGATCAGAGCCACTCCGGAATTAACAGTACAAATTTGGCAAGTTTCGCGCGCAGCCCGCAGAGTTTGTTACACTGCGGCCCTGTTTCGCGGCCACTAACCAATAACCCGACCGCTCCAAGGAAATATTTTCGCGCATGAACCCACGTATTTTTATCGGCTTACAACATCTGGTTCCCCAACACGCACTCTCCCGCGCTGCCGGTTGGCTGGCCAGTACCCAAACTCCATTTATCAAAAACACTTTCATTAAATGGTTTGTAAAACGTTATCAGGTGGATATGAGCCTGGCAGCAGAAGAAAATCCAACCGCCTATGCCTGCTTCAACGATTTTTTTACCCGCGCATTAAAACCCGATGCGCGTCCGATTGACTCCGCCAGCGACAGTATTGTGTGTCCTGCCGATGGCGCCATCAGCCAACTGGGTAAAATTATCGACGGCAAAATTTTCCAGGCCAAGGGGCAGGATTACACCGCCCTGGAATTACTGGGCGGCGATGAAGCGCTTGCGGCGGAATTTACCGATGGCAACTTTGCCACTGTTTATTTATCGCCGCGCGATTACCACCGGGTACATATGCCCTACGGCGGTAAATTGCGCTCTATGATCAGCGTGCCGGGCGAATTGTTTTCGGTAAATACAGTGACAGCGGAAAATGTCCCGCGCCTCTTCTCGCGCAACGAGCGCGCTGTAGCCATTTTTGATACCGACATAGGCCCCATGGCTGTGGTGCTCGTAGGCGCAATGATTGTGGCGGGAATAGAAACGGTATGGGATGGCCAGATAGCGCCTTTCGCCAGCCGTGACATTGCCACTTCCAACTACCCTTATCAAAACATCCAGCTAAACAAGGGTGATGAGATGGGCCGCTTTAAACTCGGCTCAACTGCGATCATTTTATTCGCCAAAGATAAAATGCAGTGGGATCCAAAGTTCACCGCAACTACCCCTACAAAAATGGGCGAAGCCATGGGCAAGCGAATTTAATTCGCCGCTGTTCCACCTGCTCAAACCGGAATTGGTCACAAGACTGTAACTATTGGAAACGACCAATTCCGGAAAAATCACAAAATCTCTGGCAACAATCCGATAAACCAGAAAAATCTTGCCATGCGTCACACAGCTAACGTAATGTAGTTTTACCGCTCAGGAGTTTTGCATCCGGAAAAGAGTTATCGCCGGTTTGGAGAGTCGTCTCCGGGCATACATAAAAATAATATTGCGTTATCTCTATCGGAATTACCCTTGCTACCCAGCTTGGTTTCGGTCAATCCGTCTAACTTTAATAATATAAGACGAGATTGAAACTATGTTTACTGTGCAACAACAATCAGCCAATAACACCAAACGTTTTACCCTCAAAGCAACTACTGCCGCTATTGCTATGCTTGCAGGCTCTTCTGCCTTTGCAGCAGCAACCGGTGGTTTCTCCACTACCGATGGCGGAAACGTCAGCGGTGCGCAATCCTTTACTGCGTCAACCTATGAGCAAATCAACACCATCATTGCCAACGCCAAACTCGATGCAAATGGCAGCAAGGTAACTGGCGGTGCTTATCCATTAATTATTACCTACACCTATGAAAATTGGTGCACTCGCTGGTGCGAACAACGATGCGGATATGTTGCGTATCGATAGCGGTACCAACGTGTGGGTAGATCACAACGAATTATTTGCAGTCAACAATGAATGTAATGGTTCACCCGATGGCGACCTGACCTTTGAAAGCGCGATCGATATTAAAAAAGATTCACACAATATCACTGTGTCTTACAACAATATTCACGACAGCAAAAAAGTTGGCCTTGATGGCTCCAGCAGCAGCGATATCGCCAGCGGCCGTGAAATTACTTTCCACCACAATATCTACAAAAATGTAAATGCGCGCTTGCCATTACAACGCGGTGGCTGGACGCATATGTACAACAATTTCTACGACGGCATTACCGGTTCCGGTATTAACGTGCGTCAAGCTGGTTATTCATTAATTGAAAGCAACTGGTTCCAAAACTCACTCAACCCGGTGACCTGCCGCTACGACAGCAGCAACTGCGGTTTCTGGGATTTGCGTAACAACAACGTGAAATCACCGGCAGATTTTGCTACTTACAACATTACCTGGACCAGCGGCGGCACCATTGATGCAACCAACTGGACCACTACTGCTCCCTTCCCGATTAGCATTCCCTATAGCTATTCAGTGGTATCCCCCGAGTGCGTGAAAGATAAACTCGCTACCGTTGCCGGTGTTGGTAAAAACGGCGCGACTCTGACTGCTTCTGTGTGCGGCGGAACTACTAGTTCTGTGGCCAGCTCATCTGCACCTAGCTCAACGCCGGCAGTTTCTTCCAGTAGCAAATCTTCCAGCTCGGTTGCGGTAGTGTCTTCCAGCAAATCCTCCAGTTCGATTGCAGCCACTTCTTCAAGCAAATCATCAAGCTCAGTTGCCGTGTCATCCAGCAAAGCGTCCAGCTCTGCCAGCGGTGCACCTGTGTTGACGGGCACTGGCGATTATCCGGATGGTTTCTCCAAGTGTGCTGACCTGGGTGAAACCTGTTCAGTGACTTCTGGCGATGGCTGGGTTGCATTTGGTCGTAAAGGCAAGTGGGTTACCAAGAAAGTTTCTGTGCCCGGCTCAATTGCTTGTACCGTTGCGGCATTTGGATCTGATCCAGCTGGCAATCCAAACAAGTGCTCTTACAAAAAATAATTTATTTTTTGTATCATAAATAGCCTCGATAAGTTTTCTATAAAACTTTCCAAAAAAAATCCCGCTGCAGTGACTGCAGCGGGATTTTTTACAGTGAAGCGTTTTATCCTGAAACGTTTTATTACCGATATTTTCTAGCCAACGACAATTAAGGTAACGTCAGAACCAGATTTTTTACGCTAATCGATTTAGCTGCTGTTTTGCTAAAACTTTCACCGTAAGAAACACTCTTGGTGGTAGTGCCGATACTCGCGGTAGTGACATAGTTTGGCGCTGTCACAGTCCAACTCGCTGTTTTAGTAGCACCATCTGCAATGCTGCCCAGGTTTTGGGTCGCAGTGCCAGAGGCCAACACAAACCCGGCCGGCAAATTAATACTTACATTCACACTGTGCGCATCCAGGTCACCGGTATTTTTTATCGCTACTGTGTAAGTGAAATTAAATCCGCGATACACACTCGCCGGTGCAGTGATGGTGTTGGTAAATACCGGGCCAGTTGCCAGCGCAAAATTTTCTTCTGTCGCCAAGGTGTAAGGCTCGGTGCTGGCGCCATCAAACGATGAACTGTAAGCGTAGACTTTTACCACCGCTGCCTGGCTTGCGCTCGCCGCAACCTGATGCACGTTATCTTTCACCGTGGTATCGGAATCCAGCTGGCTGTTAGTCGTTTCCGCGTAGAGTTTTAAATCCAGGTCCGACAAGCTGCGATAGCTGGTGGGTGTTGCGGCGTTGTTGTAATCCACCTCGCGCTCCCACACCAGGGTGGCTTTATCGCCGTTGTACATTTGGCCTTTGTAAAGTTTGTAGCTGCCGGTCTGACCCTTGGGTTTTACACTGCTGGAAAAATAATCGTTGCGATGGAAGTGTGCGTGCCACAAATCCAGATAGCCCCAACCGTAAGTTTTATTCCACTCTTTACCGGTTTTTGCACCATCGTCAGCAGAGGTATCGGTGTTGTTATCTTCCCAGGAATCGGCGGTATTAATTAACACCGCTTTAATTGCGCGCGGGTCCCAGTTGCCGCCGTCCATTAACAACAGCGATGCAGCACCCACTTTCGGTGCTGCAGAGCTGGTGCCACCCAAATTGGAGTAACCGCCGCTGTTATTACAGGTCATGGTTTCATGGCCAGGCGCACTCAAGTCGGGTTTTTTGCGGCCATCCACAGTCGGGCCGCGACTGCTGGTATTCCAGATCACATCGTCGGTGCGAGTGATGGTGTTGTTGTCGTACATATTGGTAACAGTAAGGCCGTTGTAGTTGTTGGCCGGAATGGTCATGGTGTTGGTACCAGCCCCCTGATTGCCCGCCGATTTCGCCCAGTTAGTGGCGTAATCAAAAACCACACCGTCGACAAAACGCGAGAGCGAATGCCAGTCGTTACCAGTTGCATTGCCATTGCCCCAGGAATAGTTAATTACTTCAGGGTCATCACCGGCAAAACGCAGCATCCAGTCGGCGCCAGCCATAGTCGTTGCATCATCGCCCGCGTTATCAACCAGGATTGCATTCAATCCAAACGCGAGACCTTTATGCGTTGCATTGGTGCTCGCATACATACAGGCAACACCGGTGCCGTGATTGCCATTGGTTGCGTAATTTTCATAAAAGGTGTGGCTTTTTAATGCCGAGTGGGTTTCCAGTACGCCTTCATCGAGCACACCGACATCCCACACACCGCCATCAAAACCCGATGCCCACCAGGTGTCAGCGCCCAGTGATTTCACCTGATTGCTCAATTCCGCTTTACCCGGATTGTTGTACACCACTTCAGCCACGCCACTCAGGCTGGCAATTTCTTTCAAGGCGGCAACGGGAATTTCGGCGCTGATCGCATTCAGGGTGGCATAGTTTTCCTGAATTTTTGCACCCAGGCTGCTGATGCGCCCGCTATACACTTTTTGCACTTCTGCAACTGCCGCCGCTGATTCGCGCGCGATTTGCTGGCGCAGTTCGCGCAGCGCTTTTTCGCGCTCCTCATTCAACGCACGGATTTCTTTTTTATCCGCATCAGTCACATATTGGCTGAGTTGTTTACTGTGTTCAATTTCCTTATCTTCCGAATCCTGATTATCCCTGGGTAAATATTTATCATAAATTCCGCGTACGCGCGCAGCCAACGCATCAATTTGTGGCTCATATTTTTCATTGAGCGAGCGGGCAATTTTGCGCTGCGGTTGTTCGCCGAAAATAATAATTACCGGCAAGCTGGTTTGCTGCGTAGCAAGGCGTTCAAGCATTGGATCTATACGAACTACGGCATCGGCTTTGGGCAATTCAGTTTTGCGATCATCATCGGCGTAACTTGCCGTTGCAGTTGCCGCTATGGCAATCAAAATAGCCTGAGTGAGGGGTTTAACCAATTGAAAAGAGTTGCGTGAAGTTTTCATAGTGCGATCCTTCTAAAAAGAAATGGAATGGACAATCCAGCGAGGTTCCTGCCCTTAGCCGGATAGAATCAGTCTCGCACCAGCGAACTGAGGTGACAGTGAATTAACCCCGACACCAAGGTGAACTATTCACCTTTAGTAACTCCCAAAAAAATGCAAAAAAAAGCCCCGCTGTTTTACTGCGGGGCAAATAGCTTCATGAAATTACAACGAAAAAATCGGGCAACACTGCCAGAGAGTCGTCTTACCTAAAATAGGAATCAAAGTAATACCCTTAAAAAATACTCAAAGCAATGCTGAGAAAATTATTTGGTAGAAGGGGAACGGCGCGAGAAAAAAATAAGTGATCCCGCCAGGATTAATACCAGTACTAACAGTGAACCTGCGCCCGATGCAGTGCGGTTCACGGCTAATAAATCACTAAAAGTTTCTACGCGGGGGAAGCTTTCTATCGGAGTAAAGTTTTCTACAGAAGCAGGATTTTCACACACTTGTGCGGAGGTGCATGCAACAGAGTCCAGAGCTTCCTCGACATCCTTGCCATTACCCCCTCCTTGTTGAAGCCCCACATCCCTGTGCAAGACCGCGCCAGAATTGGCCTCTGCAACAACTGGATTGGCTTCGACAGAAATCCCATCCATCGCAATAGCTCCAGCATGAGCAGAGAGAGAAAAAGCGAGCAACGCGCCGACTATGAAAGAGTGAGTGATCATTCGCGTAACTCCATTTCTTCAACCGTGATTAAAACGCTAGATCTGTGTCCTTGATACCAATGCCGTAGGTGACGCCAATCAACCAGAGCTTGATACGGGGGCCAGCTTAACCAGTTTGCGCCTGTGCAGCTGTGAAATATTCACATGCGGTATTTCAACCCGACCGATGGCCGTATCACTCAGGCGAATCCGCTGCCAGGGTAAAGCGCGATTGGATACGACGCGCCGCATCCTGCGCTATCGCCTTGCCACTTTCACTGCTGTTTAACTTTGCTTCTATCGCCGAAATCACCGAGCTATCGCCTAGCGACACCAGGGATTCAACCGCCATTTGCACTACACCCGGATCAACATCCGTCAGTGCATCCAGCAAACTTTGCGTAGCCATGTAGTTATCACTAAACGATAATCGCTGTGCCGCCAGTGCGCGCACCTGCGCATTTTTATCGCGCTTTAAACTGGACAATATGTAGTGCAAATCATCCCCCACAGGCGACATCTCCTGCAATATTGCCAGGCGGGTTTGATCATCGGTGGTAAAAAAAATGTCGCGTTTTATTTGCTGCGCGTCGTCTGCCATTACATCCGCCGTGGGCGCAACACCCCTTTCGCTCACAGCCGCTAGCGCGGGCATTTGTGATGGCGGTACAAATAATTTTGTTACTGATTTATCCGCCGCTAAAAATACGGCCGCAATAGTGTGAGTGTCAGTTGCTGATTGATAAGCCATTTCCACAGTAAATTGTTGATGGCCAACCACACTCGACAATGCCTGCAGAACTGGCTGTTCATCCAGATTCAGCGTAATGGCTTCAGCCCAATAATCCGCTGATTGATCCGGCAAACTAAATGCAAATTCCACGGCTTCCGCCAAACGCTGGATCACCAGCAAACGTTGCATCTGTTGCACATGAATAGAGACATGGGTTTTATCCGCGCTTGCATAAATTCCCTCGCGCGGCTTGTCTGTGTTTTTTTGAGCAGCCACTTTTTTATCTGCTGCAGAGTTAGTCGCCAGCGCCGGCATTTGCAACACATTGGCTGCAGGCGATTGCTCAGTGGCCAAGGTATTTTCTGGCGCTGCAGTTTGTGTTGATGACCCGCCGCTCGAAAAATACCACACCAGAAAAATCAGTACACCAATCATCGCCAACGCAACTTTGGGTGTTAATACTTGCTCGCTCATCATCTTCTCCCCTGAAAATAGTGTGACTCCGAAAATGGGGGCGTAGGCTGCCCCCAAGCTCACTTAAATACGTTTAAACCAATTGTCGATACGATAATCCGCACGACCGGAACCATCAGTAAAGTGCGTATCAATAACCACCCGCAGCCAGGCATCTGAACCAGACCAGATCTGCGCCCAGACATCGCGTGTCGCAAAACCATGGTTATAGAAAAAATATTGCCAATTGGCCGAAGTCCGTGTGCCTTCTACTCGACCCCAATAGCAATCAGTGGGCGAGCACTTACCCCAGACCTTTACGTAATAACGCGGAGTAACAGAATAGGTGACCGAACAAATATTGCCACTACAGTTATAAATTGGCGTGCTTTCACACACCATTTCGATCACCACTTTTGTTACCCCATTGGTGTTGGGATCACTATTCACCCAGGTGCCGGCTTCCTTGGGCACAACACACAGGCCCGCCGAAGCAACACTGGATAATAATAACCCGCACAACAATAGTCCCGCTGACACCAAAACCCGATAGTTTTTTATAAACGCTTGCATAACAATTCTCCTTAACTCGTTTAAAAAAGAACATCACTGTGGTTAAAGCGCGGGCGCTTACCCAATCCATAAGCACCCGATTCTTTTCGCGCGCGAAAAGAATTCTGCGAGCAACTCGCATGAGCTACCCGAAAAAAGTGAGATGGATTTGCTAAGGCACAACCGAAGAGTGAAGTGTCATTCGCATAACTCCTTTTTACTCAGAAAGAACCGTTTGTTAATCCTTCAATTGAATGTCGCACTAGCGAAAACGAAGAGAAACTGTAGCCGGGCGCCCTGCCGCGTGGCGTATAGCTGCACAAAAACCCAAAAGCGATTGGGGGAGGCGTTATGCCTGAATGCGTCCTTGCCACTTTGGATTCTGTCGCATGCTGCGTCTTGTCCTTGAATGACGGAAACCAATTCCGCTCGCGTATCCTTGCAGACGCCCTGCTACTGAGAGCTAAGGTAACCCGAATGGAGTTTTAGAGATGTGTTTTTTTGTAGGGAGAGGATGTGACTTATTCACAAGGGATAAAAAAGCCGGCGCGAGGCCGGCTCTAATTAATTTTCCTTTCTAACTATAAACGGAGGGCCAGCCTTCACGTTGGTTTTGACCTTGGCTTGCTTATTACTTCCCTTCGCGACACATTTCATAGTCATAAAAAATTCCTTTAATAAATTTAAATGTTAAAACATATGTCAATCATAAGTTGGAACAATCCGAATAGGAGGACCTGATTTTACATTACTTTTAACATTTAAAGAATTTGAGTTACCCATAAAGAATCCTTAATTAATCTTCTTTCTTAATAATAAAGGGTGGACCAGATTTGACGTTACTTTTAACCAACAAAGGAGTCTTTGGTGCTTTAGATTTTTTCGAAACTTGCATAACCATTCCTCAATCATCTTTTTTAATAATAAAAGGTGGGCCAGATTTTATTTTGGTTTTTACTACTAATTTCATATAAATCCTTAATCGTCTCTTTTAATGATAAATGGAGGACCAGCTTTAACACCGCATTTAATAGAAATACTGGACTTAATAGAGGATTGGGATTTACTTGCAGATTTTACTTTCATAACGTTATTACTCCTTGTAATTGAAAAATAATTTTTCATTGAAACAACTAATAGCAATTACGAATCGTCACCAATAACAATTAATTTAGGACCGGCTTTAACACCGCATTTGACAATCAGACCGGGCTGATTAGTTTGGAGGGATTTGCTTGTAGACTTCACTTTCATCACGTTATTACTCCTTGTAATTGAACACTGAAATGGATTTTTCAGTGTTCGCCTACGCTATTCGTATGAGAAATTTTTGTCAATCATCTTTACGGATGCATGCACAATAAAACTGCGGCGGGTTCTTCTTTCAAACGCGAGAGAATTTGTAAGCTGGTGGAGGAGTCCAGTGCGCCCAGGCTTTCATCTAGTAATAGGAAATCCGGCTGTTGCAGCAAGGCGCGGGCGAGGAAGACGCGGCTGCGTTCACCCTGGGATAGTTGCCAGCCCATTTCACCCACGGATTGCAAAATGCCACCGGGCATTTTTTGCAACAGGGGAATTAAGCCCAATTTCTCGCATACGTTTTCTGCAGCAAGAGTATCCTCCTGAGTTGGCGGCCATTGGCGGCCGAGCAGCAAATTAAATAACAGGGGCGCGCTGAATAAATAGTTATCGTGGTATTGCGGTACCCAGCAGATTTTCTGCCGCCAGTGCTGGTACCCGAGGCTCGGTAAATCGCGATCATTGTGCAGAATCCATCCCTGCTGGGGCGCAGCCTGACCGGCGAGCAAAGAGAACAAGGTCGATTTGCCGCTGCCGGATTCACCTTGCAATAAATACTGCTGCCCTTTGCGCAAATGCAAACTCACACCTTGCAACAATGGTCGGGTTCCCTTGTAACCATAATGGAGCTGGTTGATATTTAATTCGGCAGTTGTTGCTACTTGATTCGCTGTAACTGGCGCTGCGTTGGTGGAGTTTGCTTCAACAGTTAACAGCTCACGAATTTCCAGCCACGAATACCAGGCGCGCACCAGCTGTTGTGCGGAATTGGCAATAGCATCCAGCGCGGCCCACACCAATAGCACCACACCTAAAAACATCACCAACTGCGCCACCGAAAGCAGCGCAAACATAATCGCCACACACAATAAACCGCAACTCACCACCAGCCACACGCCCGGCAAAAATGCGTGCAGGCGCAGTGCGAATTTATCCATCACCAGCGATGCGCGCCAGTAGTCCTGCAATCGCTGCTCTTCTTCTTTGTGCCACTGCGCCGGATTGGATTGCAGCAACCGTGTTCTATGGCCCTGCATTTGCGCGATGGTTAATTCACTTAAGTGTTTGCGGTGCTCGGCCCATACACCATAGGCGCGCTGAAACGCATTGACCCAAATAGCGCCCACCAGCAGCAACACCACAATCAAACCGGCGAGCAACCATTGCTGCAACGCCAGCGCGAGAATTAATCCCAGCAGCAAATCCAGGCTGGCATTGAGTGCGCTAAACGCGCCCGGCAATGCATTGTGCTGCATGCCATCGGCTTCCATGGCTTTACCCAACAATGAGGCCGGCCCCTTGCCATTTAGTGCAGCGGGAGAAAGCCGCAAGGCGGCATGTTGCAGTTGCCGCTTTACTACCAACCCGATACGCACTTCCAAATGCGATTGACACAAACGCCCCACTAACGAACAACCAAGGATGCTGAGCATAATCAGCCCCCAGGTCAGCACCAGGCTCTGGGGCCAAAAACTATTAGCGAGTGCGTGCCCGAGCAAACCAACACTGGCCATCAACAACAAACGCTGTGCTATATGCGCGCCCATAAAGCCAGCGGCTAGCGAACGCCAGGGCTCCGCGCGCAACACCGTTTTTAAACCTTGCCCGGCGCTGTGGCGAATTAACCAGAGATTATTAATCGGTTTCAATGCATATTGCTGATGCGTGAGCTGTGCCTGGGTAGTCTCAAGGCGTTTACCGCGCAAACCTAATTGCTGCAACAGCTGTTGCGTTTCTGGCGCTGCAGAATAGCCGTAGAGTTCACCGATAAATGACTCCAACACTTGCACGCGAAGCCATTGATAAGCACCCACCGCCGCAAGTAATTTCACACTGCCCCTGCGCGCTGCAGCGATGAGCAAAAAACATGTTTCGCCATTTACCTCGAGCTCAATAACACCCGGAACCAAACGCTGCAAACTCAGTTTCAATTCGCCAAAAGAGGTATCGCAGGGCATAGCCTCCAAACCCTGTGCATCCAGATAGCGGGGAATATCTGCACTGGATTCAAGTGCTGGCATAGCGCCACGCGCTGCTCCGCGCTCAGATAAATAAGCGAAGCCCTGCGTAAGAAAATCCAGTCCACTGGGTAAATCCTGCAACTTCCATAAGAGCGCATCCATCATTCCGCCACCTCCGCTGAGTGCGCAGCAGCGTTCTGCTGGTTTGGGTGCGGGTTGGCCACCTCAAATTTCAATCCGCCCTGGGCGATTTTCAGTGAGTGCCATTGTTGATCCTGCAACAAATTATTTAGCACCCGCTCTTCACACTCGCGCAAATGATTCAACGCCGATTGCGGCTGCTGCACTAAAGTGTGGGGCGCAGAATCTTCCAGCAATTGGCCATTGGCGATCACCAACACGCGCGGGAATTTGAGCGCTTCGCTAATATCGTGCGTAATGCAAATCAGCGTTGCGCCCGCATGGGTAGTGCGAATTTTTTCCAGCAGCTGCTCACGCGCCGGGCGATCCAATCCACGACAGGGTTCATCCAATATCACCAGCCGCGACTGATCAATACCCAAGGCGCGACCAATACGAACTCGCTGACCTTCACCACCGGAGAGACGTTTTCCATCTTCCCCTAGCGGTGTTTGTAAACCCTGATCCAAATGCGCCAGCAATGAACCCAAGCCCGCATCGGCAACACGCCCCTGACCGTGATCGTAGTTAATATTGTCGAGCAAACTTTTATTCCACAGTTGGACATTGGCATCTACCCATGAGGTGGATTTACGCAGATCCAGTAACGCCTGCCCCGCCAGGGGCACACCATCAACCAACAGCTGTCCATCACTCGGCGTTTTCCAACCCAGTAAGAGTTCGCACAAGCTGGATTTTCCCGCACCGGATTCACCAACCACAGCCAATTGCTCGCCGGGCTGGATAGTTAAATTAATTGCATTCAACACCGGATGGCCGGCAACCACCAAGGACACATCCTTCATGGTTATAGCAACACCAGCAACTTTTTCTTCCGTTGTATGCAAGCCAACTGAAGCGGCGTCTTTTATTTTTTCTGCAACAGAACTGTTAGCCGATGCCTCCGCATTCTGTGATGATTGGTCCAGCGCCGCCGCCTCAATTTCAACAGCCTCAACTTCGGTGGCTTGCAACAACTCACTGAACAGCGCCAACACCAAACGATAATTGGGAATTTGCAAAATCAATTCCGCCAGATGCCGCGCCATAAACGGCAAACGCAACAGCCAATAAAACCACAGCAAATTCGGTACTGCGCCGCCCGGTTCTGCAACCTTGCCCAGCATAAAACCGAGCAGGCACATGAGCGCCAGAACATCGACAACCAATAACACCAGGGTTTGCTTGCGCTGGTAATCGTATTGGGAATAACCCCAGTAATTGAGTTGAATTTCCTGCTCATTGGCAAAGGTCTGCTCCGCAGCATGGCTGCGAATTGCACGCAAACCTTTGAGCGAATCAAAATAAAACATATTGATCAGGCCGGTTTGGTTATGCGCACGCGATACCGAATCCTGCAATAATTTTTGCCAAAAACTACTGAGCAATAAAATCGCCGCGACCAGCAGGCACGCCATTAAGCCCACCGCAACATCCAGCCACAATAATCCCCCCAGGGTAAACAACACCAGCGCGCCCTGTTGCAACAGGGCAACTGCAAACGCGGGCAAATTGCGCAATTGATAAAGTTTATGGCTGCGTCGCGCCATGTCGGTAAGCAGGCGAGTGCGAAAATAAGGATCGTGAATTTTGGGTAGTTTTTCGAACAGCGCTATACGAAATTGCGCTTCCAGTTGCCGCCCAAGGCTGAGCGTGAGCTGTGCAATCGGCAATTCCAACACTGCACTTAGCGCTACAAAGGCAAACACCAGCGGAATAAACCAACTGAACTGCTGCTGCCCGAGTAGCTGATTCATACTAATCAGCCCCTGGAAAATTAGCGCCTGTAAGGTGAAGCCAAGCGCAGCCAAACCCACCGCACCACCGAGCCAGCCAAACCATTTTCGCTGTGCAGGCAGAAGTAAATCGTAAAGCACTTGCCAGGGGCTCGGCTCTGGTTGCTGGATAAGATTATCCATTGCAGGATTATTTGCTTCTTCCGTTGGCTCCGGCGCTTTTACGCCGCAAATTCGCACCAGCACGCAGGCCTCCACCCGCACTTGCCCGGCATCTTTTGGGTCCGCCAGCGTCCACCAATACTGACGCGGAATTGCCGCATCCCATGGCTGCGGTGTTGCGCGTGCGCTTTCAAACCGGCTGTGCAAAAAGCCCAAGCATTCGTTACCCGATTTAAGTGCACCGCAAGCCAATAAGGCTTCCGCCCAACTTAATGCTGCATCAAAGCTGGCGATTGCCAGCCAATTACCAGGACCAGCTACTGAATTAATTGCAGAATTTTTTTCTGCATTTAGCTCTTCATTTGGTTCGTCATTTTGCCCTTCATTTTTCGATCCATTTTTATTTTCATTTTTTCCTTCAGACGCTTCGGTATTTGCCTCTGCATTTATTTCAGCACTTGCTTCTGGTTCATCAGATTCAGGCATTTCAAGCACAAACAATCCTTGCATCAAGCGCTCTGCCTCTGTGGCTGTTGCGCCCAGCTTGCGCAACCTGTGCAATGTAGCCAGACGAAAATCTTCGCTGTTGGCCCAGGCTTCCCAGATGGTTTTATCCAACGCCATGCGGTGGCGATAGGTGCGCGCCTTGAGCGCTTCCCAAGTCACCCACTGCCGACCGGAAGACGGGTCCATAATCTGTACCCATTTCCCCAGGCTGCGCCAGACCACAATAAAATGCGTAAGCCCATTGGGTAAACGCGTTATAAGAATACAGGGCGCAACCCTGGCCTCAGGCAATTCCAATTGGTTGAGCGGCACCAATACTTGCTCCGCTTCCAACCCCAGGGTTAAGGCTAATTCTTCAAGGGTATCGACCGAGGTACCATCCACATCGGTTTGGCACAGCTCGCGCAAACGGCTGAAATTAATCGGGATACCAAAACCATCCAATATGGATTTCAAACTGCTCGGCCCGCAATCCATTTGCGAGACCTGCATAATTTCCGGCGCTAACCAGCGGTATTTCATCGCATTAATTCCTTTTAAAATTGTTGCCGGCCAAGGCTCTGCAACAGCAGTTGCCAGGGCGTTGCCGAGGCGACATCCACAATCACCTGGCCAGTCATACCGGTGCGCAAGGCGAGTGAATTTTTTGGCTCCAGCGCGAGCACAACACGCATGCGTCCATCGCAATCTGCCTCATCCACTTGCACAACGCGCGCGCTCACCGCGCCATATTGCAGCCAGGGAAAACTATCCATTTGAATACGCGCCGTTTGCCCGTTGCGGATATAACCCTGCGCATCCGCAGGGTCAAAATTGGCGACGACTTGTAAATCGCCATCCGGCACCAGGGTTGCCAATTGTGTGCCCGCCGCGACCCACTGCCCCGGTTGCAGTGGCATTACTTCTGCAACACGCGCCGATTTGGGTGCGCGCAACATTTTGTGATCCAGCGCTTCGGTTAATTGCGCTTGCTGCAATTGCAAGCCTGAAATGCTGCGCTGCTGCTCTGCCTGTGCCTGCGCAAAATTAGCGCGCGCAATTTTTTCTTGCTCTTGCGCCTGCTTCAAGGCTTGCTCGGAAGCGGATACTTGTTGCTGGCTCACTAACAGCTGCTCATAGAGTGATTGCTGCTGGAGCTGCTCGCGCTGCAATTCAATTTTTGATACAGCACCACCGGCGCGCGCTAACAACTCGACCAGCGCTTGCTGTTGTTGATGACGGGATTTCACACTCACCAATTGCTCGCGCAGCGACGCGAGTGCAGATACTTGTGTGCTCAACTGAATCCGCAATTGTTCCAATTGCACTTGCACTGCTAGCGTCTGCGCCGCCAAGGCAGCCTCTTGCTCCGTAAGCGCCTGCTGCACCGATTGCAATTGCCGCTCTTCATCCGCCTGCAAATGAATCAACACATCACCTGCATTTACTCGCTCACCGGTATTCAGGTGAATCGCGCCTATGCGCCCATTTACACCGGCGGTAATCGCAATATCCGGCTGCCCATTTTGCAAGGTGCCCTTACCTTGCTTGGTAATATCCAGCGGCACCATAAATAGCCAGCCAAGCCAGAGCACCAATAGAACCGCAGGAATTAACAAGACCCACAACAGCCGCTGATGCAGATCCGCCTGAATAGCGGCCAGCGAACTGGAAAAATTGATTGCCATATCAAATATCCAACCGGAACAGTTTTAAGGGTGAAAGAGTGAAGTGCACTGCTGATTATTCACACGCTTATTTGCACCGCTATTGGAATGCATTTTTAACGAAAAGTCATCTCATTAAACCAATTAATCCAAGCATCAATAGATTGTATTGACGACACCAATAACTTTGCTATTAAATAAAACTGCAACACCCCAAATTAAACGAGGAAGGAACTATGAAAGTAAAATCTAACGTGAAAGCAGGCGGCCTGTTAGGTAACGTTTAACCTAACGGTATTAATTGACACAACGCATAAGGAGATTCAGATGAAAGTTAAAACTCATGTTTCCGCTGGCGCGAACCGCAGCGGGTTTGATTGATTAAAAGGAGACGATTATGAAAGTTAAAACGAATGTTTCTGCCGGCGCGAACCGTAGCGGATTTGATTAATAAAAGGAGACAACTATGAAAGTCAAAACAAACATTTCTGCCGGCGCAAACCGTAGCGGATTTAGTTGATAAAAAAGGGCGAAATTTCGCCCTTTTTTATTTTCAACAACACAACAAACCTAGCCCGCACCAACACCCCAACGGGAGCCAGATTTTACGTTAGTTTTTACATTCATATCATTCTCCTTTGCTTGATTAATTACCAATTAACTATAACGATTGGCGGACTCATTCACAAGTGGGCCGCGGCCCAATAACCCTCTCTCAGCCGCCCCACTACTGAGAGCTAAGGTAACCTGAATGGGATTTTAGAGATGTGTTTTTTTGCAGGGAGAGGGTGTGACTTATTCACAGAGGCATCCTTGCCCAGTTCTAATTAAAAATCATCTTTAATAATAAGAGGAGGATCTAATTCCTTGCCATTTACAAATATGGAATAGTTAAATTTCAAATATTTATTTCTCTTAAATTCTTCCACATAAGCCCCCTTAACAAGAATATCTTTAGGGATGCTTACAGTAATAGTACCGTTTTTTGACTCTTGTCTAATCATATTATTGGGGCTCTTCTTATCCTTAAAAACAATTTGAAATCTGTCAGGGCCGGCAAAAATTACTTTCTGCCCCGGACGCAATACGATTTCACGGACAGTCTCTAAAGGAAAGCCTTTTTGATCGACTGCAATCCCAACAACAGCCGTGCTAGTACCTTGCAAAGCGTAACTTACAGGTAGATTTTTTGTCGAATCCACACGTGTTGACTCAGGGCCAGAAGCAACACAACCCATAACAGAAAACATTAACAAAACCGCAGATAAACTTTTTAAAACGTTCATAATTCCTCCTAGAAAAACATTATTTGACGAATATTTTTTTAAATTTCTCCTGTCTTAACAAAGAGAAATCTGGGTCTGACAGCAGCAATTTAGCGGAATACTCCGTTTTTATCAATTTCATGGCATAGTACTCTATTGTTTTATCATCATTTTCTAAAACAGCCAACCTCAAATTAGAATAAAGAGATTCCGAACTAGAGCCATCTAATTCATCCGCTATTAACATAAAATGTTTTGCTTCCGTGAGATTCCCCAACAACGCATACCCCCTCGCAATGTACTGATAGGGCTTGGCAATTTTTTTACCTTCTGCGACCTCACTCAATGCAGATTCAATTGCCTTTTTTGCAAGGTCTTCCGACTTTTTTTTGTCAGGATAAAGAAACTTATACGCATCAGCCAAATAGATCATAAACTGGTAGCTTTCAGGCTGAAGCTGCAAAGCCAATTCATAATACATGGCGGCCTGAGACATCTTTTGCAACAAATAATACATACTACCCGTATTTGCATAAACAGCAGAATCCGGCTCAACCTCAGAAGCCGAAGAAAAGTAACTGGCAGCCATTTGATAGTCATCAAGATAAAGATACGCGATAGCAATATTATTTAATGCCTGTGGGTTTCCGGGCGTTATTTCTATAGATTTTTCATACCAATAAATTGATTCCACATATCTACTATTTGTCAATAAAAACTGTGCATATGCACTATAAGCTCTCCAGTTTTTAGGATTGGCCTTGATTGCTGCATTATAAATAGCTTCAGACTTTATATTATTTCCTACTTTTGCGTAGGTTGATGCCATGATCAGCAGCAGATCTACGTTATCAGGATTTATCTCCAAGCCTTTTTCAAGAATTTCACTTGCCGCCTCAAACTTACCAACCTTGCCATAAAACTTACCTAATGACGCATACACACTAATTAACCTTGAATCCTGACTCAATGCAAGCAGGCAAAACTTTTCCGCCTCAGTTAGCCAATATAACTGCCGTGTAATTTCATGCTTTTTTAAAAACGCGCGACAAAGCCCAGAATTTGCTAATGCAAACTTATGGTCATGCACCAAGGAAGTGGTAAAATTTTTTATAGCATCATCAGCATTTTCCTGAGATACGGGAAGCTCTAAATACTCCAACCCCTTCAAATAAAAATCATACGCCGTAATATCATTCGTCAACCGCAATGGCGCTGGCCTGAAATTTTGCAACTGAAATTCATCCGCGAGGTAACGCGCGATTTCACCCACCAAACGATCCTGCAAAATAAAAATATCCTGATAGGTTCCATCTAATTTTCCGCCGGCGATTTGTACGTTGTCTTTGCGGCGGAATAGGCGATAGGCGATGCGGAGGTTGTCGCCGAGTTTTTGGACGCTGCCTTCTAATCTAATGGGAGCGTGAATGCCTTCTTTGGCGTCGACTATGTATACATCGCGCATGTCCGCGAGTTGTGAGCGGACGGCTTCGGTGATTCCGGCGGAGAAGTAGTCCGCATCGCCTTTTTCATTCATTAGATTTTTAAAATCGGCGATTTCTACATAGTTGGCGGCGTAACCCGGCACCAGCCAGCGAGGAATAAAATAGATGCCGGCAGCAATTAATGCCAGCACCGAAACGGCGATTGGGTAGCGGTAGGCGACAATTTTTCGGTTGAGGCCGCGCAAAAAATAATGCAGGTGGTCGCGCCAGCCAATGCCAGCCGGCTTGATTAAATAAACACGAATTTTTTGCTGGATATTTTTCAGCGTCTGCGCACCCAAACGCTTGGCGGGTGACGAGAGCGAAAAGCGCACTTCGTCATACACACTGTGCGAAATACAAATGCCATCGGCAACGGCGAGCGGCTCCAGGCGCGCGGCAATGTTGACCGCATCGCCAAATACCGCACCTTCGCGCAGCATAACTTCGCCTTTATTCAGGCCAATGCGGGTTTGCAAACGGGGAAGTTTTTTATCGCGCGCTTCATTAAATGCAAGCAAATGTTGCTGGATGGCGATAGCCGCCGCGACGGCGGATGCAGCGGTATTGAAGCGCGCGAAAATCGCATCGCCCACAAATTCCACCAACTGCCCGCCTTGATCTTGAATATGCGATAACAGAATTTTTCGGTAATCGCCCAGCATTTCCACCGCCAGCGACTCATTGCGCCCCATAAGGCGCGAGTAGCCAACAATGTCGGTGAACATTAGCGTCTGTTCACAATGCTGAATAGATTCGTCGACCATGATGCAGTCGGCTCTCCGTGCGATAGCGTTAGATGGTTATGGGTGAAATTATGATCCTTGCCGCGCAGGAACGGGCAAATAAGGGCGAGATTATTGTGTGTTTTGGTGACAATAACAACCAATTGCGAATCGGCCTTTATTTACTTGGGCAAATCCGCAAGTTTACGTGAGCAAATCCGCAAGATTTTGAAGAATTTGGCGCCAAAATTAGCGATCACCCCGCACAGGCGTTATGATTGAAGCCGCCAATCAACCATTCCAAGAAGCCATTGCCATGTTAGAGAACGTCAGCTTGTTTGCCGATGTTCCGCCCACTTATCGTGCGGAACTGGAAAAACTCAGTGTACAGCGGAAGTACCCCAAGAATACTGTACTGGTCACGGAAGGCGACGAATCCACCCATATGTACATCATCCGCAAAGGGACCGTGAGTGCCTTTTTAAATAATGAAGATGGTCGCCAGGTCAATTTGAATTACATGCACGAGGGTGAATATTTTGGTGAGCTGTCTTTGATTGATGGCAAGCCGCGCTCGGCTTCGGTGATGACTATTACTGACTGCGAGATTTTATTAGTGTCGCGCGCCAGCGTGCAGGATTTAATTCAAAAGCATCCCGAGTTTGCCATGAGCCTGCTGTGTGAAGTTACTCGCCGCGTGCGCGATTTAACTGACAGCGTAAAAGACATGGCGCTACTGGATGTATATGGCCGCGTGAGCGCCGCGCTGGACAAACTCAGCGACGAGAACAAACGCATCCACAACCCCAAAGTCACCCACCAGGATATTGCCAATATGGTCGGCTCATCGCGCGAGATGGTCAGCCGCATCATGAAACAACTATTGATTGGCGAATATATCGAGCAGTGCTCCGGCTATATTGAAATTAAAAAACCGCTGCCGCGTTATTGGTAAATCCCTCTTTGCAAAAATCCCTCCCAGCCTCCCTTTATAAAAGGGAGGAGTTTGGTTCCTCTCTTTGAAAAAGAATGGAGCTAAATCCCTCCCTGCCTCCTGGCTGCGCGCCCCGTTTAAAGGGAAGAGCTAAATCCCTCCTAACCTCCCTTTACAAAGGGAGGAACTTACCCCCCTCTTTAAAACGGTGCGCGCAGCCAGAGGGGCTGGGGGAGATTAACGCATTAACCAAATAGCCCAGAGTCATGCAGCCACTTCATCAACTGCGGCATGGGCAGGGCGCCAGAAACGCGCTGAACTTCCTTACCTTGATGAAACAAAATCAAAGTGGGAATACTGCGAATATTCCAGCGCTGACCGATACTGGGAACCGCCTCAGTATTTAATTTGGCAAAACGAATTTGCGGTTCCAGGCGCGCCGCTGCCGACTCGAATACCGGTGCAAAACTTTGGCAAGGGCCACACCAGGGCGCCCAGCAATCTACCAATACCGGAATATCATTTTTCTCCAGGGTATTAGCAACATTACCCGGATTTAATTCCATTGGCTTGCCATTAAATAATGGGCGCTTGCATTTACCACAATTCGGCCGGTCATCCAGTCGCTCGGCAGGCAAACGGTTGGTAGCAAAACAATGGGGGCAATTGATTTGAAGATCAGTCATAAAATATCCCTGCGGCACAATCGAAAAATCGTTAGTTGAAAATAATCAGCTGAAAATAAATGTGGGCGCAGCTTAACAAACTTCAAGCCCTGCGTATCTATTCGATTGACTGAGCTGCACATAAATACAAATGATTTTAATAAACAGAAATAAAAAAGCCCGCGCGTGCAAGACCCAAGGGGTAGGAGCAACACGGCGGGCAAAGAGCAACTCTTTACAAGTAACTCTTTATAAGTAACTCTTTCCAAGCAACCCCTTATGCCCCACTTTACAAGGGCCTATAACGAACACTATTAGATCGCTATAGCAAGAGGTTTAAAGAGTTAAAGAGTCGACCTCCAATCAAATCAACGAATAACGGTAATGCTTAGGGATTGCCAGCAACTGCTGGTGACTGCAATTCCCAACCGCCGCCCAAGGCTTTGTATACCGCAACCAGGTTTAACAACACTTGCATATCACTCTGCGCTAATTGCGCACTTACATTTAATTGCGAGCGCTCGGCATCCAATACTGTTAAAAAATCACTGCTGCCCACTTCAAACTTTTTGCGCGCAAAAAACGCCGCTTGATTACTGGCTGTCAATGCGCGCTGCAACCCAGTGCGACGCTCCTCTTCACGCGAAAAATTTTGCAGTGCGTTATCGGTTTCTTCCAACGCGACCAACAAACGCTGTTCAAATTCAGCGATACGCTGCTGGGTGCGTGCATCAGCCGCATCTATCTGTGCATTCACTCGCCCGAGATTAAACGCTGCCCAATGGATGCGCGGTGTAAAGGAAAAGGTTTCTGTTTCCTGATTACCCAGGCGATCCCAATCGGTAGAGAGGTAACCCAGCCCACCGGTAAAACTGATACCGGGATACAAATCCGCAACGCGAATATTGTATTCAGCTACCGAGCCCGCCAATGCCTGCTCAGCACGGCGAACATCCGGACGGCGTTTTAACAAATCCGCCGGATTACCCACCGCAAAGGATGCGGGAATTGCCGGTAAGGATTTCACTTGCGCTAGCGCAGTTTTTAATTGCTCCGTAGGCTGCCCCGTTAACACACCAATACGATTCAAGGCGGTATTCACTTGCGCCTGCAACGCGGGAATAGTTGCACGCGTTAATTCGAGTTGCGCTTCTGCGCGCGCCACATCCAACTGATCGCCGCGCCCTACCTCTTCAAACCGTTGCGTAAGTTGCAGAGACTCCTGTTGGTTTTGGGCGTTGCGCTCTGCCACATCCAGCAAATATTGGTTGCCACGCAAACTGATATAGGCACTGGCCACTTCCGCCGCAACACTCACTTGCGCCGCTTGCAAATCAGCAGCGCGCGCTGCCACTTGCGCTTTGGATAATTTCACACCGTTGCGCACGCGACCAAAAATATCCAGCTCCCAACTTGCATCAAACCCGGCCTGATAAGACTCAGTTATTGGGGCAGATGCATCACCGCTGACATCCACACTTTGCCGCTGACGCGTGCCGCTCGCACTTGCCTCTATAGTGGGGTAACGATCCAGCTTACTATTGCGTAAATAAACGCGCGATTCTTGCAGCGATGCCTGTGCAATACGAATGCTATGGTTATGCTGCAATGAATCGGCAATTAATTGGTTTAACTGCGCGTCCTGCAATTGCGCCCACCAATCAGCAACCGGCTTTTCTGCCGTCGCCCCCTGCGGCAAAGTAAATGCCGCAGGTGTAGCAGGTGCTTGTGCGAGTTGCTGCGCGTTTTCGACCGATTTAAAACCACTACAGGCGCTAATCATTAACGGCAAAAGCGCAACACTAAAAACTTTTATCCACTTTGCCGATCTTAAATAGGGTTTGTGAATCATGCTTTCACCTCGTGCTGCTCCAGCGCCGCTGGCTGCGAAAAATGGTTACCGTTTTTACTTTCTTCAATAACAGTATTTTGCCCAACAACATCACCTTGATGATATCTGCGATTGCCTTCCAGTTTGCGCAACAACACATAGAACATTGGAGTGAAGAACAAACCAAAGAAAGTCACACCTAACATACCGGAGAAAACCGCGATACCCATTACACTGCGCATTTCCGCACCGGCACCGGTGGAGAACACCATCGGCAATACCCCCATAATAAACGCGAAGGAAGTCATCAGGATTGGGCGCAAACGCATACGGCTGGCGGTAATTGCTGCCTCATAAGTTTGCATACCGCGAATTTCCAATTCGCGTGCAAATTCCACAATCAAAATCGCGTTCTTACTGGCGAGACCGGCAAGCACAAACAAACTGATCTGCGTGAAAATATTGTTATCGCCATTACTCACCCACACACCAAAGAGTGCAGACAAAATCGATAGCGGAACAATAGTCACCACTACCAATGGCAGCGCCAGACTTTCGTATTGCGCAGCAAGAACTAAAAACACCAGCAACAAACACAGCGGCAAAATATAAATCGCCGTATTACCAGCCAATACTTCCTGATAGGTTAAGTCAGTCCACTCATACACAATACCGGCCGGCAACACTTCATCCAGAATCTCTACAATCGCATCCTGCGCCTGACCGCTGGAATAACCGGGTGCGGCATTGCCGTTAATATCGGCGGCGAGATAACCGTTGTAATGCGCCGCACTCTCCGGGCCATAACTTTCTTTCATGCTCAACACGGCACCCAAGGGCACCATATCGCCTTGCGTGTTGCGCACTTTTAAATTGAGCGCGTCTTCCGGGGTATTGCGATAAGGTGCATCCGCTTGTGCAATCACCTGGTAAGTGCGCCCAAACTGGTTGAAATCATTGATATAGAGCGAACCCAAATAAACCTGCATAGTGTCAAAGATTTCTTTCACATTCAGGCCCAGCTGTTTGGCTTTGGTGCGATCCACATCGGCATACAATTGCGGCACATTGATTTTGTAGTTGGAAAATACACTCGCCAATTCGGGGCGCTGCATGGCTTTTTGCTGCACCTGCGCCACCACTTCCGCCAGTTTTTCATAACCCAGTCCAGCGCGATCTTCAATTTGCAATTTAAAGCCGCCAGTAGTGCCCAAACCGCGCACCGGCGGTGGAGGGAAAATCGCAATAAAGGCTTCTTCAATACCGGCAAATTTCATTTGCAGTTTTTGTGAGATAGCCGCTGCAGAAAGTTCTTTGCTGGTGCGCTGATCAAAATCCTTCAATGGGAAAAACACAATGCCGGCGCTGGAGCTGTTGGTAAAACCATTAATACTCAAACCGGGAAATTGCACCGCATTTTCTACACCCGCTTCTGCCAAACCAATTTCACCCATTTCGCGAATCACTTTTTCAGTGCGATCCAGAGTCGCGCCATCAGGCAATTGCGCAAAGGCAATCAGATATTGTTTATCCTGCGCGGGCACAAAGCCTTTGGGGATAATATTGAACCCAACTACCGCAACACCCAACAAAATTGCATAGACACCAACTGCAGCCATTTTGCGGCCAAGGATTTTTCCCACTTTGGTGGAATAATTCCCCGAGGCACGCGCAAAGCTGCGATTAAACCAGGCAAAGAAACGACCAAAGATTTTATCCATAATGATGGTTAGACGATCTTTGGGCTCGTGATGACCTTTTAGTAAAAGTGCAGCCAGGGCCGGACTCAGGGTCAATGAGTTAATTGCCGAGATCACGGTAGAAATCGCGATGGTCAACGCAAATTGTTTGTAGAACTGGCCAGTCAAACCACTCACAAAAGCGATAGGTACAAATACTGCAATCAGAGTTAACGAAATGGCGATAATAGGCCCACTCACTTCCTGCATGGCTTTATAGGTTGCGGCAATCGGCGTTAAGCCTTCCTCAATATTTCGCTCAACGTTTTCCACCACCACAATCGCATCATCCACCACGATACCAATCGCCAATACCAATCCAAACAATGACAGAGTGTTGATAGAGAAACCAAAAGCCCACATCAAGGCAAAGGTACCGATAATAGAAACCGGAACTGCCAGCAGCGGAATTATGGACGCACGCCAGGTTTGTAAAAACAGAATCACCACTACCACTACCAACGCAAGTGCTTCGAGCAGGGTTTTAATAACGGCTTTGATTGAGCTTTTTACGAAGATGGTCGGATCGTACACCACGTGATAATCCACACCCTGTGGAAAACGTTTTTTCAATTCCGCCATGGTAGAGCGAACATTGTCGGAAATTTGAATCGCGTTAGCGCCCGGCGCTTGGAAAATAGGAATAGCAACCGCAGGCTGGCTATCGAGCATGGAATTCAATGCAAACTCCGACGCACCCATTTCTACGCGCGCCACATCTTTCAAGCGGGTGATTTCACCATTGCTGCCGGCGCGAATAATAATTTCCCCAAATTCTTCCGGGCTCTCCAAACGGCCTTTGGCATTGACCGGTAATTGCACATCGACCAGATCGGTCACTGGCGCACCGCCGATAATGCCAGCCGCTACTTGCACATTTTGCTCGCGCACTGCATTAACTACTTCGTTGGCAGTGAGATTTTTCTCCGCAATTTTTTCCGGATTTAACCAGATACGCATGGCGTAATCGCCTGAACCAAACAAACGCACCATGCCCACACCGGGAACCTTGGCGAGCTCATCTTTAATATTCATCAAGGCATAGTTGCGCAAATAAAGCTCGTCGTAACTTTTATCGGGCGAAATTAAATGTACCACCATGGTTAAATCGGGCGAGCTTTTCACTACGGTTACACCGCGTTGGCGCGTGACATCAGGCAGACGCGGCAAGGCTTGTGAAATGCGGTTTTGCACCATTTGCTGTGCAAGGTCCGGATCAGTACCGATTCTAAAAGTCACGGTTAAGGTTAAGCGCCCATCGGTAGTCGCTTGCGAAAACATGTACAACATATTTTCGGTACCAGCGAGCTGCTCTTCCAAAGGAGTTGCCACTGTTTCAGCAATGACTTTGGGGTTAGCGCCGGGATAAGACGCATTCACCACCACCGAGGGTGGCGACACTTCGGGGTATTCCGAAATAGGTAATTGAAACATGGCGATAAATCCGCCGATAAAAATCAGTAGTGAAATCACACCGGCAAAGATGGGGCGATCCACAAAAAATTTGGAGATATTCATAGTTGTACCTGCCAAGGCTTTTTAGCACATGAGTTTTAACAGGATGAGTTTGGAGAGCACCGGTAGAATTTACCGGTGCTACTAATGCTCTTTCAAAATTAAAAAACTAACTTGCTTGCTCTGGCGTCGTTAAATTTGTTCTCAAAATGCTCATTTATTTCAATAAACCCGAGGGTCGGCCCCACCGTTTTTCGAACAAATTTGCCTAGCCAGCACTGCGCCGTAAACGTTTTTCAACCCTTCCCAGAAGGAACCGATTAATGAATTGACGCAACCTGCGTATCTTCATCATCGGATGATTGAGTTACTGCGACAGTAGGATTCACGACACTTTTCGGTCGCACATGAGAGAGGCCATTCACAATTACTTTGTCACCGGCAGCGACACCAACCTGTACAACGCGCTGCCCCTGATAATGATCACCCAGGGTGACCTCGCGATAATTGGCGGTATTGTTTTCGTCGACCACCAAAACATATTTTTTACTTTGGTTGGTTCCAATCGCACGTTCGGGAACTAATAGCGCTTGCACTTTTTCTGCTGACCCCAGGCGTACATTGGCAAACATACCAGCAGTTAAAGCGCCATCTTTGTTGTCAAAAATTGCACGCGCACGAATGGTGCCGCTAGCGGTGTCCAAACGATTATCGAATGCATAAATGTGACCTTCATATGCTGCTGCCGTATCGCCCGCCAGGCTTAACTCCACCGGCATTGCCTGCACATCCTGAGTGTTGCGCACCAGTTGTACATAGGTGGCCTCATCCACATTAAATTCAGCGTAGAGCTTGTCGTTAGCCACGATTTGCGTCAGCACGGGTGCATTCACACCGGCGTCCACTACGTTACCTACTGTGAGTTCAGCGCGGCCCACGCGACCGGAAATGGGCGCACTGATATGCGCATATTCCAGATCCAGCTTGGCTTGATTCAATGCGGCATCGGCTTGCTTCACATCGGCTTGCGCAACCTGATGGGCGCTCAGCGCCGAGTCATAAACACTTTGCGACACCAGCTTGGCGCCAATCAGTTGCTCCGCGCGGGTCAACTCATCCTGCGCCAGTTTTGCGCGCGATTGTGCAGTGGCTAATTGCGCCTGGGCACGCTGTACCGATGCCTGATGCGGGCGCGGGTCAATCACAAACAGTGGCTGGCCTTTTTTCACTTGCTGACCTTCGGTAAACAGCACTTGCTGGATGGTGCCACTCACCAGTGGCTTGATTGCCGCGCTCTCCACCGGTGCCAGGCGACCGGAAAAACCAGCCCAGGTACGGATTTCTTGCGGCTGTAAAACCACTACATCAACCGCCGGGGCGGGTGGTACGGCTGCCGGGGTGGCGGCGTCAACACCAGCGATGTAATGAACACTGGCAATACCTGTCAGTATGGCCAGAGCGGCGTAAGTAACAATTTTGCGGGATAGGATTGTGCTAGTCATGATGGGCTCCTGTTGCTCTTTAGCAAATCAATGGCGAGTTAAGCTCCCTTGGGGAAAACAAACGCGGAGAGGTGAACCGGACATTTCGGCAAACTATACATACCGGTTGGTATGTTGGTCAACAGAATTTTTTCTTGCACGGACCAAATAGCCTATCGGTTCGCCAACCGGGAAATAAAACCCCAATAAAATCAAGGGATTTAGCCGGTTGCAGGATTTTGTGCGAGCCGGTATCTTGGTCATACCCCGGGTTTAATGCGACTTTACGCGATTGAAAAACATACCGCCCGGTATCATAATAACCATAACGTTTGTACTTCTTTATTAACGAGCAGCCTTACTCATGAACTCCCCTGACACACGCACACTGCTACTGGAAACCGCGCTGGACCTGATCTGGAACAGCAATTACAGCTCTGTTGGCGTTAATGAAATCTGCAAGCAAGCGGGCGTGACCAAGGGAAGTTTCTATCACCATTTTGAATCCAAAGCGGAACTCTTCTGCGAGGCGACCAATCACCATTGGGAACAAATTCGCCAGGACATGGATTGCATGCTCTCGCCCATTAATACCCCGCTTGAGCAATTGGAAAACTGGCTGCAATTTATTTACGTTAATAAAGTTGGCGAAGACAAAGACAACGTTCCCGGCTGCGCGTTTTTTAGCGCCGGTATGCAAGCCGGTTGCTGCGAGCCGCGTATTACTGAAACATTGCAGTTAATGACTGAACGCGGCGCCAAATACAATCAGGCGCTGGTGCGCAGTTTATTGAGCGGAAATTATTTAACGGAACAAAAAGATATCGAACAAACCGCGCGTTTGATGCAGCAATATGTACAAGGTTTAATTACCCACGCACGCGTAACGCGCAACATCGATAACGTGCGCAGTGATTTACCCACCGCGATTTATCGCCTGATTGGTTTAAAACCGGAATTCTGGTTTAGCGCAAAGCCAACATGGCCGTGCACAGCAGCAAATTAAATCAATATTTTTTGCGGCGATTAGAGCGAGTTAATGATTGTCTTCGCCGCCGATGTGTTCGCTCACATAATCTAAAAAGCACGAAATCCTCGAAGAAAGCGCAGTATTTCGGTAGTAAACTGCATTCACCGGCTGCAACACTTCCACCGTATCTTTCACCAGGATTTGCACCAAGCCTCCATTTTGTCGATCGCCGCGAGTCATAAAATCCGAGAGACAAACAATCCCCTCCCCCGCTAACGCCAATTGCCGCAGCGTTTCTCCGCTTGATGCCCACACACTCGGTGCAATCACAAATCGATCACCTTGCACATTGCGCAGCGGCCATGCGTTTAATGACTCCGGGCGCGTGAAACCGAGCAGTCGATGCGCCGATAATTCTTCTGTCGATTGCGGTTCACCATACTCACGCAAATAAGCAGGGCTTGCCAACACGCGCAGGTGATTGGTCATCAATGGGCGTGCATGCAAGCTTGAATCATTTAACGCGCCGTGACGGATTGCGATATCAGTGCGATGTTCCAGCAAATCGATAATCTGGTCGTTGGTATTTAATTCCAATTCGATATCGGGGTAGCGCGCGCGAAAGCCGCGCACTAACGGCACCAACACATGCAACATAAACGGTGATGCCGCATTCACGCGCAACAACCCAGACGGCTGATTGCGGCGAATTTGCATCTGCTCCTCGGCATCTTCAACTGCATTGATGATTTTGCAGGCCTGGGCGAGAAACACTTGCCCCTCTTCGGTCAGCTCTATTCGACGCGTGGTACGGCGCAACAACGTCACTTCCAGCTTTTCTTCCAGCCGCCCGAGCGCACGGCTAATCGCCGAAACGGTTTGCCCCAAGCTATCGGCCGCGGCAGTGATAGAGCCACTGTCGACCACCGCTACAAAGACCTGCATTTCATCGAGTGTTGTTTTCATTATTGAATTTTATTCAAAAATCTTATGCAGATACACCTGTTTTTCTGCAAAGGTCCTTTAGTGACAATAGCCTCATCGATCATTTGAGGAATAATCCATGCGTATCCCCATCGCCCTTTTGGCGTTAACCGTTAGCGCTTTCGCCATTGGCACCACTGAATTTGTAATAGTCGGATTAATTCCTACTATCGCCACCGACCTGACGGTGAGCCTGCCCTCTGCCGGTTTGCTCGTCAGCCTTTATGCCCTTGGCGTTGCCATCAGTGCGCCATTACTTACTGCATTAACGGGTAAATTGCCGCGCAAATTTTTGCTGCTTGGATTAATGCTGTTATTCACTGTCGGAAACCTTGTTGCCTGGCAAGCACCCAACTATGAATCATTGATCATCGCGCGCATTCTCACCGGCCTCGCCCACGGTGTTTTCTTTTCCATCGCTGCAACCATTGCTACTAATTTGGTAGCAAAAGATAAAGCGGCGAGCGCAATCGCCATTATGTTTTCCGGCTTGACCGTTGCCCTGGTGACAGGCGTTCCCCTGGGCACATTTATCGGCCAACACTTTGGTTGGCGCGCAACATTTTTAGCTGTCGCCGCACTCGGAATGATTGCCTTTTTCGCCAGCTTGTTTTTTATTCCGCGCACATTGCAACACAACAAAACAACGTCGGCCTTACAACAACTGCAAGTATTAAAGCAGCCGAGATTATTATTGGTGTATGCCATGACCGCCATTGGTTACGGTGGAACCTTTGTCGCATTTACTTTTCTCGCTCCGATTCTGGAGCAGATCACCGGCTTGAGTAACAGCAGTGTGGCATTGGTGTTATTGGTATTTGGTGTATCCGTTGTGGTGGGAAATATTTGGGGCGGAAAACTCGCAGACCAAAAAGGTCCTGTAGCTGCATTGCAAATCGTGTTCGGTGGTTTGGCACTGGTGTTATTGGCATTAACCTTCACTGCTGCAACACCATGGCTTGCGATTGCAACTGTGTTGATTTGGGGCGCCTTTGCATTTGGCAATGTACCCAGTTTGCAAGTGTATGTAGTGCAACAAGCTACGCATCATACACCGCACGCGATTGATGTCGCTTCGGGTTTAAATATCGCCGCATTTAATGTAGGCATTGCGTTAGGCGCCTGGGCGGGCGGTTTAATTGTCAATAATTGGGGCTTACAACACACCCCCTGGGTCGGCGCGCTGATTGTAGCAATTGCAATATTGCTGACACGCTGGAGCGGAAAACTTGATCGCACCAATCCCATCTCATCCCACTTACCAGGCGATGCGATTATCAGCACGCACTAATGTGAATTTACTTTTTCTGGAGATTACTGATGAACAACTCAACGACAAACATTCCCGCATTGGGATTGGGAACATTTCGCTTGAAAGAGCAGCAAGCATTTGATGCGGTATTTAATGGTATCGAACTGGGTTATCGCCATATCGATACCGCGCAAATTTATCAAAATGAAGCCGATGTTGGCCGCGCCATTGCGGCGAGTAAAGTTTCCCCGAAAGAATTATTCGTCACCACCAAAATCTGGACGGAAAATTTTGCTGACGGAAAATTAATTCCAAGTCTGAAAGAAAGCTTACACAAATTGCAGCTGGAAAAAGTAAATTTGACGCTGATCCACTGGCCGTCCCCCAAGGATGAAATTCCGGTTGCGGTTTATCTGGAGCAATTGCTGGAAGCGAAAAAACAAGGGTTAACAGAGCTGATCGGAATATCCAACTTCACTATCAAACACACACAAGAGGCGATAGCAGCGATTGGTGCGGAACATATTGCGACCAACCAAATTGAAATTCATCCGTTCCTGCAAAACCGCAAACTGGTTGCTTTTTTACAGCAGCAAGGAATCCACATTACGGCGTATATGCCACTTGCTTACGGCAAAGTGATGCAGGAGCCGGTGATCCAGAAAATTGCTGCTGCACATAATGCAACAGCGGCGCAAGTCGCGTTGGCATGGTCGCGTCAACAAGGTTTTGCAGTAATTCCATCATCCACCAAACGTGAAAATTTACAGAGTAATTTGCTCGCTACAAACACCACATTAAGCGATGACGACATGAACGCGATTGCAGGATTGGAAAGCGGAGAGAGAATTGCAAATCCGGGTTTTGCACCTGAGTGGGATTGATTTACGAAAAACCACTAGCTTAACGACACAAGAGCTTTCCGCTAACATAATCAGGAAAGCTCTTGTGAATACACCGTCATACATTGGATAAACACAGCTGCACCTTATTCCACTCGCATAAACGGATAATCTGTGTACCCCCTGGCATCACCACCACCAAACAAGGTATGGCTATCCGAAATCTGATTCATGTCCGCCCTTGCTTTTACTTTGATGGGGTAGTCCGGATTGGTTAAAAAATTTCTGCCGAAGCCAATCAAGTCAACCAGATTTTCTTGCAATAACTGCTCGCCCTCTTCCGGTGTTTTATTGCCGGTTGCGATTATGGTGTTCTTGAATGTAGATCTTAACTGACGACGAAAGTCAGACGGAATTTGTGGCGCATCGTCCCAGTCTGCTTCGCACAAGTGAATATAGTTAATCGATAACTTATTCAATTCAGCGGCGGCCAACATAATGGTTTGCAAAATTTCAGGATCATTCATGTCTTTAAAACTGATAAACGGTGAAAGACGCACACCGGTTTTATCACGCCCAATAGCATCAGCTACAGCCTGCGTAATTTCCAGCAGCAAACGAATCCTGTTTTGCTGGCTGCCGCCGTATTGATCTGTGCGATGATTGCTATTGCTTCGCAAAAACTGATCGATCAAATAACCATTCGCGCCGTGGATTTCAACCCCGTCAAATCCGGCTGACATTGCATTTTTCGCACCTTGGACAAACTCGGCGATGACATTATCAATCTCATCCTGAGTCATTGCTCTTGGTTCATCCACGGGTACAAAAGTCGCATCGCCATTAGGGGCACCATCAAAAATATACACGCTGGTTTTTTGCGCTTTTAATGCGGAGGGCGCGATCGGCTGTAAACCATTCACTTTGGCACTGCTAACACGCCCCACATGCCAGAGTTGCAAAAATATTTTACCGCCTGCTTTGTGTACGGCATCGGTTGTCAATTTCCAACCAGCAATTTGCTCACTGCTATAAATGCCTGGTGTTCTGGCATACCCCATTCCCTGCAGCGACACTTGTGTCGCCTCGGAAATAATAATGCCGGCACTCGCGCGTTGAGCATAATATTCTGCCATCAACGCATTAGGTACATCGCCCGGTTGTGAAGCGCGCGAACGCGTCATGGGCGCCATTAAAAAACGGTTTTTTAATTCAATACCACCAAGGTCGTAAGATGAATACATTTTAGTTAACGCCATGACACTATCTCCTGATTATTTTTTAAACCATGATGAGATTAAACAAAACCATCCAACACTACTTTACCGCGCATTTTCCCACTCTCTACCAACGCGTGAGCCAAACGCATATTTTCAGCATTAATGGGACGCAACACTTCGGAAATGGTGGTTTTAATGCGCCCTGCATCTATCTCGCCTGCAACATAGGTCAATAGACGATGCTGTTCAATCATGTCCGGAGTTTGGAACATGGCGCGGGCAAACATAAACTCCCAGTGCAAACTGGCTGCTTTGGTTTTCATTCCCGCCATCGGCATGGGCAAGTGGGTATCGTCGATACTCACGATTCCGCCTTGCGGGCGAATCAATTCCACCGAAGCATCCCAGTGACGCATATCATTAAAAATCGCGATGTGATCAACATACTTGAAACCTAATTCTCGCACCTGTTCGACCAAAGGTTCGCGGTGATTCACCACATAATCTGCACCCAATTCTTTCACCCAGGCAATCGTTTCCAAACGCGATGCAGTGGCAATTACTTTCAGCCCGGCGCGTTTTGCCAGCTGGATACCGATAGAACCAACGCCACCGCTGGCACCGATAATTAAAATTGTCTCGCCTGCATTTGCGCCGTCGCGATCAATCCCCAGCCGATCAAAAAAGGATTCGTAAGCGGTAATCGTTGTCAGCGGTAGAGCTGCCGCTTCTGCATGGGACAGGCTCGCGGGTTTATGGCCGACGATGCGTTCATCCACCAATTGGAATTGCGCGTAAGAACCTGAACGGGTGAGATCACCGGCGTAGTAAACCGGATCGCCGACCTTGAACAGGGTGACATCCGGACCAACCGCTTGCACTACACCACTTGCATCCCAACCGATAACGCGCGGCGTTGTTTCAACCTTATCTTTAGGGGCGCGAACTTTGGTATCCACCGGATTCACTGCAACAGCATGCACAGCAACTAACAGGTCGCGCCCGCTGGGAACAGGTACGGGCAAGTCCACATCAACAAAGGACTCCGACTCATTTATAGGAAGGTAACGGGTAAAGGCGACAGTTTTCATAGGTTTCTCCTGCAATGATGACTGATGGAAAAAGTGTAATTATTTACAATAAGCTGCACTAGACTGTAAAAATCATAATGACTTTTCGGATTTTCCAAACAATGAACCTGATTGATAATCTCGATCTTTTTGTACGTATCACTGAGCGCGGCGGTCTGGCTGCCGCCGGGCGAGATTTAGGGCTATCGCCAGCGATGGTGACTGAACGATTATCGGCACTGGAAGCGCATTACGGCACACGCCTGGTCAATCGCACAACTCGCGCCCTCAGCCTGACCGATGAAGGGCGGATATTGCTCGATTCCGCACGGCAACTGATCAATGACACCAAAGATATTGAGGCACGGATAAAGCTGGGGGCAACGCAGTTGTCCGGATTGATCCGCATGAGCGCGCCGCTAGATTTAGGGCGCAACACAATTTCCAAGGCACTGGACACATTTATTGCAACGCACCCGAACATCAGCATCGAATTGATCCTGAGCGATGGTTATATCGACCTCGCCGCACAGGGCATTGATTTAGCAGTGCGCTTTGGTGATTTAAAAGATTCGTCGCTCAACGCGGTATTGTTGGGAGTGAATCGTCGCATTGTGTGTGCATCGCCCGCGTATTTACAAAAACATGGAACGCCACTAAAACCGCAGGATTTACACGCGCACAATTGTTTGTTGATGCGGTTTGGCGCGGGCGTGGATCGCGAATGGATTTTTAATAGCGACGGTAAACGACTCGCGGTAACAGTGAAAGGCAATCGCATCGCCAACGATGGCAGCCTGGTGCGGCAATGGTGTATTGAAGGGCACGGTATTGCGCTGAAATCCTATTGGGATGTGATCGAAGATTTAGCTGCGGGCAGACTGACAGAATTACTCAGCGACTACGCCGGTTCGCACAATAATATCCAGGTGGTTTATCAGGGCGGGCGAGCAATTCCCAAACGGGTGCGGGCAGTTATTGATGCGCTGGTTGCCGCATTTGCTGCGGTGGAGACAGGTGAACACAGCAATATTAGTAGATAGAAGCCGCACAGCAAATTGCTCTGCGGCTCACGGTTTTTACAGTTTCACACGCAGACCCATGCGCGTAAGCCCGGCACCAATCAGCATAATGATGCAGGAGAAAAACAAGCTCCAGATAATTCCCGCCAAACCGCTGCTGCAAAATTCGGGGCGCAGATAAAAACCCACGATGCCACTAATCGCTAACAGGATGTAGGGCAATATATAAACCAGTAGTGGATTTGTTGCAGATGGTTCAAAGAATTTGGTCCAGGCGCGTTGTTGTTTTACGTCTACCAGCCAATAGACTGCACCAAAAATGGCGCAGCAAAAAAACACACTGAATAGTGCCCATGTTGGTGTAGCCCAAATTTTGGAGATGGGCGAAACCTGCCAGCTCGCCAATGCCAGTAAACCTACCACGGCGGTAAACAGCCAATAGTATTTGGCTTTTTGCACAGCAAATTGTGGCAAATAAAATAACTGCGACAGAATCACGCCGGCTAATACAATCGCCGCATGAGTATTGTTACTATTGAGATCGCTTAACAAACCAGGTACTGCTACACCAGCAGCTTCCAGCTTATCTAGCGCGAGAAACACGCCGAGCAACACCAGAGCAATTACCGCAAGCGCAACGACTTGTTTAGACGCAGATGCAATAGCGCGGCACACCAAAAATAAACTGCCGGCAATTAAATAGGCCCAGCCAATTAAGCCGAGGATTCCCCACCATTGAGTGGTCATACCGGTGTTTTCCGGCCCTTTGTATAACCACCAGAGCATTACCAAGCCGGCAACACCAATCAGCTTTGCGCCCAATGCAATTGTGGGCGAAATACGCTTGGGATAATTCGACCAGATAAGCAATACGTAGATAAACATCAACAGCGTCCAGAGCGGCATGGAGATGGCCATGGACGCCGTATCAAAACCCGATTCGGTATTCACCATAAACACACCGATTACCATCAGCCCTAAACTGCGCAGTGCAATGTGTTTAAAAATCTCCAGCGCGGAATCGCCTTTATTCGCGCGCGCTTGAATGGCGAAAGGAATCGACATGCCCACGATAAATAAAAATGCCGGGAAAACCAGATCGACAAAAGTCATACCGTCCACATTGGCGGGAAGGTGCTTCATCCACTGGGGGATATTGGCAACGCCCGCCAGCTCGTTCACGAACACCATAATAAAAATGGTGATGCCGCGAAAAACATCGATAGATAAAACGCGATTGGATAAGGTTGCACTGGCAACCGGAGATGGTGAATTCATGATGTCTGCCCGATTAAAAATTTATAAGAGTTATAACAACCGGATGACAATAGCGGAGCCAAAGCCAGGGCGGCAAGCACTTATGACAACGTTGACTTATTTTTTACACTTCCCTACAGAAAATGCTTGAGCCGCCAAAACAACCATAAAAAAAGCCCGCGTGTTTGCGGGCTTTTGCGGTGGCTGCCTGGCACAAATTAATCGTGGTGATGACCACCAACGCCATGCGCATGGCCGTGGGCAACTTCTTCTTCGCTGGCATCGCGCACATCCACCACTTCGAGTTCGAAGTCCAGGTTTTTACCCGCCAATGGATGGTTGCTGTCGATATCCACGTTGAACTTGCCGGCTTTTACGACGATTGCTTCCCAACCGCCTTGCTGGGTATTCACTACTACTTTCATGCCTGGCTTTAATTTGTTTTTAATTTTTTCATGGTCAATCAGGTGTTTAATAGGCACGCGCTGGATGGCGCCTTCTTTGCGCTCGCCATAACCCTGCTCCGGGGTGATGCTCACGGTCACTTTATCGCCCTTGGCTTTACCATTCAGCGCAGCTTCCAATGCAGGAAGCAGGTTGTTGTGGCCGTGCAGGTAGAGGTTTGGTTCAGCCTCGTAGGAGGATTCCAGTTGTGCACCGCCGGTTTCGCTCAGGCGGTAGTGGAAGCTGACAACTTTGTCGGCAGAGATTTGCATGTTGACTCCAAAATAGGTTTCGTTTTTTTGAGGGCGCGGATTGTCGCTGATTTACGACAAACAAAAAAGCCCGCTAACGCGGGCTAAAGAGGGGAGACGAACTATTTAGAAAATCAGTGTTGCCAGGAGTTACAGGGAATTGAGGAATGTTTTTAACGCATTGCGATCCACAGTCGACAGCGTTTCATACTTCACGCGGCTGTTAGTGGCTTCGCCGCCGTGCCAAAGGATCGCCTCTTCCAATGAGTGGGCGCGCCCATCGTGCAGGTAGCGAACACTTGCTTCGCTGCCGGCTGAGGTGCCGCTTTGCACATACTTCAGGCTACCCAAGCCCCAGAGCGGCGCGGTGCGCCACATGGCTGCTGCAGCGCCATCTTGCGGTAAGGAGTCCGCCAAATCCGGGCCCATATCGTGCAGCAGCAAATCGGTGTAAGGGCGAATGGTTTGGTTGCGCAGTTCGGCAAAGGGATGGGTATTGCCGGTTTGCATGGACGACTTATGGCAAGCCGCACAACTGGCATTTTCAAATACCGTTTTACCCTGGGCGATCTGGCCCTGGTTTACATCGTGTTCCACAGAGACGCGCATACCATTCGGGTAGCCACTGCGATAACTGCGCTGCGCCGGCACGCCGAGCAATTGCAGGTAGTTGGTCAGACGCGTCAGTTCCAGCTCGGAGATATGGGTTGTCACACCAGTTTGATGGCAATTGGTATCGGTCTTCTGGCAGGAGCGCAGCGGATAGACCGGCGAGGTCACCCCCATATCCTGCACAAAGGCTTCGGCAGCTTGATGGCGCACACTGACTTTCGCTGCCTTCCAACCAAAGCGACCCACCTGAGTTGCGCCAGTTTCCGGGTTTTTCACCAGATTGGCTTTACCACGTACACCATCGCCATTCACATCGTTCGCATCCACATTGGCAAGAATCGTTGCTTCATCAATCGCTTCGAGCAAACCCACGCCTATCACTTGCGGTGCCTGACGCACGGAATAAAGTTGCGGAACCACGCCGGTAAATTCATACACAGGTTTGTGCATATCCACGCGAGTGCCGTCATTGAGGAAGCGCGGCGTCACATCGTAGCGCTGCAATTTCACCGCGTTATTTACCGCACCTTTTTGCAGGACGTTAAAGCCGTAGGTTGGATCGGGCAGATTGCCCGGCGCACCGGTTAATACCGAAAGTGTATCCAGTGCCGCACCCGCGACCGCCGGTTTGCTGCGACCATTTAACTGGTGGCAGGCGATACAGCGCTCATCGTTAAAGTTACTGCCCAACTGATTCTGGTGCGCTGTGAAGATTGGATTTTGCGTGGGGAATTCCGAGTGCTGACCGGTCACAAAGGAGGTATGGAACAAGCGGCGCCCCTTGAGGAAACGATCGGTATTAGCAATGCCGATATTGTTCGCCATTTGCTGGAACACACGGTAAGGCTCTTCGGAATAGTTGTAGGACACGCTCGTCTCACCACCGAGCAGCGCATCATTGGGCACAGGCACTGAATCCAGATTTGGCGCTACGCCATACCAGGGACGCACGCCCTCGCCCACTACATAAAGCTGCTCGAAGGAGTAGTAACGCGAGCCGCCGCCATCGACGCGCGCGCGGTTATCCGACTCGCTCATCTCCACCAGGCGCGGCGCCGGAGCCAACTCAATGCGGTCACCCATCACCAGCGGGCGATGCGGATTGGGGCCGGTGTTCCAGTAGGAATCCACATCCATATAACAGTCTTCATTGCCACCATCGAAACAGCGCGGCAAGTTACCCTCCTTCAAATTGTTGAAACCGTAGTTCAACGCCCAACCAAATTCAGTTACCGTTGGATCGCTGGAGTTGCGGAACAAACTGAAGGTAGTGCCGAAGAAAGTGCCTTCGTTGATCAACATAGTGATGCGAATGTTTTTGCCGCCCGCCGGGATGGTATCGCGCACTTTCAAGCCGAAGGAGCGGTTCTGGAAATAAAACGGTGGATAGGTGAAATAGCGACCATCGGCTTCGTTGGGCGACATCCAGGCCTCACCGCGCTCACGCGCATGGCGCTCGGTGGAACGCATACCGATCAAGGTCACGAGGGTTCCATCCGGTTCGCGATACTGGATTTGCTCGGTAACCTGCGTTCCTTCTGGAAATAACGGCACATAGCCCACAGGTGCTGCACGGCTCGATGAAGATGAGCTCAACGCGGATGAGCGCGACGATGAAGAGTTGCTGCTGGAGTTACCCGCACTGCCAAAGACTTTTAACTCAAATATCGAGTAGCCCCAGGCATTGCCCGGTGCCGGTGCCGTGGCATTAATGCGCAGATAGCGATAGCTGCCGCTCACCGCAAAAGTATCGGTACGATTGCCAAAAGTGCCGCCGGTTTTTTGCGCCAGGTTGGTCCAGTTAGCATTATTGTTGGACCCCTGCACCTGATAGCTTTCCGGGTTAGCGGCCTCCCAATCCACTACCACCTGCGTCAGGGTGGATGCTGTACCGAGATCCACAGTAATCCAACTGGGGCTAATACCGTGGCTAGACTCCCAACGGCTGTAACTCGATCCATCCACCGCATCTTTGGCGGCGCGCAGTTCACTGCTGGCAAATACTGGTTTGTTTAACGCGAGATTGGTTTGTGCCAAAGCAGTTGTTGTAAATGGCAAGGTACAGGCCAAAGCCGCGCCCACCATTAGCAGACGCTGCAACGCCCGCATAGGGTTGATAATTAACATGTGATTTTTGCCTCTCTATTGTTATTCGAGCGATTGATATAAACCTCACCCGCATTGCAACAGCAGGTAAAGCCAAACAACCG
>JAGKWY010000215.1 GCA_021151625.1 Gammaproteobacteria bacterium | reverse complement strand
TGATAATAATCAGCCCAAGCAGGCGCGCCGCTATCGGATTTTCACGCATGTAGCGTCTCAGGTTGGGCATCTCGGCAAACCGCAGCAAAAAAACAAAATTAAATGACAGGATGCCCTGAGTGTAGCAGCAAAAACGACTCTACTTATGACAATTCGCGCAGATCGCCTAACAAGGCACCGCAATTTTCATTAGCTAACATAGCCAGATTGCAGGTGCAAAAGAATGCGTTCGGCGCGCGTTGAAAACTCGCTGCGCAAGTCTTCATCCAGTTGCGTCGCCAACGCATTAACGTAGTGCCGCAAACCGGAGGGGCTGGTTTTGCCCGCATTCAACCACTGCTGGAAAACGGTCTCTACCCGTGCTTGACCGCCAACACCAGACAGCTCGATAAACACCTTATCCAACTGCTCGATCACGCGGGTGACAACGGGCAAAATTTTATGGGGAACGGGATGGCTAGCAGATGCAGATCGTTGCATATAAATCTCCTTGTCGTCTCATGTTTTGAGTTAAGACGATCCATTTTCTTTCGCCAAGACTGTTTGGGAATAAACGGATTTTTTTAAACTGCCCTTCGGCGCATACACAAAGGCAGAATTTGCCTAAAAAAACCCACCCAAGTCTTGGTGAAACAAGCTATTTTTTACTGGCAGATGTATTACAATGCGCCCGCTTCCCGCTGCTTTCTGGCAAGCCTTGTGCTAGCACAAGCCTGCGGCGAAACATCTTCAACAAATTATTACCCCACTTGTATTTTTGTATGAGCAGGCGAGATGCAGCCCAATGTGCTCCTGCGCGCACAAACTGCAATCACGATCAGAGACGGGGTAATTCAGTGCCAAGGTGCAAGAGGCGCATAAGCCTGGGAACCTGCCACCTTAAAAATACGGAAATTCAAGGACTACAATCATTGCTGACCCGACACCTCGGGACGCTTTTTATTTAACGAGATACCTTAATCCGACGCGGAGACAATTGGATGAGCATGTTGTTTAACAACACCAGGTTTGAAAGCACGAGCAAGGCAGGCACCCGATTAATCCGTCGCTGCGGCCTGACAGCCCTTGCCCTGAGCTGTGTGTTAGGGATTGGCGCCCAGGCCCAGGCACCAGCACAACCGGCAGTAGCACCGGCATCCGCATCGGAAATTGCTCAACCCGCTCTGTTTGATGCCATAGCCTCGCGCGCCAAATTGCTCGCCAAACGCGAATACAAGCCGCTCCAGGCAAATATTCCCGAAGCGCTGGCCAATATGAATTACGACCAGTACCGCTCCATCCGTTTCCGCCCGGAAGCTTCCCTGTGGCACAACGAATCCCTGTTTGAGCTGCAATTGTTCCACCCTGGTTTCCTCTATCGCGAACCTGTAGTACTGCACATGGCCACTGACGGTCCCGATTCATTTGTGCAGTTTAAGCAAGAGTATTTCAATTACGATGGCCCGGCCGCTCCACTCGCCGGTGTAGCACCTAACAACATTGGCTTTGCCGGTTTCCGTATTCACTACCCGCTCAACAGTAATGAATACAAAGATGAATTTGTGGTCTTCCAGGGCGCATCGTACTTCCGCATGGTTGGCCCAGGCCTGGCTTACGGTTTATCGGCGCGCGGCCTGGCAATAGATACCGCAGAACCCAAGGGCGAAGAGTTCCCGGTATTCCGCGAGTTCTGGCTGGTAAAACCCAACCCCACTGATACCCGTATGGTGATGTACGCCCTGCTGGACAGCCCATCCATCACCGGCGCCTACCGCTTTGAAATCATGCCCGGTGCACCGACCGAAATGGCCGTTGAAGCTCGCATCTTTGCACGCAAGGACATCCTCAAAGTTGGCATAGCGCCTTTAACCAGTATGTATATGTGGGGCGAGAACCACACCCGCTTCGTGGATGACTTCCGCCCTGAAGTGCACGACTCTGACGGTCTGTTGATGGCCGCCTCCAACGGCGAATGGATCTGGCGCCCGATCAGCAACCATCGCCAACTGCGGGTGTCCTCCATGCTGGATGAAAACCCGCGCGGCTTTGGCTTGCTGCAGCGCGACCGCGATTTCGATCATTACATGGATATGGAAGCGCGCTATGAAAAACGCCCAAGCATGTGGGTGATCCCCGAGGGTAACTGGGGTAAAGGCCGCGCCGAGCTGGTGGAAATCCCGAGCGATAGCGAGACCAACGACAACATAGTCGCTTATTGGGTACCATCAAAAACCATGAAAGCTGGCTCTAACGCCACCTATAAATACCGCCTGCGCGCTATGGATGACCATGTCATCGAAAACACCGGTGCCAAGGTTATTCGCACCCGTATCGGCTGGGGCGCCAATCCCGGCCAGGCCAACCCGCCACCAGCATCCAAGCGCAAATTTGTCATCGACTTCCGCGGCGGAGAGCTGGATAACCTCTCCGCTGATGCGCCTCTGGTTGCCGAAATGCAGAAGTCAGCCGGCACTATTAGCGAGCTGGTTGTGCGCCAGTTACCCGATGGCCGCACCTGGCGCGCTTCATTTAAATTGGAACCCGAGGGCGATAAAGTTGCCGATATGAGACTGTTCCTGAAATTGCGCGACCAGCGCTTAAGTGAAGTCTGG
>JAGKWY010000214.1 GCA_021151625.1 Gammaproteobacteria bacterium | reverse complement strand
TGATGTTCGTGCCAACGGCCACAAAGTGTAATTAGGAGCTATTGTCATGCGCGAAAAAATTCGTCTGAACTCTTCTGCTGGTACTGGTCACTTCTACACTACTGACAAGAACAAGCGCACCATGCCAGAAAAGATGGAAATCAAAAAGTATGATCCAGTTGTGCGCAAGCACGTGGTCTACAAAGAAGGCAAAATCAAGTAATTTGCTACAAGCATTATTTGATAGCTGTTTTCGAAAAACCCGGTCTTAGTACCGGGTTTTTTATTGCCTGAAATTCGTGAGAAATCGGTTTCATTAAAAATAAATGCAGCGAAGCTTGCGCCAAAAAGCGGACTTCAGCGACCTGAACTACACTCAAGCGACATAATAAAAAATACAGGTGCGGTGTTGATATGCGGTACCTATGCCCATAATCGGTTAATACAGGTTCCCCCTATGACAGAAATTCGTGGGCTTGAAGCATGGATGGAGACGCTCGCTGAACAGGAACTGCCCACGCTTGATGCGGTGGTGCGGGAAATTTGTGAGCTGAGCGAAAATGAAAAATGTCGCGCGGAAGACCTGACCAAAATTATCCTGCGCGATGCCGATCTAACTTCCAAGGTGCTGCGAATTTCCAACTCGGTACATTACAACCCGTCATTTGCTCCCATCAAAACTGTCTCGCGTGCGATTGTACATCTAGGCTTTGATAATTTGCGCAATATCACCCTGGCGACCACGTTGATTGATAATTTTCTCAAGGGCAAGCCAAAAGCCTTGTTAATCCAAAGTCTGGCACGCTCGTTTCATGCGGCAGTGCAGGCCAAAGCTATGGTGCCCTTTCTCGATGGCGATAAAAAAGAGCAGGTATTTATTGCGGCGTTGCTGCGCAATATCAGCGAGCTTGCATTAATTTCTACCGGGCGCAAAGTGGTGGAAGATTTTATTGTTGCGCGCGACCTGGCGCCACAAGCAGAGCATAGTCTCGCACTGGATTATTTGGGCGTTGATACCAGTTTGCTCTCGCGCAATTTAATTAAGGATTGGGCGCTGGGTGATTTGTTAAGTGAATCCTGTGAGAATCATGTGCATTCCAGCCCGGCTGCGCGGGCTGTTAATTTGGGCAATCAAATCAGCACTTACATTCAGCGCGGCATGAAAAGTGTGGAAATGCAAAAGCTGTGTCAGCAAACGGCAAGCTTGTGCAAAATTCCATTTGAAGATGCCAAAAAACAAGTGTTGCGTATGGCGGATGAGGCGTCGGTAATTGCCAAAATATATGGCGTTGATGTGCTGATTAGCGCGTTACCCGATCCCCACCTTATCGAGGAAAAAGAAGCGTCGCTTGTTAAAAGCGATTATTTGTTTCAGCAACAACTCAACCAGATCCATAAGGCCATGCTGGAGGGCAGTGACCTGCCCAAAGTCACCCAATTATCGCTGGCGGCTTTGCATGAAGGTGCCGACATTGCGCGCCTCGCAATCCTGATTGTCGATCATAAAAATAAAGTGCTTGATGTGCGTTATGTTGCAGGAAAAGGGACGCATCTGTGGCGGCAACAAATCAAAATCAGTTTGGAAAAATTACACAAGGGCGAGTTATTACATGAATTACTGCGCACTCAGCAGCCATTCCATTATCGTATCGATGCCGGGCAAGGCGATGTAGGTGCATTGCAAGCCATGGCCGCGAAAGGTGATATTTTTATCGCGCCTTTGCAGTTAAATAAGCGTCTGATGGCAATTGCTTATGCGGATAATGACAGTGGCAAATTGTCAGCGCGGCAGTTTGAAGAGTTTCAGTTAATTGCCAATCAATTAAATTTGATGATGCGCCTTAGTGCCGCGCATTAATGCAGGCACTGCAAATTCATTAAGAGCACCGTGCGTTAAATGATTAAATTGAGGATAAAAAAATACCGGGAGCTATCCCGGTATTTTTTATGCGTATGCGGGTGTTATTTAAGCGGTATAGCCTTCATTTGACGGCGCATCAGCGTCAAACTGATCAAACCCAGTAACAACAACAGGGCCGCGCTTGGTTCTGTGACAGAAACCAGTTTTCTAAAGGCGTGGTTATCACTCTCAAACGCAAAACCATGGCTGATTAATTGCACGCGATCAAAGCTGTCGCTGCCAAAATCAAAATTGATATAGCGGTTGGAGCTGTAACTTAATTGGTTACCATCAGCAAACTGGCCCACAATCGTGCTGCCCGAATAACTGGCAACCAGAGTATTGTTCAGATAAAAGCTGATGAAGTTATAGCTATCAATTGATCCCCAGAAAAGTCCAAAATAATTGGCAACAGTGCCCAGATTAAAATCAGCACTCAGGGTGCTGGCGGATGGATGGGGTACACTCAGGTACTGGGTGTTGGTGCCAAACGGTTGGGCATAGAGACCACTTTGGCTGCCGGTCGCCAGGATAAAATCGCCACTGCAACTGGCGTAACCGCAACCGCTGTTAAAGTCGATAGTCGTGGTATCGGCAACTGAGGTGGTCGTTTGACCAGCCGCCGATAAAGATACAATTGGTACCGCCGAGGCGCTGCCAGCTATGAATAGCAAAGGTAAAAGCAGCGACCGCATCAGGTTTTTCATTAAAAACTCCAGA
>JAGKWY010000213.1 GCA_021151625.1 Gammaproteobacteria bacterium | reverse complement strand
TTACTCGCCTGCACTATGGATCACTTAGTGATCCATAGTCAGATGATCAGCAAACAGAGCTTTTTCATTGTCTGCTATTCGAGTCAAATAGGTATTTGCAAAAACCCCGGAAATCGCGGCCACCATGCCCGCCATGGTTGGAATGGTCGCTTTAGACACACCACCCGCCATTGACTTGGCATCAGCACCACCAGTGTTCGCCAAAACGCTAAACACCTCGATCATACCGGTTACGGTTCCAAGCAATCCCATCAGAGGGCACAAAGCAACCAGAGCGCCAATCATATCCATGTTATTGGTAATAGAATCGCTCATACGCGAAATCATTCCAGTACGAATTTGATGTGCATTCCAGGACTTACGCTCTTTGCGCGATTCCCATTTTGCAAGTTCAGCTTGAATATCGCTTCTCAGACCACCCTTAAAATAGATGAGGCGCTCAAATACCAGCACCCACATCCACAAGGTGAGGGCAGCAATTGCATACATCAATAAGCCGCCCTGATCCAAAAAGGCTTTAAGGAGTGCAAAAAAGTCCGTCAAAGCCTGCATAGTTTATCTCCTACTTGCGCTCGGAGTTTTCAGCAATAATTCCAGTGGTTTGCTCATCCAACACGTGAACTACCGCTTTAGCACGGCCGTTAACGAGGGTGTGCATCAATACCATTGGGATTGCTACAACCAGACCCTGTACGGTGGTTACCAACGCAGCAGAAATACCACCCGCCATGTTCTTAGGATCACCCGCACCGAAGATGGTAATTGCCTGGAAGGTTGTGATCATACCGGTTACGGTACCCAACAGACCCAACAGAGGACCAACGGCGGCAATAATCTTCATGATTGCCAGACCTGACTCAATGGATGGACGCTCTTTCAGAACTGCTTCTTCAAGCTTCAATTCCAGAGTTTCAGAATCAACATTTTTGTTTTCCTGAGCAACTTTCAACACACGACCCAATGGGTTGTTGGTGTTTGGAGTACTTGGGTTTTTCAACTGCGCACTTACTTTCATGCTCATGGTGAAAAGTACCAGCATACGCCAAGCACCCAGTAAAATACCGAAGATACCTACGTATACAATTACCCAACCTACAGCACCACCTTGATCAAGGTATTCCATAAAGGTTGGTTCTTGAATCAAAGCAGCCAGCAATTGACCGCCCAATGGGCCAGTTGGATCTATACCGAGATCAACCACACCAGAGGTTGCAGATTGCAATGCCGTAGCTGCAGCCAACATATCAGCACCTGGTTGACGTGCTAACTCTTCAATTTTGCCACTGTTGTACGACAAATAGGCGCCATTAGAAACCAGGTTGTATGAACCAATACGTACGATCTCTTGTGATGAAGATTCGCCATTTGGCTTAACAACATTACCGGTGAATTTAACTACACGACCGGTTTCAACCATTTCACGCTGAACTTCGTACCACAAACGTTCGATTTCTTCGATGTCCGGCAACTGAGTGCTGCCATTCATTTTTTCAATCAAGGAATCCAGGAAATCACCGCGATTTGGCAACTGGGAGCTAACCAAAGAGGTTTCCAGTGTTGCGCGCAGGTCACCCGCAGTAGAAGTCAAATGACCAAACAGCTCGCGCATAGAACCCAAACGTTGATTCAGCTGATCTTTCTTTTGCTTTACCAACAAATCTTGATCAGCGTATTTCTTTTCCAAAGCTTGAGATTTTGCTTCTTCAGCAGCGCGAGTCGCTTTAGCTTGAGCCAACAAATTAGCTTGGCCAGCTTTGTCACGAGCGAACTCAGCTTCACGTTGCTTGTGTTCAGCAGACTCACTGATTTGGGATTTCTTAACCATGTCCAGCAACTGGTCAAGTGATTGAGCTTTTTCGCCTTGCGCAAATGCAACGCTAGAGCTCAACAAAGTAACTGCAGCAAGCGAGAGGCAGCCTTTTAAAAATGTCATTTTCATTGTGCGGCCTCCGGTGCTTGAATTGGCATTGTCATAATATCTTTTGACGCCTGATCACGAGCAATACGCAGGCCTTTCAAAATCTCGGCATTGTAAGTAGAGTCCAATGCAACCCATGCTTTCTGGCTGGCATCCCAGTAACCACTGGATTGGCCATCGGTTGTTTGGTACATCAGAGAGATGCGGCCAACGCGCAGTACGTTTACTTCGCGATCCTGACCATCAAGAGACAAAGTATTTTTGTACGCTTCGATAGTGCTGCCGTAAGCTGACTCAATTTTGTAGGCTTCGAGCACTTGACGGAATTTTTCAGATACAGAGATATCTGCACGATCCTGATTGGTGCGCAGCATCGCAATACGATCTTTACGCTCTTCCAGGGAGAAAGGCTTATCCCAGATCGTCAGTTTCCTGAGCCAGTCTGTCGATACGCTTTTGAGACTCTTGTGCCAAAGTAGTTTTGGCTTGGCCCGCCTGGAGCACTGCATCCAGACTTTGATCTGCCATGGCAACGCTTCCCATTAGCGCGCCGGCAGAAAGCATGGTGGTAATAGCCACTGCTTTCAATCGCTGCTTTTTCATAATCCCCCCAACTGGGTTTCAATCAAGTGAGTTTGTGACAACCAGCTGTCACAGACGCGTTATCCACGTAGCCCCGGAATCGGGGCAGCTAAGAACGCCGGCATTGTAATAAGCGCTATCACCTACTTCCAATGATTTATCCTTAAGCCTTTTACGTGTGTATTTTGGTATCAACCCGGTAACACGGCATTGCTTTCAATAAGTGCACCGGTAACACAAAAATTCTTTTTATGCTGTGCGCCAAGACTAATTGCAGCCATTTCTGCAATCAAACAGACCCAGCACTAACTATTGACCGTTTTTTAAAAATCAGAAATTCATGCGGCAATTCTGCTGATAACTCACCAGCAGTTACCGAACCCAATTCCCATTGCTCATCAGGCATCTCAGGAAAGAACGCATCCCCCTCAAAGTCACGCCCGATGCGGGTTAGGTAGACGGTATCGACAGAGTTGAGTGTCGCGCGATAAATCTCGGCACCGCCAATTATCACAGCCTCCTCTATAGCACCTGCGGCAAGAGAGAGCACCTTGTTAGCCTCATTCACAGCTCGCGCGATCGACCCCACGACTATGACACCTTCTGGGGCAGACCATTGTGAATCGCGAGTTATAACTATATTTGTCCGTCCGGGGAGAGGGCGCCCAATCGACTCATAAGTCTTGCGCCCCATAATGACCGGCTTACCAAAAGTAACAGCCTTGAAGTACTTAAGGTCCTGCGGAAGATGCCATGGCAACTGATTATTGCGACCAATTACACCATTTCTGGCGGCCGCGACTATGATGGCCAATTTCATGCAGAGTCTTCGCCTTTTTATTTACAACTTATCTATGCCGACAACCAACAAACACCACTAAATGGCAATAGGCGCAACTATACGCGGATGGGGTTGGTAACCTTCGAACTCAAAATCCTGCAGTTCATAGTCAAAAATTGACGCCGGTTTTCGAAGAACCTTAAGTGTAGGCAAGTTTTTCGGTTCGCGTGTTAATTGTTCGTAAACTATGTCGTCTGTAATGTGGTTGTTATACAGATGGCAA
>JAGKWY010000021.1 GCA_021151625.1 Gammaproteobacteria bacterium | reverse complement strand
TTATCAGTCGCAGTTGCGCACCTGGGCGCGGCGACTGTGCAATGGCGACACCCACCTCGCGGACGATCTGGCGCAAGAGACCTTTATGAAGGCCTATGCAGCGCTGGGCGCGTTTCGCGCGGAAGCCAAGTTCTCCACCTGGCTGTATCGCATCGCCTTCAATATTGCCGCCAACCGCTGGCGTGCTAAAATTGGCATCCTGGCAGGATGCATTACCCGATTAACCGGTCTTGCCAGCCATGCAAAGAAACGAGGTAGGTTATGAGTGACCAGTCTTTTGATGATTTCCTGAAGCGTACGCTGCAACAGAGCAGTGATTACATCGAGGATGACAATTTCAGTGCGCGGGTGATGGCGAGCCTGCCTGCGCCCCATCGCCTTAACCCCTGGCTGGAGCGATTGATAGTTGCTTTGCCGGTCACGCTGATTGCATTGTTGGTGGCAAGCCAATTGCCCTGGCGCGACCTGGTGCGCCCAGCGTACGGTTGGTTGCTGACTTTTGACAGCACCAGCTTGATGACCCTGGCAGTCGGTGCAACCCTGTTGGTTGCCGCAGTGCCCTTAGTGTGGATGTTGCGTAAGTCCGCCTTGATTTAGTCCAGTAAGAACGCTACGAAAAATCGCTTGATCACCGAGGCTGTTAATTGCCTTAAGTGATTAAGCGATTTTTTTTTATCACCTTGTCTGGAAGTAATGAAATCCCTTCGGCCTTTTATGGCGTCAAAACGCTTATGGTGTTTGCGCATTTTGTAGGCGGCTGCTATACCCAAATGAATCTTAAAAGACTGTAAGAATAATCGGGTGTATGTGAGGCCGGGACAATGCTCCGCTTGACCATTGCTAAAAAATTGCTGCTGCTGGTGGCTATTTCCCTGTTGGGATTTGTAGTAAGCCAGTTTTATTCGCAGTGGGTGGAACGCACTAATAGCAACCGTCTTTCCGAGGTTGAACGGCGTTTATATCCAACGCTGGATATGACCACCGTTAATCTGGATTCGCTCTTGCTGATGGAGCAACAAATCAATAGTTCGGTAACAACGGGCGATGAAGCTCCGCTGGAGCATGCGGAAAAACACTATCAGGAAATTCGCGCAAACTTGCAAAAATTGTCGCAGCTCAACAAGGCGATGAGTGCTCAGGTGCAGGAAATTGATGGGGTATTTCAAGAGTGGTACACCACTGCCGTTCGCATTGCCAAAAGTTTTATCGGCGGTAGTGTCGATTTTGAAAAGGTTGGCGCCGAAGCGGCGGCCAATGCCGATAAACTAAAAAGCCTGCGCAAAATGCTCGCCACTATGAAAGAGGAAACTACGCAAGAATTTACCTCTTCAATTAGAACTACTATCGAATCATCCAAAAGCGCAGGGCATATTGCCCTTGCCATTGCGGTTTGTGTGGTGATTTTGTTGATCGTTCTGAGTTCGATTATCGGGCGTTCCATTACCTCCAGCATTAACGAAGTTACTTCCTCTTTAAAAGAAATGTCTTCCGGTGAGGGGGATCTCACCAAACGGATTAATTACAAGGGATATGATGAAATTCTGTACCTCGTAAAATATTTCAATGCATTTTTGGAAAAACTGCACAGTTCTTTTGCCACTGTTAGCGAGGATGTTGGCGGCTTGTCCACAGTGGCATCACGCCTCACTAATTCGAGTAGCCAAAACCTCGGGCGAATCAATGAGCAGGCACGCGCTATTTCAGCAATGCGAACTTCAATTGAAGAGTTAATGAAAAGTGTGCATGAAATTGCCGAGTTTGCCGCTAGTGCATCATCACAAGCTCAGGATGCCAGTTCAGCTGCGGCGCGAGGCAAAGAAACCTTATCAGCAAATGTTTCCACTATCAGCACCTTGGCGGAAGAGGTTCGCAGTGCCGCTAACGTGGTAAATCGCTTTGAAGAGTTTTCTTCTGATGTTGGACAATTGCTTAACACTATTCAAACAGTTGCAGAACAAACCAATTTACTTGCACTTAATGCCGCGATTGAAGCCGCGCGCGCGGGCGAACATGGAAGAGGTTTTGCGGTAGTGGCTGATGAAGTGCGCGGCCTTGCGGTGCGTACGCGTCAGGCCACGGAAGAAATTCATAAAGTGATCAGTGAATTACGTTCTGTTTCTGCGAGTGCAGTTACTGCAATGCAAGGCAGTGTGGAGCGCGCCAATCGCGGCGTAGAAGCTACGGCGGCGTCTGGCGAAGTACTCAACTCCATTTTAAATAATGTGGAAACTATCAGCAGTATTAACGAACAAATTGCCGCAGCGACCCAGGAACAATCGGCGACATTTGCCCATGTGTCTGAACACGTGAATGGTATTTATCACAACACTCAGTGTCACGCAATGAAAAAAATCAGCTCGAATCGTAAAAAAAATCACCTTGCCTGGGCAATTGCGTTGTTAATGTCGGCGCCTTTTGCCAATGCAAGTGACGTCACAGTGTCCGGTTTTTTATCGGTCGGTGGCGGCATGATTGATGATGAAGATAGCGTTTCCTATGGTGGCTACGATGAAGAAGATCTCACCTTCGATCGCAACTTGCTGGGCCTGCAAGTCACCGGACAAGTGAGCGAAAAAGTCACTGCAACCGCACAATTAATTGCACGCAGCGGCGACGATTACCAGGTGAATTCTGAATGGGCTTATTTAACCTGGCAGGCTTCAGACGCGATAAAAGTACGCGCTGGTCGATTGCGTACACCGTTTTATATGTACTCCGACTTCCTTGATGTCGGTTATTCCTATGCCTGGATTACCCCGCCACAAGAAGTTTATTACTTACCTTTTAATAATGTAGATGGTGTGGATGTTTATCTCACTGGCACACTCGGTATTTTTGATACCAGCTTACAGGCCTATTTCGGCAGCTTCACTGATGACTTGATGTTTAATGGCGTCCTGGCGGATGCGCAAACGCGCAACCAAATGGGTGTGTCGGGCACCATCGGCAAAGACTGGTGGACCTTGCGTGCCGCATATCATCAGGCGGATCTAACGGTCGATGTCACTGGTGTACCCATTAGTGCCACAACCACTATCGGCGGTTTTGCAAACACATTACGTCAATTTCAATTTGGGGCCAACGCTGATCGCTTGTTGGTAGAGGATGATGATGCTTCTTTTGCGGAGATTGGAATCAATATAGATACAGGCCGTTTTGTCGCTGCTGCGGAGCATGTTGAGTTTGACCCGGGTGACGCCATGCTTTCCAAAAATATTCGCGAATATGTGATGTTGGGGGTAAGGGCGGGGGACTGGTTATTCCATGTCACTGCCGCCAAGGCCAAAGATGAGGCAACTCATCCTGAAACGGGTATTCCCGCCAATCAAGCGTTGCCTGTTGTTGGTAGCACCAATGTGTTGATAGGTACATTGAAGGCAATTGCCGAATCGCAAGTGAATGAACGCGACGTCATATCTTTTGGTACGCGCTGGGATGTGACCACTGGTACTGCCATCAAATTCCAGTTTGATGATGTGGATGATCTTGATGGAGATCAGAAAGTTTATTCAGTTGCCTTGCAAACTGTTTTCTAGGCGGAGGTGACATTATGAAAACATTATTCAGTATGCTCGCACCGCTAGTGCTTGCCGTTGTTGTAAATGGTGTTGCAGCCGAAGTGGCGGTTATCGTTCATCCTTCCTCCGGTGTGACGTCGTTAACCGAAGATGATGTAGCTCGCTTGTTCCTGGGTAAAGCCAAGAGCTTTCCTGGTGGCGCCCAGGCAGTACCCATCAACCAGAACGAGGGCTCGCCGGCCCGTGACAAGTTCAACGAAACTGTGTGTAAGAAAAATGCCAGTCAGTACAAAGCCTACTGGTCGCAACTGGTGTTTACCGGCAAGGGAACACCACCCAAAGATGGCGGCAGTGAGGCAGAAGTAAAAGCATTGATTGCCGCGAATCCCAGTATGATTGGCTATATTGACGCGGGCGCGGTGGATGCTTCTGTAAAAGTGGTTTACAAAATTCCTTGATATGGATTGGAGCCTGCATTAGCAGGCTCCCCCTTTCCGCTTATCAGCTGATCAATGCGATGCCGTGAGTTGAATAAAATGTGCAGCGCATCATGTTTTTGGCATCAAAATTCGCAAAAATTTGACAGTGATGGCATGATCAATGAATAAGTATGACAAAACCATGCCCCAGTTTTGTGTGGTTCCGGGCGCAGGTTCCCTCCCTAATAATAACTATTCCCCCCTTGTCATCGAGGCCAGGTTTCTATCCCGGCGAAGCTCGTGTGCACGATGTATTTGCAACGCTCAAACTAATACTGGTTTTATGGATGTATCGCAATGAAATGGTTTCTCGCGCTCGGCTGTTACTGGTTCAGCCTGTCTGCTTTCGCCACTCTGAATGATGGTATCGAAGCGTATGACAAACAAAATTACAGCCAGGCTCTCGCTGAATTCAAAACCCTTGCTGCAGTAGGTAATGCCGAAGCGCGTTTCTATCTCGGCATTATGCAAAAAAATGGTTACGCCATGCCGGCCGATGCAGGACGTGCATTGGGCTGGTTTAAAAAATCGGCCAGCCAGGGTTATGCACCTGCTAGCCGTGAGATGGGCAAAATGTATTTGGCTGGTGAAGGCGTTGATGCTGATATTGAAGAGGCCATCGAGTGGTTTGAAACAGCGGCAGAGCAGGGTGATGAGATAGCGCAGATGGAATTGGGGCAGTTATATTCCAGCGGCGCAAAAATAGAAAAAGATTCGGCGCGCGCCGCGCAATGGTTTGAAAAAGCAGCCGCACAGGGTAATGCGCAAGCTCAGTATCAACTGGCCAATTTGCTGTATCAGGGCGATGGCGTTGCGAAAAATATTGATCAGGCGCTCAAGTGGTATCAGCAGGCTGCAGCAGCAGGTCAAACCGATGCACAATATACACTGGCTTATTTGTATATGGATGGCCAGGTGATCGCACAGGATTATCCCCGTGCATTTTCCCTCTTTGAACAAGCAGCACAGGCTGGCAATCGCAATGCCCAGTATATGTTGGGCTATATGCTCGATCAGGGCATGGGCGTAGCGAAAAATCAAAAAGCGGCATTCGATTGGTATTTAAAAGCCGCCCAACAGGGTTACGATGAAGCTCAGTTAATTGTCGGCTATATGTATTTCACTGGTAAGGGTGCCACTAAAAATCAGGCGTTGGCCGAGGATTGGGTTGGTAAAGCGGTTGCGCAGGGCAATGCCAAAGCTAAAAAATTACTGGATGAAATGCACCGCGCTGCGGGCCAGTAATCCACATTTGCAGCGTTAATTTTTTTGTAAAAAAATTGCGAAAAGAATTCTTTGCGGCGATTAATGTTTCAATCAGAAAACACATCGCCCAATGGATAGCAACCGACACTGGATTATCTTCAAGAGGGAGAGCATCTAACTATTCGTTGGTTGTAAACGTGTTTAATCCACAAGCATGACGAACTTCAGGAGAAGTTATTCGATGATGTTAATTAAAAACACACACAAAAAGCGCGGCCTTGCTCTGGCTGTTGCAAGCATAATGTTAGCGCCCTGGGCGCTGGCTTCAGATGTCAACGTATCTGGATTTTTATCCGTTGGCGGTGGCTTTGTCGATGATGAAAACAGCGTTGCCTATGATGGCTATAGCGAAGAGGATCTGACCTTTGATCGCAACTTGCTCGGTCTGCAAGTGACCGGCCAAGTGAGTGAAAGAGTCAGTGCAACGGCACAGTTAATTGCGCGCAGTGAAAATGATTACGAAGTGGATGCGGAGTGGGCCTACTTGTCCTGGCAGGCGCATAACAATGGCAAGGTACGCGCGGGCCGCTTGCGTACGCCGCTGTACATGTATTCGGATTATCTGGACGTAGGTTATTCCTACCCATGGATTAGTGCACCTAATGAAGTTTACTACCTGCCATTTAATAACGTGGATGGCGTGGACTATTACCTGACTGCTGCGCTGGGTAGTTTTGATACCAGCTTCCAGGCCTATTTCGGTAGCTTCGAATCGGATTTCGCCTTTGAAGACGGCACCCAGGGTTTTGCCAGCCTGCGCAACCAAATGGGTGTTGCGGCAACTTTTGGTAAAGACTGGTGGAACTTCCGTGCGGCTTATCATCAAGCGGATTTAACCGTTGATGTTTTTAATCCGACCCTGAATGGATTTGTTGCGAGTTTGCAAACCACTCCTTTCGCTAATTTAATTCCACGTATCGCTATTGATGACGACAAGGGTACCTTTGCACAAGTTGGTCTCAACATAGACACAGGTATGTTTGTGGCAGCGGCCGAGCATGTGGAATTTGAAGTGAAAGAAACCATGCTGGCAAAAAATATTCGCGATTACGTGATGGTGGGTTTGCGCCTGGGCGACTTCCTGTTCCATGTTACCGGTTCGCAAGCAGACGATGAAATTGCCGAGCTTTCCGCAGGTGTGCCTGCCAGTGCGCAAACTGCAGTGCTTATCGGCACTCTGGATGCCATTGCTGCGGCGCGCGATGTGGATCGTGAAGTGATTAGCTTCGGTACTCGCTGGGATGTTACTTCAGGTACTGCGCTTAAGTTCCAGTACGACGATGTAGATGACGTGAAGGGCGAGCAGAAAGTCTATTCCGTTGCCTTACAAGCTGTGTTTTAAAGGAGCTGCATAAATGAAAACTGTCATTAAATCATTGGCTGCAGCGGTGGCTTTGGGTTTTTCTTGTTTGTCGTTGGCGGAAGTGGCGGTCATCGTTCACCCATCGGCTGGTTTTAGTGCATTAACGGAAGATGACATTTCGCGCATTTTCCTTGGCAAAAGCAAAAGCTTTCCTGGTGGTGGCCAAGCGGTGCCAGTGAACCAAAATGAAGGCTCTGCCGCGCGCGACAAATTCAACGAAGCCGTGTGCAAGAAAAATGCAAGCCAGTACAAAGCCTATTGGTCACAGCTGGTATTTACCGGTAAAGGCACTCCCCCCAAGGATGTTGGCGACGATGCGGCGGTAAAAGCCCAGGTTGCCGCTAACCCCAACGCGATAGGCTATGTAGATGCCAGCGCAGTGGATGCGAGTGTAAAAGTGGTATTCAAGTTGCCTTAATCCGGCAGTGGAACCACCTGAAAAGCCCGCAGCTTGCGGGCTTTTTTATGACCAATAAAAATCCCTGCTACCCGCCCAACTAGGCTAAAATGCGCGCCGTTTATTGATATATCCCTACATTTCCTTATTTCGTCGTACTGTCCAGAGAATTTATCCGTGATCTCCACCGCCAATATCACCATGCAGTTTGGTGCAAAACCCCTGTTTGAAAATGTTTCCGTCAAGTTTAACAACGGCAATCGCTATGGCCTGATTGGTGCGAATGGCTGCGGAAAATCCACCTTTATGAAAATCCTCGGCAGCGACCTGGAGCCATCAGCCGGGCAGGTGATGCTGGAGCCCAATACCCGCCTGGGTAAATTGAAACAGGATCAATTTGCCTACGAAGAATTCTCGGTAGTGGATACGGTAATCATGGGGCACACCGAACTGTGGGCGGTGAAGTCTGAGCGCGATCGTATCTATTCCCTGCCGGAAATGAGTGAAGAGGATGGAATGCGCGTGGCTGAGCTGGAGGTGGCTTTTGCGGAAATGGATGGCTACACCGCCGAATCCCGTGCGGGTGAATTATTGCTGGGTTTGGATATTCCTATCGAACAACATTTTGGCCCTATGAGCGCCGTTGCGCCGGGGTGGAAATTGCGTGTGTTACTGGCCCAGGCATTGTTTTCTGATCCCGAAGTGCTGTTGCTGGATGAGCCGACCAACAACCTGGATATCAACACCATTCGCTGGTTGGAAAATATTTTGGTGGAGCGCAACAGCACCATCATTATTATTTCGCACGATCGCCACTTTTTAAATTCGGTGTGCACGCACATGGCGGATTTGGACTACGGTGAATTGCGTGTATATCCTGGTAATTACGACGACTACATGATGGCGTCCACGCAAGCGCGTGAAAAGTTACTCAATGAAAATGCGAAAAAGAAAGCGCAAATTGCCGAGTTGCAAGCGTTTGTGAGCCGCTTCTCAGCCAACGCCTCCAAAGCTAAACAGGCGACCTCGCGTGCAAAACAAATCGACAAAATCCAGCTGGACGACGTTAAGCCTTCAAGCCGCGTAAGCCCCTACATTAAATTTGTGCAGAATAAAAAATTGCACCGTCAGGCAGTAACCCTGGATCAGGTCACCAAGGGTTTTGATCGCACGTTATTTAGTGATTTGAGTTTGCAAATTGAAGCAGGTGAGCGCATTGCCATTATCGGCCCTAACGGTGCCGGTAAGACCTCCTTGTTGCGCTGTTTGTATGGTGACTTGCAACCAGATAGCGGCACGGTGAAATGGGCCGAACAAGCAGAAATTGGTTATTTTGCGCAGGATCACGCTGCTGATTTTCTCGATGATGTAAACCTGTTTGACTGGATGAAACAATGGACCAAAGGCGACGAACAATTAGTGCGTGGCGCTTTGGGGCGTATGCTTTTTTCCAATGATGAAGTGAAGAAAAAAGTAAAAGTATTATCCGGTGGTGAAAAAGGCCGCATGTTGTTTGGCAAGCTCAGTCTGGTAAATCCCAATGTATTGTTAATGGATGAACCCACCAACCATTTGGATATGGAATCGATTGAGGCGTTAAACCTCGCATTGGAAAATTATCCAGGCACTTTGATTTTTGTCAGCCATGATCGCGAATTTGTATCTTCATTAGCGACTCGCATTATCGATATGCAACCAACCGGCCTGATAGATTTTCACGGCAACTACGAAGATTATTTGCGCAGCCAGGGGATTTATACAAATTGATATCATCGGGGAGGGGGGTAATCTATGGCAATAAATTACTCCCGCCTGCTTGTGTGAATGCGAAGTTAAAAACACAAGCTGCATGTGGGTAGAGAGTGAGTCGGATACTCAAAATGTTCTTGTCCTCATAGATTGACCGTTTTTTGACACGATAGATTGGCCGTTGTGTGAATGAACGAATAGGCTGTTGTTATTAATTCCCATAAGTTGCTTTTAATTGATCATAATGCTAACTATATGATTATTATAGAAAATAAAGCTTTTTAGGTCGATATAATTTGCGTTGCATGAAAGTGTTGGTTTCAGCCGGCAGCCGTAAAAATAATAATCTGATTTCCCTCTTTTACAGATTCATTTATGCCGGGACATTTAACTTGCTTCTTGTATATTGTTGCCTCAAAATAAGGTTGCGGAGCGACTGACCAGATGAGATTGAGTGCTCCCCAGCCTGTAAAGAGGTAGTCGCGCAAGGCGGCTCTAAGCTTCGGCTAGTGGTGTCTGGATATTTTTTTAAGAAAACTAAAAGGCTCCTACGGGAGCCTTTTTATTATGATGGTTGGCCGGAGCCGCCTGCGGGACTACGCTCCAAGCCAGGCGGGCGACCATCTTTCGGGCAGGCTTCAATACTAATTGGTCGAAGTCCTAATTTTAAATAGAAAAACAATTTCGTTTGTGTTTACTTTAGCTGATCAGTTTAGAAATAAATAGACGATTATTGCTGAAAGGCACATTGAGCTGTTTTCGAATATTTGATTGGTAAGTATACTAATAGGGTTAGCACTGACCGGAGCCCTAAGGGCGTGCTAATGTCGGGATTATAAAGCCTCCTAGCCAGTGAGCGGGATGTTCGGAGAAATCCGATAAAGAGTACACCGGACTTTTTTGCTCAATTCATCACAGGCATGATGAGCTATTTTGCGTTATCCCCCCTCATCTTGTTCGGCGATATCAGCCAGCTAATAGGCGCTTTACATATCTATAGGTTTAAATAAAGAAAGCCCAGCTTTACGCTGGGCTATCAAGTCCTCGAAGGAAGGAAAATATAAAAAGGCCTCTAAGGCAACGGCTCAATACTAAGTTTCATTGATGGGGCTGTCAATTGGATCTCTGGATTGCAGTTGCCGTCAAATTTATTCGGCTTGTCTAAACAAAACGTGTTCAAGATGTTTGATATCCTTGTTTATATTAATTCACTTTCAGCGCTAGCAAAGCACGGGATTTAAGGTCTTAAGATAGATGAAACGGCCTAGCGGTAATACTGAACGGGAGGTTATGTCGTCCTTGCGGAGCACATCCGTAACCGTCAGTTGTTTATCCGTACCCAGCGTTATGCGTATTCTTAGGCTTGGAATATATAGAGGTAGACGACACCTTAAAGAGGGTTGTCGTCTACCTGCAGAGCGAGCTGCATGCACAACGCTGTGTCTTGAACCGGCGCAGGTTGTAGGTAGGCTGGTTGCACCGCGTCGTAGAACCGGCATGCTAAGTAGCCCGTGGTGCGCTTGCGGTAACTGCCAGGATTAACCAAACCTCGTGCCCGAACCCAATCTGACTTCGTGTTATTCAAATAGGTTTCGACCTTGCCATATTTGGTATTGAACAGGCTGAGGCGTGCGCCGTCGACGAGAATTCGAATAGAATGCTCGCGGATAGCGGCCAACTCAGGTTGATTGACCAGATTTATGCCGAGTCGGTTTTCAAACGTCTTGTAGTTCTCGATTTTGGTAAGCTGCGTCAGGCCACGACCATAGTAAGCACGACCGTGCTTGTCAGGTTTTGCATACGAAGGGAGATTGGTTTCCGTGAGTTTTTCGATGTATTCGGGTTGTAAAGTGTAATTAGACTCCTTCAACGCAGTGGACAATGACAGTGCGAGCACTTTGGGGTCGCCACCTCCGCTAATCTCCCAATAGTCAAAGATACCTTCAATCGTGCATTTAGGAGCGCCGTTGAGGATTGCTCTAACGTTCTTGGAGTTAAAGGAGATGGCTTCATGACGCTTTTTCAGTATCGGCCTTCCGGATGCGTCCTTAACTGGTTTTCCATCGGCATTTTTCACTGGCTCGAAGAAGTCGTACTCGAAACTTTCTTGATGTTGGACGATTTCTTTCATCTTTGACCAAAACTTTGCACGATCAATCAATCGCACTGCCGACGGTGACCCGGGCTGATACCGACAGGCGTCAGCATCTGATGACACCCCAAGCGCTGCGACTGCGGAACCTTCAGCTGCAAGGCATATATTTATCGCAATAATGCTCGCGATTACTGTGCCAGCAAGAACGTGTGAATTTTTCATTAATAGCTTCCCCAAATGGATAAATGTAAGCTAGAAAATGAAGCGTTAGCTTATGGTCTCTCGATCATCCAACGAGCACGTAGAAAAATGTAAACACAAGTCTTCGAATTAATCTGAGTTCATATTCGGCCAAAAGAGGACATTGTGATCCGAATTGACAATCGTAAGTTCAGCTGAAATTTAACTATGCTGGGTAGCCACAGTTGGTGGGTGACTTGGATTGCTAATGTTCAAAACTGCGGCGCTTTTAACGTCCGCAGATTTTGATCGTTATTCATTTAGACTACTCAAACTTATAGCTAAACCCGATCTCATAAATTTGATTGTCTTTTTGGTTGAAAGGTAATTCACCAGAGCTGTAAGCCACATACAGATTATTTTTGAAGCCTAAACGGTATGTTGTTAGCCTAAACCTATCTAAACCTGAGTTTTTAATTTCTAGGTCAGCATCTAGTTCATAAAAATATCTATAATTAACTTCAAATGTATCTAAATTTTCTGTTCCGATATTATATATGTACAGGAATTCAAAATCAGCTCGGTCATAAGTATCAAGATTTTCACCAAGAACTGCTTCTCTGGATGTGTCTTGAGATGGGTCTACTTGGCCAATATTTAAATGAATGGCTAAAATGTCATTTTTAGAAAAATTGTCAATATTTGCAAAAGTTGATGTTATTCCATAGACAAGTTGACGGTCATTAAATTTTTGATCTGACTCAGACTTAACAAAAGCCCCGGTTTTTAGGGAGTAGTTCGCTGATCTAAAGTAATTTGCGGACAACTTTGCTTCAATAAAGTCTTTAGGATTGCTATTCGAATTTTCAGCTACCAAGCCTTTAGCTGAATATGCAAAATCATAGCCGCCTATTGCAGCATCAGGATCCAAATCATTACCCTCTTCTGATTCAAACTTTACATCAATAAATTTCCCATCGATTGAAAAGTCTAGGCCGAGGCTTGATGACTCAGCTTCTTCAGCGTCGAATACGACAGGCTTTAAATCAAAGTTATCGACATATTTTCTACTATTATCTGATTCTTCAGAAAGCGCCGAAACAGAATTGAAACTCATCAGAAATATGAAAAAAAATATAAATTTCATTATCATAACTCCTTTTATTCGTCTGAAAACTTTATTAATTCATCTGTTTTCCCTGCCAGATCCCCTATAGTTGCCTCTTTGTTTCTGAATACAGAAGCCAATAAGACAATTATCTCTGAAGATTTCATTTGGGATTTTTCTTTCGTAACAGAGTACTCTTTTACAATTAATTTTAAATATTTTCGCGCCACCTCATAAGATATGAGCTCTATTACATCTGGATTATTTGTAGTCTTAGGGTAGTAGCGTAACTCTCCCATTTTTTTATCTTTCGCATCCTCAAAAGAAAGATCTTCTTCTTCGAATTGATCAAGCTTATTGTCACCTTCCAGTGTTTTGTATGTAGCAATACAACAAAGATTTGCCTTCCATTTATAATTAGACATCCTGTTTTCTCCTTTCTATCTATGACAACGTTAGATGAGTATTGCAAAGAGGTAATTTGTGTATTGTTCCGCGTTTTATAGCAATACACCGTGCTCATAAACCTCATTCGCTTTGGGCGCAACCGAGTCGTCTAGATACATTGGATATTGAATCAGATCAATTACATAACATTACAGTCAAAAGCAGACCATTAGAATCTATGGATTTGTAAGGTTGCAGGCAGATTGTTGCTTAGCTTTCCACAAATCATAATTATGTTGCATTGCCAGCCAGCTCACGGGGCTTCGCCCTAGAACATTTGAGAATTTCAATGCCACTATTGGTGAAACTGCCGATTTTTCATTAAATAAGTCGACGGGACATTGTTCTGATAAACAGCACATTTTTGATGCTTTCTTAATGAAAGTCAGCGAGTTCATACGGAGTTTCCAGTTCTGTAAATCGATGAGTCTCCTGGTCTCTCGGCCTTAGCAATCGTCGGGTTATGTGTTCCGGTGAGAAAATTTGCTTTTCGATAATCGCATCAATTGGGCGCACAAGAAGAATTGACGTCATCTCTCGATAATGTATGTTTTTCAGGCAGCTTAGTGCTTCCTCCCAATATTTCGCAAATAACGGGTGGCGGCACAATCCAGGCAAAGCGCGGTAAGCGCATTGAATATACTGCATATGGTTGAGTGCGTTTTTCTCTGCTTCAGCCAGTCTTACTAGGTAGATAATAGCTGTAAACCCGTATAGGTCTCCTCTCTCAATGAGGGTTTCAGTGTCATTTATGAAGCAAGGCGGGAATGGAAGATCTTTGTTTTCAGGGTGGCTAGGGTCAGGGAATACCCAGCACTGCAGTCCCGCAATCTTAGATATGTAGGGGGCTACAATCTTCGTAAGTTCAGTTTTGCGGATTGGTTTATTCATCAGTAGTCTGAAAACAGGGAGTTTGTAGATGAGTTCGCTTCCTTCAAAGATTTTTGCTATTTCAGCCACTTGTTTTTGCTTAACGGCGTGTGTTCCTTGAAACCACCGCGATACGGTTCTTGTGGACTCTCCTCCCTTCATGTCAATTAAACGAGAAAGCTCCTTTCTTCCAACTCCATGACTTTGAAGAATATTTTCTAGCCAAATCAGTGTTCTAAGGATGTCCGCCTCATCTTTTGATGGCGTTCTTTTGTCCATCAACTGGTGCAGACGTTCTCTAATTGCGTATTTCATGTGCATTCCGGACAAATTTAGCGACAAATAACTGAATAAATACTACCGAGATTTGCATCAATGTGAGTGTTAAATTTGAGACGCGCAGAGACCTTTTGAGACAAGAATTCAGAGTGTTATACAGAATGAAGCCAGCTTCTTTAGATACGCTGACATATTTGCGAGAAAAATACGGGCAACTTCTAACAATTGAGGAGGTGGCTGAGGTTCTCAGGTATAGAACTGTGGCAGCTGTTCGAAAGGCTCATGCGCGTAAAACACTTCCAATTAGTCTTTATCGATTTAATGGGCGATCAGGTTATTTGGCTCGAGCGGATGAGGTAGCGGCATGCATTGAAAAAATGGGTTTGTCCCAATCAGTCCCAGCCTGTCTCAAATGAAGGAGATTTGATATGACATAAAACCAAAAAAGCCAGAAACAATCGCTTGTCTCCGGCTCTTTGGGAAAAATTACTTCGGTGTGGTGCCTACAGTATCCTTCCCTTATTTCCGATAGTCAAGCCCTTCCAAATCACGAATTCAGTTTCGAGGCTCCTTTGTGCCTGTCCGCATGAAGAGGCCGAAGACGCTAGGGGTGCACTATGTTTACAGAAATCCAGCTTTATCAACATTTTGATCGGCATCAGCTCTCAGTCGATGGTAGAGATTACATTCTCACAACTCGACAACAGGAAGCTTCCAGGATGGTGGGCGTTCATGCCAGAACTAACAGTTGTTCATGGTTTTACTCAGAAAAAATGCAAAGAACGATTTCGACGGAAAGCCGGACCGCTGAACGTGCATTCATCGTACTAGCAGAAAGAAATGAAAATGTATTTGAGATATGGGATCAGCCTGAGCCAGTTCCGATAATTAAATACACCAAAAAAAATAGCGAGAGAAAAGACTGGTACACACCAGATTTTCTAGTTTTGCGTAAGGATGGTCCATGTGTCATTGAAGTAAAAAATGAAAAATCTGTTGCAAACCTGATTTCTGCTCAACCAAAGAACTGGGTAAGGAATGACGATGGTACGGTGATTTATCTGCCTGCAAAAAAATATTTTGAGGGTATCGGAATAAAATTCGAAGTGTGGGTATCTTCTAACAAAAATAAATTTTCAGTATTCAATCAAGAGATGGCTCTTCGCACTAGGCAATATAAGAACGATTCATTTATAGACCGATTAAAATTAGACGCAGCTTTTAATGAGTCTTTCTCTTGGTCTCTTTATGATCTCAAAGAAAGATTACAGCTGGAAAACTACTCAGCTCTGATACAAGAGTTAGATCAAGAGAAACTTTTTTTTGATTGGGAGAGCTGCTTACTTTCAGTTCCTAGGGGCTGCTACGTTGTAAGAGATAAACGTTTGTTGAAATTCGTTGATGAGTTCAAAGGCCCAAAAATTTATCAAGAGGGAAAGCTATCGCCAATTAGTGTAGGGGCGATGCCTTCGTCCAAATATGCGCAAGAAGCACTGGATCGATTGCAAAAGCTAGAAGCTAATGAGCGAAATCGTTCGACGCGGCGATGGAAAAATTTAATTAGCAAAGGTTCAGAGGACGGACTTAGTGAATTTCAAGCACTTATCCCCAAGTGGTTCTTGGCTGGTAATAGAAAATGTAAAATTAATACCGTCGTAGAGACGTTCCTGATCGAATATCTTTTAGGAGAGCATGCAGAGTCTCAAGGGCTTAGTGATTATCGAAGCTATATAAGATATCGAGTGGGTGCTCAAGATGTTCACCCTATGTACCCTCCTGTAGCGAAAACAACATTCATTCGGCGATTGCGATCAATTCCACCAGAAATCATCGCAATGAAGCGAGGCGGAAAACGTGCTGCTAACGCGGTAGCATCTCCATCGGATGCTATTGATAGACAGCTTAAAGCAGAGCTTGCCTGGCAAAGTGCTGCAATAGATCACTATTTGGCAGATGTATATCTCGTATTTTTTGATTCAGGCGGGGAAGCACATGTGCTCAGGCCTTGGGTGACCGCTATGGTTGATTTGGCAACAAACTGCGTTCTCGCATTTAGTATTTCATTTCTATCGCCATCAAAGCTCTCATGCGCAAAAGTAATGCGTGATTGTGCTCGGCGACATGGGCTTTTACCTAAAGAAATTATTATAGATAGGGGAGCCGAATTTCGCTCAGTATATTTTTCAGCTCTTTTGGCGCATTCCAAGATAGAACTGGTGCTCCGTCCATCTGCACACTCTCGTTATGGTGCAGAGGTGGAGAGTTTGTTTGGAGAGTTCAAGAAACAGTGGCTTAGCCAGCGTCCCGGTAATCTGGCTGATTTCAAAGAGTCCCGAGGTGTCGATGGAAAGAGCTCTCCAAAAAAACGAGCTGTTCTTACAGTTTATGATTTCTATCGAGAATTCGAAGCATTTATTGCCTGGAGGGATGCAAACCCAAGGGGAATTGAAATTGAATCTCCTAAAGTTCGGCTGCAAAAAAATATGCGGGAATATCCATTCGTGGCAGTTTCACAAAAACTTAGTAACGAATACCTGTTAGCTACAGCCGTAGACGCAAATACTTATAAAATTGATTTTCAAAGAGGAATACATATCGGCCCACTATGGTATTGGAGTCCTGATATCAAAGAGGTGCGAGGAAAGAAAAGTTCGGTAGAGGTTAGAACGGATCCTGAGAACCCTCATGTTATATACGCTTTATTAGATGGTAAATGGGTTCCCTGTTATAGCTCAAAAATCAATAGATATTCTGCGTTGGATGGAATATCACAATTGGTTGAAGGCTTGATTACTATTGATGCATTCAGTGAGCGCCAGAAAATAAAGCGAGCTGCCGATGAGGATGCCGTTAGGATAATTAAAAAATTGTATGCCGACTCAAATGCAACCGGTGTTAGTCAAATTATGGAATTTGAGTTTCTCGATGAGCAGGAAAATGAAGATGAAAAGTGCATATTTTCAATGCTAAAAAACGCGGAAATTACTCCATTGAATACCGAAAATTGGGAGATAAAAAATGTCTGGAATAATTAATGGATCAAAATTTAACATGCCTATAGTCCACAGAAATTGGCAGAGAGCTATCTCTGAAATATTTGCAATTATATCGTGTGCATCACCGGGTGAGGTTGTTTGCTTGACCGGTCCCTCAAGGGTTGGAAAGTCAACATTGATTAATCGTGTAAACAGCATGCTCTTTGGTGAAGATGATTTTGATAGAACAGGGAAGTTGAATTCTATTAGGGTTACGGCTTCAAACTCAGGTAATCATGGTGCTTTTTCAACAAAAGCTATGATTCAAAGGATGCTTAAAAGCGTTAAACACCCTTTGTATTCTGTTAATGGTCTTGATTTACAGAATTATTTAGCAATTCAGAAGTTCGACAGAACAACTGAGTCCACTCTTCGTGAGGCTTTGGAGCAGGCAATAATCGCACGTGGAGTAAAGATTATCTTTATTGATGAGGCGCAGCATATAAAGTATGTGAGTAAAGATACTCAAGCTCCATTGGCGGTAATGGAGTCGTGGAAATGTTTGGCAGAAAATACTAATACAATTATTGTTTTTATCGGGGCGTATCCAATTTTAGACATATTATCGAATGCAGCACATCTTTTAGGAAGAAAGCATCAAATTCATTTTCCCCGCTACCATGTCAATGCGGAGGATATTGTCGCATTCGGCCAGATTCTCAAGAAATATTCTGAGTTGATTACGTTTAATTCATCGCTACAATCTTTAACTGATGTAGCAGAGCTTTTATATGAAGGTAGCTTTGGATGTATTGGGCTTTTGAAAGGGTGGCTCAATCGTGCTGATGCAATTTCATTGCACTGTGATACCCCATTCGATGAAAAGCTTTTATATAGAACAAGATTATCAGATCTAGATCTTTCAGTGATTCGAAAGGAGATTCTAACTGGAGAGAAAATGTTACAAACTAAAAAAAGTGATTTATCTGGAGCTGGAGAAAGCGAAGATTCAAGATCTGATAGTAGACCAACAATCAAGAAGGGAAAGCCATTTCAGAAAAAACCAAAGAGGGAGGTTGCTGGAAATAGACTTGGAGGCGAGTAGATGGGCCAAAAACTATTTCCTATTCCTGTAAGAGGGATTGGAACGGCAGAGATAGAGTCTCTGCCTTCCTATCTTCATCGATTGGCTCATAGGCACGGTGTTTATGTTGGTGAATTATTGAAATATGTGGATCAGCAAATAAAGAATGACGTCAACTTCACTGGGGAGGTACAGTGTTTGCCAAGTTATATAAAAAACGAGGACATTTTAAGAAACAATGTGCTGGCTGGCTATCTAATTAGTGGGCTTGAGTATTTGACCGGGCAATCGCTTATGGGGACATGTGCATCATTCATTAATAACCAATTAAATATGTCAAAGTGCGAGTTGTTAGGCGGGTTTAGATGGTGCCCAGAATGTATGGCGGAAATGGAGGTGTTAGAGGAAGAGCCTTACTTTAAATTGATATGGCAATTTAGAGCTGTTCAAAAGTGCCCGATACATCGAACTAGTTTACTGGCTAAATGCGTTGAATGTGGTTGCACTCAGACTAGTTATAAGCGGCTTAACCATTTAGGAATATGTCAACAATGTTTAAATCCACTTAGTCGTAGGCTTAAAGGATTCTATCATCTGGATTGTGGCTCTGAGGATGCGTGGGACATAATACAGCTGATTGCAGACATACAGAAATTTGGTGAACGTCAGCTTCCCACTGACGGAGTAATTATTTCTGTGAATGAGTTGTTTGATCAGTATTGGCAGCAACATAGAGAAGATTCTTTTTATAGCCTTCTCAGTAGAGATAAACTCCTGACAGTTGTGAATGAAAAGAAGACTTTAAGCCTGAATGATGCACGGAAATTATGTTTTCAATTAGGAATTTCTTTGTTTGATCTTATGTGTGGCAATGCTACAAAAGTCTCGCAATCCTTGGGATTTGATGATTCGCGATTTTTCCCAAAAAACTTTTTGCACGCATCTGTCAGAGTAGTAAAAGATCACAAATTTTTTCTAAAAAGATTGAAGGAGCTGAACGAATCTGACGATACTCCCATATCGTTAAAAGCTACTGCAAAAGCGCTTGGAGTATCTATTGGATATCTTGAGTATAGGTTTCCTGCTCAGGTCAGGCTGATTGTTGATCGGCATCAATCATATTTGGATCAGGATCATTTGAGAAAAGTCTATTTGGCGCAAACACAAGCGCTGCAGTATTTTCTCGATGTCTCTGAGAATCGAGCGCCCAAGTCTAGAAAGCATGCATATAAGCAACTGAGAGAGGAGACTGGGTTGCCCAAGTGGGTTTTAAAAAAAGCAATTCAAACTGCCTATCAAGCAATTACTGCCTCCGACATGGGGAAGCACATGATTGCATAATTCAAAAGCTTGAATCGCGCATTCCCAATAACCCACTCTTTTTGAGGGCTGGATAGATAATCCCAAAACTGGAGTAACTCTTTTCTTTGTTATATCTGTTTTAGGGGGAGATAAATAAATGTTTATTCAGGAGTGGGGGCGGCTCATATCTATCAACATAGTCAAAAAAGTCAACGTCTTGTTCGCGCAATTTTATTTTTATTCGTTCTATCAGGTAAGGTATCTCTTTGTCCCAATCCCGATACGACATTAAACTAACTTTGCCTGAAGTAAAATGGATCTTAACTAACTGAATGGCGGAAAGGTCACCATACAGTTGTGTTGCGCACCCGATGTAAATTCTCAGCTCGGGAGGGAGCTTAGGTATTAAATCTTTATTAAGTATCCAGCTATGGCCGCCAACAAATTCGCCGGTTTTCATTTCTAAATATGAGTCTTTTGCTTTCTTTTCAATTAACGTTGAACTACCTACGCTAAAAAGTATCTCTGTTGCTGCCTCAATGGCGAGTTTATTGGTGGTAAAAAAAGCTTTGATATCGCGCTTCAAGCTTTCCGGCATGTGGCTATAAGTCTTTCGTTTGTCAAAAAGCCCGAGAGCAAAATACACTAACAAATCATTAGTTCGCGATTTTTTAGCTTCCTCAAAAATAGTTGCGTCATAAATGGAGGTAAGTGTTTCGAAAGCCTTTTTATGTGATCCAAATATTTTTTTTAATTGATATGAGTGTTCATACTCGTCATTAGTAGGAATTCGCCCCAGATCAAGAATTCTCGCCCAGAAATCATTTAATAGATCTGAATACATATCAAGCTTAAGTTCTTCATTTTGGCGAACCTTAAGTTTAGGTATTTTCTGGGTTTGCTGTCGCCAATCACGTTTTACGTATTGCCTTTCAAGTAAAAATTTTTGCTCTTCAATCTTATCCTTAAAAATAATGAATACTCCTTGCCCAACGGCTATCGCGCTTTCGTTAAGAACCAATTCCAAGTATCCACGAAATTCTGATTGAGTGTAATATTTTTGAAAAGTATTCCTGCTTGTCACTACCCCATCGCGATAAGGCTTAAATTGTCTTATATGAGATTCTCCCGCAATCATTACAGAGGCAATAAGAAATTTGTTGGTATAAGTCCATGCGCGGCGAAGCACTTCATTTCGCTCTTCTTTATCTTCAATAACATTCAATACAAAACCTAAATTTACAATATCACTTTCTATTAAAATACCCTCCGGATTGTGCACCGGATCCCATCCAGATACATCAATACCATGAGATTCCAACTCTCTTACGTCATCTCCCTTTCCGCAGCCGTAATCTAAAACAGACATTTCGCCATTAAGATAATTATGCCTTGCTATAATTTGCATTGGACTTGAAAGTTTATTGCGATCTATCGCTGTGAGATGTCGTTGGATTTTTTCGGAAAATGTTGTTCCTTTGGTAGATATTTGTGTCTCTTGAGGTCGTCGTAGCAAACGACCCTCTTCGTCAAGGTAATAGCCTTTTGAGGCTATTAATTTTTCCCAGTTTTTCTTAAAGCCAATAGTTCGAACGTTCTCAAATAGTCCGATATCCTCGGCTTCTTTAGTGATTTTTTTAAAAAGCTCAGCCTGTGGATAATCTGAAGTGACGAAGGTTTCTTTTCTATGAAGGATTGGTGGGTTATCCGTTTGGCCATACTCAGCTCTTCGCATCGACAGTCTCTGAAGGTCGATGGTAAAGCTCGTATGTAAAACTGGATAACTTTCAGTATCAAAATTCGGGTAGAACAATAGAGATATCTTAAAATCTCGTTTATATAGCTTTAATAAATTCCATTGGTTTCTTTGAATTTTTAGCGCGATTGCAACTTTTGAAACTAAATGCAAAAGTTTTTCAGGAATTGTATGAAGAGCGCTTTCATGAATGTACACGGCGTCTGGAAGTTGCTTGCCGAAAGTGACAGCTTTTACAAGAGTCGAAAATTCTTTGTAATCCACCTTAGCGAAACCTCCAAAAATTCACAGGGTATGAAAATAAAAGCTCATTCTTCTATTAGGTAGTAATAAGCATTTCCTTGTTTGCGATATTTAAGTTCGCCTCGTTCTCGTTTATGCATTAAGTCGCAGCCAGATATCTTTAATGCTCGCATGGTCTCCTTGCTAGAAAGCCATCGAAGTTTAACGCCTACATCAGTTTTTTGATCTTTATCTCTTTTCATAAGCATGTCCCAATTGTAACGATTTGGACGTTAATTTTTGACAAGTTAGGCGCAAATTTGCACAAATTATGACAAGCATAGTAATTCTGTATGTTAAAAATTGACTTCCAGATATCGATGAATATATCATCCCTAAGGTAAAAAACTCCAGACTCTCGAGTATAACCATGGCCAAGACGTTGATTAGGGAATACAGCCATACATTTCCTGCAGTGAGAGGAATTCAGGCTGGTAGACCATGCTATATCGCAATGTGCCCTATGCGTATAATTCCAAAAATCTTCATCTTTGATGAAGAAGAGGTGCCTGCCGAGCTTAGGGCTCAGCGAATTTTGAATAAAAGCCGTATTCCTGAAATCAGTGAATATCTGATTTCAAATCCTCAAGACTATACCTTGTCCGCAATCACCGCATCAGTGAGTGAACAGGTGCATTTCGAGCCTTTAGCTGATACTGGCCCCGCAGTTAATTTGGGAATGCTCACATTATCCATGGATGCTCAAATACTGATCAATGATGGGCAGCATCGCAGAGCTGCGATAGAAGAAGCCATTAAAGCTTCGCACGAGTTGGGCCATGACCATATTCCAGTGCTTTTCTTCGTTGATGAGGACTTAAAGCGAAGCCAACAAATGTTCGCCGATTTAAATAAATATGCAGTTCGCCCTAACGATTCCCTTAGTACCCTTTATGACCATCGAGACCCGTGTGCGGAGCTCGCGAGATACGTGGTAGAGAATGTCGAATGCTTCCGAAGGCTGACCGATATGGAAAAATCCAGCCTTTCTAATCGTAGCAGTAAGTTATTTACCCTGAGTAGTATTAAGTTGGCGAGTCGTAGTCTTCTAAAAAAATCTGCGAAAGATTCAGCCTCGCTTGAAGAAAAGCAAATTGCCGCATCTTATTGGAATGAGGTGTGCGCACATATGCCTGATTGGAAAGCTGCGGAACGAAAAGAAGTGAGTACCGCTGACTTACGTCAAAATTATGTACACGCTCACGGCGTCGCATTACATGCCTTAGGGTTGGCAGGCGCTGACTTATTGAGCCTAAAACCAAAGAATTGGAAAAAGTCTTTAGCGAAACTAGAAGAGATAGATTGGGCTCGATCTAGTTCCGCCGTTTGGGAAGGTAGGGCATTAATGTTGGGTAGGCTGAGCAAAGCACGGACAAATGTAGGTTTAACCGCAAATTTAATAAGAAAGCATATCGGCATACCGTTAAGTGCAGAATGCTTAATCCTGGAAAAGCAATTCACAAATGGCTAAATCGAAAACACTTTATAAATCTATGGATGAAATGCTGGTTGAAACCAGTATGGCCGGGCGCCCATTGCTTGATCTCATTCAGGAAATACAAACGCTTTATTTAGAAGATGAAAAGCCTTGGGTGGTTGGCTTCAGTGGCGGTAAAGATAGTACGGCAACCCTTTCTCTGGTTTATGTTGCCATTCAAAAGTTAAAGCCTGCTGAGCGCCGTAAGCATATATATGTTATTTCATCAGACACCTTGGTCGAAACTCCAATGGTTGTCGGTATGATTGATGGGGTAGTGAATCAAGTCAATTTACACGCAAAGCAATCAAAACTTCCTTTTTCAGCCCATAAAGTTACCCCCCAGATGGATCAAACGTTTTGGTCAAATTTATTGGGTAAGGGCTATCCAGCGCCAACACAAAGTTTTCGTTGGTGCACAGAGCGAATGAAAATTAATCCAGTAAGCGAGTTTATTTTAGATAAGGTAACTCGCTTTGGAGAGGTAATCGTTGTATTGGGTGCTCGCTCTGAAGAAAGCGCCTCAAGAGCGCAAGTAATTGCGAAACATAGAATTGACGGTTCAAGCCTTTCCCGCCATGCATCATTACCTGGCGCATTTACTTATCTTCCAATACAGGATTGGACGTTTGATGATGTTTGGATGTATCTACTGGGTGCTCCGGCTCCTTGGGGCGGTGACCATTTTGAATTATTTGATTTGTATAAAGATTCAAATGCCGGTGAGTGCCCATTGGTAATTGATACCAACACACCCTCTTGTGGAAACTCACGATTTGGCTGCTGGACATGTACCGTAGTTACAAAAGATCGTGCAATGGAGGGGCTTATCGAATCTGGGGAGACATGGTTACAGCACCTAAAGGATTTTAGAAGCGAACTTTATGAAAGCACCATACCCGCCAATAAGGATAGATACAGAAATTTCAAACGAAGAACCGGCAAGGTTCATTACGCCAACAAGGCAATAAATGACGATAGCAGCACCGAACTAAAGACTATTCCTGGCCCCTACTGGATGAAAACACGGCAGGATTGGTTGAGGAAACTATTGACGATTGAAAAGAAATTAAGGGATGAAGGAAGAGATATTCGATTGATTCAACCCGAAGAGCTATATGCAATTCGTAGGGAGTGGATGTTTGACCCAAATGAACCAGATTGGGCAGATTCGTTACCTCAAATATATCGTGAGATTTATGGGGTTGATTTGAATTGGGCAGATCAAGATGCCGGTGCTTTCACTCAAGCAGATGCTGATTTGCTCAAGGAATTAGGAGCGGAACACGGAGTTCCAGCAGAGCTGGCAATGAAGCTTATAGAGCTTGAATTATCAATGGATGGGCTTGGAAGACGAGTTGGAATGATGAGTAAAGTAGATTCATTACTCAATCAGGATTGGGGATCTTTAGAGTCTATTAAAGCGAAAATGGAGGCGAGCACTCACAAGTCCAAATTGAAGGGACTGGATGTGGGCTATGACGATAAGCTAAAAGAACTCGCTAAAGAATACGAGAAGTTAACAAATTGATATTAAACGAATTAAAAATCCGCGATTTTGGTGTATTTAGTGGCGAGCATTCTATTAATCTCACGCCAAGAATAAAATATGGAAGACGGCGTCCTATTATTCTTTTTGGTGGGTTGAACGGTGCCGGAAAAACTACCACTTTGACGGCGATTCGATTAGCGCTTTACGGCCGTGCGAGTCTTGGTCGAAATGTATCTCTTCAAGCCTACCACAATCAACTAAGCGATTATATTCACAGGCCGAAAAAAAGTGTCGTTGCGCCACACTCAGCAGCTATAGAGCTCAGTTTTAGTTACGGAAAACAAGGAAGTTTCCATGAATATAGAGTTGTTCGCAATTGGGAAAATCAGAAAGGAAAGCTCATTGAATTATTAGAAGTTCAACAGGATGAGAAACCATTAGAAGGGCTCAACTATGAACAATTACAAAGTTTTTTGAATGAGCTTATACCTATTGGGGTTGCAGATTTATTTTTCTTCGATGGAGAAAAGATAGCCGATCTCGCTGAAGACACTAATAACGAGTCGCTTTCCTATGCTATTAAAAGGCTTTTGGGATTAGATATCATCGAGCGCCTGAGAGCAGATTTGGGTATTTATTTGAAAGAGAATACTCAAGCAAAGCTCCCCAAAGAAATTGGAAAAGAATTGAAAGCATATGAAGCTAGCTATACGTTACTTTACGAACAGTACCAGGCCAGCTTAGAAAATGGTAACGCCTTAAAAACCCAGCTTACGGCATTAAACAAAGAAATTGCCTCGGTAACTCAACGTCTTAATGATTTGGGTGGAGCTTGGGCAAAATCACGTCAAGCGGAAGAGGCGCGTAGTGAGCAGCTGATTAAACAGAAAAATAGCGCAACGAATGAAATAAGAGAGCTGTTTGCCGACTCCATTCCATTTGCGTTCGCTCAGAAGTCTTTAGCAAAGCTTTTAAAACAATTAGAGTCCGAACAAAATACTAAAGTTAATATTAATGCCCGCAGAGAAATTTCTAAGCATCTGAATTCTTTGCGAAGAGAATTAAATCGAAACATTGATAAACGAACACTTGAGTCTGCTATAGAAAAATCATTCTCCGGAATAATGGACTCAAAGAAAGACGCAAATATAGTACATGATATTTCTGAAAGAGATTTTCAACGTATTCAGGGTGTCATCTGCACGTATGTTCCACAGCAAGTAGCGCAAGCAAAAAAATTGAGCAAGAGCATTGAGGCTATTCAAAAGGAGCTCGATGTGGCAGCAAAGAATATCGCTCGCGCTCCCGATCAGTCTCGGATTAACGATGTTCTCGGGGAGCTAAATAACCTACAAACGAGAAGAGTGTCACTTGAAAAACAACTAACTGAAAATGTAGAGATTTCAAAAAAGTATCTGCGCGATGCGATGGATAGCCTACGAAAACTTCGTGATTTAAATGAGATGTATCGGAAATCTATGTCTCATGGGCAGGGCATCGAGTTGGCAGCAAACACTCGGTTGATGTTAGAAGAGTTTGCGGAAAAAACTAAGAATAGAAAGCTAGAGATTTTAGAAAAAGAATTCATTAAGTCGTTTAGCAAATTGGCAAGAAAAGATGATATGGAAATTCAAGCCCACATTCATCCGCAAACATTTTCTGTCACATTAACAGACGCTCATGGAAAATCTATAAATAAGCAGTCTTTGTCGGCTGGTGAGCGACAAATTTATGCAATATCGATGTTAGAGGCGTTGGGTCGAACTTCTGGTCGTAATCTTCCAGTTATTATCGATACTCCGTTAGGGCGCCTAGATTCCAAGCATAGAAGTAATTTAATTAAAAATTACTTTCCGATTGCTAGCCACCAGGTTTTAATTCTCTCGACAGACACGGAGATTGATGAAGAGTTTTATAATGAGCTTTCGCCGGAAATATCGCATGCATTCTCAGTAGACTACAATTCGCGCGAAGGTAACTCATGTTATAGCGAAGGTTATTTCTGGAGGCAAAACTGATGCTGCCTAATAAAATGAGAATATCCGAGAAGGCTCTAAAATCATTGATGAGATTACAAGGGAATACTGGATTAACCCCAAACATTGGGGCTCGAGTCGCATTTTTTAAATCTATTGAGGGTAGTTATCGATACAATCCAGAAAAAGATTTAATAGACACTAAAGGTCGTGAATTAGATAAGCATTCCTGGCTTGGTGACCATCCCGAAATTGTTGAAATGCTTTTGAGACAAATCTATCCATCGTTAAATAAACGAGAACTCTATTACGCATGGATAAAACATATTGATGATGGGTCCGTCTTAATTGAAAGCTCGAAAAACTTGTCTGCATTGCTCGCATTTTAACAGGAGCACAAGTGCAAGAGCTGACCATGCGTGCGTCAGCTCCTCCAGTATGAACTTGTTTCAACTCATTTTAATCTAAGTTTTTCAAGTATTTGATTTCTGATTTTAGTCCTACCTATTCCTGAGGCTTGTGCATCTTTGAAATCCATTCCATTCAATGGATTTAACATTTTGCGAAAGAAGTCTACCTCTCCCTCTGGCTTGCTTTCAAAATCTTTAAGGATTACGGCAAGAACATCAAAGAGAGCTTGAATGCCCACAGTTTTCCGGATGTACGATTCATGCTCGGTTGAGGACCATAAAATTTCATTAACCGCAATGAAGTAATTTCTAATTACCTCATAAATTGCCTCATCGAATCCACGAATATACAAGGTTCTCAGCGGAGCTCCGTCAGCTGGAAGAACCTGCCGGCTTCGAATATCGCTACTCAATTTCATGATATCTGTTCTATCCCGTTTAGGATTTTTGGATATCAACTTCAGAATTCCGTCGACAATTGTAGCCATAGACACTTTGATGCGCTTTAGGTGGGGTTCATCGTTTTCTCTTTCAACGTTCGTTATTACACCAAGAGAAATAGCATTCCTAAGAGGAGAATTGGCATCAATATTCAATCTTCTGGAAAACGAGACTGCCATTGTTTCCGGGGTCCATCCACTAGCATTAGATTTTTCAATATCGAAGCCAAATAAGTTGTACGCTAGACTTTTATCCACCTTCTTCTGGTTGAAATTGATAGTAGCGAAAATATATGCATGATATGGAATAGGAAGATCTAAATAGATTGAGCATAAAAGCTCGATATCACCACATTTATTCGGGGCGTTGTTGAATGCCATCAGTCGATGTTGACCGTCAATTATCGAAGCAATTCTTGATTTAGTAGGAATATTTAATTCGAAAATGTCACCCTTTTTTTCGGCAGTCCAAGCTAATTCTTCTGTAATTAAATTGGCGTTAATGTCGTAGTTCGCCCCCAAAATTATGGAATTAGGAAAGGCTGCTTCATGAGTTTGAATATATTCACTAATTTCCCGTAGACGTTTACCACTTTCAAGTCGTTGTGTCCCTTCGACGCCCATGCCACTACTTACGGATTCAGCAGGCGCTGAATAGCAAAGCTCCAAAAGATCCTTAGCCTTGATGCTCGCTACAAAGAAATCGCCTAGTGGTTGGCTAACTTTAATTGCTGGTACTCTCAAAAAAGACTCGCTCAAGATTGTGTGCTCCTGCTTCGTTGGAAAGCGGAAAGTCCGGTTTCTTCTATGTCGCTCTGTGGCGAGTCTGCCCCAATAGTGGCGTTAGCAATCGTCTTGCGGTCAATGTCAAATCTCGTATGATCTAATAAAAACCACCACAAAGCCCACAATAATAATAAAGACAATCCTCTAAGTATATTCTTCAATAAACAATGATCAACGATTACACTGAGTATTGTCACCGCGATTACAAAGACCACGAATGTAATTACTGCAATTGAAATATCTTTATTATCTTTATGCGTATTTGATCCTATTAGGTAGTCGGCAATTGAGGCAGCCAGTAACGCGAATACGTACGTCATTATTGAGTTGTCATCATAAATTCCACTTGATATCCAGGGAAACCAAATGCCAACACCACCTGCGATAACAATTATGGAAATGAAATACAGAAACGGTCCTGGACGATCAAATCCAGTGGCGAAAGTCGTCCAGACATTGCTGAAAAATGAGCTCCAATGCTTCATAAATCTAACTCCCAGAATGCCTTATCTTTAATTTTTACAACCTTCTTATCGCCATTCACATAAAGGCTGTGATGTTTTTCGAGCTCTCGAATCGTTTTCATTAAATATTCTTGCTCACTTTTGTCATCTTTATTAAACAGAGATTTAATATCTTGATTGCTTATTTGAGATACACGATGAACAACCCAACTAAGAATGTATGTTGAATAGTCGTTCTCTTTTGTTTTGAAATGCGTTATATCTTGAGTAGAAAGAATCACACCCACACCATACTCGCGACCTTCTTTAAGTACTTTCCGTAGACTGGGAAAGTCCTGCGACATAAAATTGTCAGCTTCATCGACTAAAATAAGCTTTGTGATTTGTCTAAAGTCACCTCTAACTTCCGGTTTGCCTTGTTTTTGCATTTGGGAGTAAAACAAGTCTAACGTTAGCGCCACCACCAAATTCTGTACCTGTGGTGGATATCCTGCTAATTCGACCACACGAATTCCATCAATCAGTTGATAGAGACTGGTACACTTATTTGTGTCAGTTTCGAATACTTCTAACTCATAAAGTGACTCAAGTGCAGCATACAGTGAATCCTCTTCTACCTTTTCTTGATCGATAAATAGTGCCCAAATATCTGCGATTGTCGGCGCTGGCTTTGACCAGGTACTGGAATCTACTTTGCTTATTCCGGCAAGTTCATAGGCTTCGGCAATAAGCTTGCGTAACCTCAGTTGCTGCTTTTGACCCAACCCAAAGGCCTTCGCCATCGTCTCGGAAAATCCACGCGCTGTGTGAACGGGAAGCATTGGCGTATCGCCAAATAGACTTAGTGGATTGTAAGGCAGACGGTGCAAATTGAACTTTTTTGCATTAGTAGCTTGAAGAAATTTGTCATCTACGTAATCTGACTTGTAATCAAAAATCAGCATACCAATTGGCTTAGCATCGACATTTAAATTCTGGTATCTATACAACTGAGTTACGATAGATTTTGTACATTGGGTCTTTCCTGTTCCCATCGTTCCGATTATTCCCGAATTCGTATTCATAAACTTGGCCGTATTGGTCGGTTCCCAGTAAACGGGATCATGGTGATTAACATCATGTCCAACCAGGACTTTCAAATTGTTTTCCAAGTTTTGTGCACCGGTTAAAGGGCTGTCTTCTGGAGAGACTACTTCTGGTTCCGGTGGTAACTCGTCCTTTTTATCTGGTTTAGTTGAACCAAAATTAGTTGAAAAGGGAGCTTCTTGGGGGGATGCCAAGGTGGGAGATTGCTCGATTTCATGAGATTGGGTTTTGCCATCCAAGAAGTAAAAATCAGGGATGCTAGCAATGGCTGTGAATTTGTGGTCATTCCAAAGAGATTGCAACGGGGTGGAAATTGTTGCCTTCAGAAAGCTGGACGGTACTTCAATCTTTAAAATTCCCTCAGCTAGCTCCACAGAAGTGGAGAGACACTTGTCGCTCTCTAAGTTAGCGACGACAAAGCCCTCCGGATAGTTATCAATTTTTGCCAATGTGTAGTCTCCCTGTAGCCACCACTCTTTTCGGTCAAGAAAAGGTGTGAAATAACCATCGGGATAAACTTTATATAGCTGGTACTTTTCTATCTGCAGAATCGCCTGACGTACGAACAAGCTACGGTATAATAAAGAGGCTAAATTTTTGTTGTTAAGAATGTGGGCCAAATATCGGCCAAGCTCCTTAGCCTGTCTTATGGCTTTTATTGCATCATAGCCAAATCCTGTTTTTACTTCGAGTGGTAGCAAAAATAAGCTTTCCTCTTTAAAGCCAACGAACAAGACATCGTCGGAAATCGGTCCAGATTTAAATCCATGCACAAACCGAGAAAATTCGGATTCTGATATGTTCAACCCTATGTTTCCGGAGACCCTAACTAGCTCCGCGGCCGAAATCGGAACCCAGACTATATCTGACTTTGAAAGAAGTATGCTCACTAACTTGTAGGCAGATAATGTTCCTTTTTTTTCCTTGTGTCCTTTAGAAGAGTCGGTAATGAGCTTTAATAACCACTCGCCATTAAATGCATTAAATTCGGTAATTAGACCGCCTTCATCTTTTTCTAACACCTTGTCGTATAGTTGTGTCTGACGCGTCACGGTTATGGCATCGTAGCCAGCGGAGCTGGTGTATTGATCTGAATAATGAATAAGTAACATGTCTTTTGTGCTTTCAAAGAAATCGAGAGTCACTTTTGGATCAATTACTGTTGTCCAGATGGAGCTTGCGTACGAGCGTTCTAACTGAGTTTTGAATCGATCATTAACAGCAAGTGCAATTGCGCTGTTATCTCGGTATTCAAACGTGCTTTTTCTCGAGGGTTTAATCAATCTGCCATAAAGTAAGGCAAGTTTGGTGCAGACTGACGAGTTGTGATCAAATCTTGCGGTACCAAAACCAGTAATGTAATTCCCTTTTTCATTGGATGATGCCTCGCCCGTTATAAGCCCGTGAGCGCAGATACCAGAGAGCTTCTCCTCTGGATTCACATCTATTACTTCGACCTTCTGGTTGTTTCTGAAAAACGTAAGATGAGCATACTTTTGTGATTCGACTTTGGTATGTATGAATTTACTATATGTAATGTGCGTACGCATCAAGTCGACAACGGTGTCAGCGAAGTCTTTTGTTCTGCTTAAATTAAGGTTGTAAGTTTTTTTGATTAATTCGTAACTCGACATTTCTGAAAAGCGGTCAAATTCCGTGAAGGAAAAGCTATCATCATAGAGATTTACGTGGATGTTGACACTTTGTTGCCTATTTCTAATCAGATATTCGACTAAACCTACAAACAATTCTTTATTATCATTGTTGTTTACGGAGTTAATGATTAGCGTAGGTTTTACATTTTGGTTTTTAAACTTGAATAGGTGAGAAAAAATTTCTGTAAATTCACGCACCTTCTCCCTAACTACCTTAGTTACATAACTGTAGTTGGTATCCTGTTGGGGAACGCAGCGAAGCCAGAAACTGTTATCTGGCTCCGCCTTGACGTAACAAAATTCATTTTTTTCATCAAATAAATAAGGTAACAAGCCCTGTGGATTTAGTCTTTCCAGTGTGACGCTCGGCAAATTGAGGTAACTAACAGGATCTTCCTTGCTTGCCCTTTCACACAGATCTAGATAATACGATAGTACTAGAGGGTGTACAGAACTAATCCATTCGCCATAAATATCTTTGTGGAAGCCGATTTCTAACAGCTTCTTATGAGACTGATCCAAGAATTGATTAATGTGAATGCTGGTTAGGTATTGGTAATAAGCATCGACTAATCGTCTAACTAAGCTTCTGTACTCGCTGCCCCACCCACTTAAAGAGGGTAGTGTATTAACCTCTCTAAGGTGCTCGTATAGGGCACTGTAGGATTCTGCAATTTCAGGAGCAATACTTTCGATATCTTGTATTTTTAAACGTTCTGTACCATTGACAGCAAGGATGCCTTCATCAATCCAAAGAGCTTCGTAATTCAAAAAATCGAGTCTGGACTTGCTTGTTTCTAGTTCTTTATTTTCAATATAAATCTTTTGCTTAGTTCGATTAAATGTGCCATTTAAAGTATCGGTGAAAAGCTTGCTCCCTCTTTCTAGATCGAATATTAGTGGCAGTATAAGATTTTCGGATGCCGCGGCCCCTTCAATCTCAAACTTCAGAGATGCAGGGCCATTTGATATGCTAAAGCTAATAGTCTCAACTTCGTTTGCCAAATTCTCAAAATTTAGAATTGAATGCTGATTTACGTCAAAAGAAATATCCGTTGAAGAAACTTCCGTTACTGCTTTTTCGTTGGTGCCAAGTCCGATCTGTAATTCACAATCTTGCGTTTGTAATATTACTAATTTTTTGTTTGGGTTAACGAGATATGAGTTTGCTATGGCATCAATGTTGAACCATTCTCGCCTTACAACGAGACATTTAAATTTAAATTTTTCCGAAGGCTTTGGTCGATCAAGTGACACCGTAAAATACACAGGAATGTTAGATAGTTCTCCCATTACACAGATTGAAGAACCTTTAGCCGTACCAGTGACACTCAAGTTAGAGCGGCTGATAGATTTTTCCTTATCACTAACTTTAATTTCATCGCTGCTTATCTTTGCCCCCACAAAATCTAACTTCAAATCGAAGTCGGCTCTGTCTATGTCCGCAACTATTATGATATGGCGCTCTTTTTGAGCTGACTTACTTTCGCTTTTTGTGCGAACTAAAATATCTCCACTTGCGGACGTTTCATCTCGAAGCTCAAGATTTTGTATGCTATTTTTTTCAATCTCCTTCAATACCTCATCCAGAGATAGCGATGTCTTCCATGAGTTTATATCGTCGTTGACGTTGAAATGCTTGCGGATAAATTGCTCACTAAACTGAGGTAACCAATCAACTAATTGATCAGGATAATGCTGAACAACATTGCTAATGTCATCATATATGATTTTATTTTGGTCTAACCTCTTGCGAATCTGATCTACGTGCGAATCCATTTTCAGAATTGCTGGATCATTTAACAGCTGTATTTCATGGAATCTAATATCGCCATCTAACATTGCATTATGCAGTGGTTCAAAACCAAACAAGCTCCCCTTTTCTTCAAGAATAAGGTCGTACTGGTAATCTAATAAGATTTTTGATACTGCTTGGCCGTCTATTGCGTCGTTATTATTGATGAGCAAAGAAAGTGATTCTTTAATTTGTTTTGGGTCAAAGATACCCCCTGGGGATGCAATATCTTCCGAACTATTAATAATAGTATCCAACATACTATTATGTAGGATTAGTAAAGCAGTATCCTTGAAGATACCTTTTTGTGAGGAAACCTCATCTCTTAAGTAAGTAATAAAGTTCTCGGTGTACCCAATCCCATCATTTTCTTTATGAATTACTGGAATGAGTTTAACCCCGTGACATTCTACCCAAACTAATGTTGTATTATTTAAAGTTAAAAATCCTAGCCTCTCTCTCTGAGCGTGAAATGACTTATAGATTTTTCTACTATTTTCCACGTCTGGGGATTTGAATTGATATTTAAAACCCGGCTTAATACGATCCTTGGCGAAGGATAGAAAGTGGGATACGACAAAATCTTCAAACGGTTTTACGGACATAAACTGCATCTCCACTGTCACTCATACGCTCCACGTTTCCCACTCGTTCATAAAATTGAATCAGTGCTTTTTGACTTTGCCTATCGAAACAAATGCCTCGAAGCTTGAACGACTCTAAAAGCTCGTGAAAGCGGAGCTTATCTGCACTCCCGACAGCCAAGTTAGTTATCAGTGATATGTAGTCCTGATTCATGACCAATACTTTTCCCACTTGACCTCTGGCTTTTACAAATTCTGAGCACAGCTCAATTTCCGTTGTTTTTATAAATTTTTCATTGGCTGCTGCACGGCTTTTTTTCTTGTCAAATTGCTTAACGGCTTCAATTAGAAGACAATTCAACCAATATTTCGGATCATCATTTTCATCCTCATATGGAAATTTGAAATCATCGCCGTCATGTCTATTTTTTGAAAAATCTTCGGCATATTTTTTTAGTTTTGGAGTATCTTCAGGTTTAAGTTTTGTTATTAATTTCCAAAGTGGGAGTCTGTGTTGATTATTTTCTTTATCTGTATCCTGCAAGCTTTCAGACATTGATAGATAAGGAAAGATGTAAGGGATGAAGCGTTGCACACTTTGATGTCCGTGACGAACAAGATCTGGCCTTTCTCTGCTTGCGGCTTCATTTTCCATGATGAAATAAAGAGGCTTTGGCGACGGCTCCTGTTCCAGGTTTTTAATGTTGAGCGCCAACTGTGCTGTATATAAGTAACCATACAGACGAAGCAAGTTCTCCAACTGCTGCAACATGTACTTGGGTCTGTGTGCTAAGAAGTCCAAATCTTGATTAAAGCAGTCACTTAGAAAAGGAAGATAGGCATCTTCGTTAATACCTTTGGACAGGAGCCGTGTACCGGCATCGAAATCCTCTAAAATGTTCTCTGATCTCAAACTCGATAAAATGTGAGATTCGAGGAAATTATTAACAGTGGCAATGGATTCCTTGAGACCATACCCGCGCATCATACTTGAGAACATATTTGCCAGGTTGTGCTGTGACGAACTAGCTGTTAACGGTGCGAGTTTGAAGAGTAGGAATTCTGGGGATATTTCATAAATTGCATTGTTTTCGAAATACATATCCTTTATGTAATCCCATAGCGCCTCGTCGTCGAGTTTCAACAGAAAATCTTCTTTGCACTGCTTTAAAAATACATCCAATATTACCTTTTCTTTCTGTGATGATTCTGCCTGAATCTTTTTAAGCTTCGAGTTAATATCTTTTCTATATAGGTTCCTAATCACAATGGCTTTGGCCACACCCCAATCAAAATCTCCTTCTTTGACATTTGTCCTCGCTGGAAAGTAACTATTCAATACGTTGCTTGACGGCTTAAGATCGGATTTTATTATTGACATAGCTTTTAACCGCTTACCTTAATATTTCCCGTTGAATTCTTCTTTACTCTGGCTAAACGATTGCCATTTTTAAAAAGAAATAACTGATCTGCTTCACTGGCTCTGCTAGTAATTTTGGTCACCAAATCGCCTAAGATGACAACACTACTTTTGTCATGTACGTTTGGGCGATATCCCGAGACAACATCAAGCATTAAAGCCAGTAGATTAATATTCAGTGGGATAGGATCTAGGCGTTCGTCGTTGGCTTTAATATGAAGATTAAAGGCGTGGATGTTATTGCTGTCGTGCTCGGTCAAGGACTCGTCACAAACTTCAAGTTCTATTTCGGAGGCAATATCATATTCACCATGCGAGGAGAGATAAAATTGATCTTTTGATAAATAAGGTGCATTGCGATTCGCAAAACCATCAATAGCTGAAAACACGATATCATCATAAAATGCTTTTATTTTCTTACGATGATCTGAGTTGCCCTGGTATATACGATGTAATTCCCACAGTTCCCTGTAAAGTAATTCGGGATAGTCTTTAAACGATTTTATAAATTTTGCAGGGTAGTTATTATTTAATACTGTATGTCTCAGCACATACATTAATCGGACTTCTGATGCTGGATTTAACGGCCCTGTAATTTTGAATTTATCTTTTAACTCATTGCGGAATTCGATAAACTCCCCATCGGTGATATCTAATGCCCTATTCAATATGAATTTGTCTATATCACTATCACGTTTTATTGAAGGATCAAATTTTGAAATTGCTTCGAGCAATTCATTGTCACCACCATTGAATAAATTATCAAATAGATAATCTGATCCTGTTAGGATGCAATAGATAAAATCTAACAACATCCGTGCTGTTACAAACTGATCCTCTCTTATTCTCGCGTTTAGTAATAATTCAATAATTACTTTCTGCACACTTATGTTACGTAGAAGAAGGTAATTTGCAACTAACTTGTGGTCGGCAGTCCTGGTTTTCCCATACTCTTCTTCGAAGTACTTTTTGAAACCATTTTTCTGGTCATCAACGACCACTTTATTAATGAGACTACTGAAGAACGGAGAAGAAATTCGTCCCGATTCAAATTTAAACTTTGGATAGCTTTCGAAGTCAATGAAAATGAAATTTTGTTCTGATGTTCTATCAGACAAAAACCTGCTGATTGCCGTTCTGACATCAGTATGTTCGTTAGCTCCATCCCGTTCGTAGTTGGCGAGCATGCCAATATTGATGCCTACCACCAACGCCTTTTTTCGCTGTTTCCACGTTGATATCACTTCATCAAGTGTTTCAATGGCGGTTGCTTCTGGGTTAAAACTGTGGGTAGCATCAAAATGAAAGTCAATTTTGCCTTCATGCAACTTACTATATCTGCTCAGAATTTCAGATTTTCCATCGCCGCTACTTCCACATAGGAATATAATATTATTTGCGGAAATATTTTCGATCTTATTTTTAAAAGCCAATTCTACATCTGTTTCGATGTATAGATTGTCTTTAATAGCTCTGAGCTCGGGGTCAATAATTTCTCCGGCGGTTGTAACGGCATAGGGTGATGACTTTGAAAGTACACCCAAAATTTCTCTGAAGTCCATGGACTCATCCTTCTGATGCTTTTATTTTTCGCGCTGGATATTTAAATACTGCCGTTGAATGCCACGCAATATTTTCTTTTAGAGGTCGATGAATATAATTATTCGGTACACCGATGCTTTTTCCATGAAAGCTTTTACAATGGATATCAAATGCTTGGTTGCCTACTATATTTTCCGAATAAACAATCATCCCCTCGTGAATACCAAATGCCCCAAAATCAAAAAGGTTATGATGCAAAGAGCACAAAGCTATCCCATTATCTATGCTGTCGGCTCCACCAAAAGCGTGCCACTTAATATGAGCTGCCTCTAAGGCTAAATATCTTCCATTTGACTGCGCAGAAAATCCACAGACGGCACATTTGTAATTATAAGCCTCTAATACAGTCAGCCTAAAATCTAGGTTTCTACGATGTCGGTAGTATTTTCCCCTCAGTTCTATTCCACAGCGCTCAATTAGCTCCTCGTGAAGTGTATCAGGAAAATTTTCGTCTAGAATGTGCCGTACCAGCTTCGATAAAAAATGTGGTGAGTTTTTGATCAGATTCTTTATGTCTGATCGAAAGCCGCCTCGAACTTCCTCTTTCCTGAGGATAGTCAAACTACGCTCAAGTTCTGAACTTTCAATTCCAGATTCATTTAAACCGTGGATTTCCCATATTCCATCATTTTTGAGCCTTACAAAAGGATACTCTGGATGTAATCTTGTCCTGGAGGGGCCAAAATCTCGTAGCAGTTCAGTAAGTGGTAGTTCAAGTGTGGAATAGAGCAATAGTTCCTGGCCTCTTGATAAGGCACCAAGAGCATAGAGTATCAACAAAGGCTTGTGGGGTGCATGCTCGTCCCCCCTCCGCCAAGACAAAACCTGAACGAACTCCTCAAAGATATGGGCTGTCATCTGAGATTTCCGATATTTTCTGTGGTTATCCATTTCGTTACCCTAAGCTCAAAAATCGCCCTGATCCAGAAGTTTAATACGGCTATTGAGTATTTCATTATTGTGGAAGTCTGGCGTCAATTACATCGAATAACATAAAACTGGTTACTCATAACATCGAATAGTAAAGGGTTAATTCGATGTTTCAACCAAGAAGTTTTGTAGGGTGAAACGTTGACCGGGGGGGGTTGAGAGAAAAATTGAAGGTCTAACTGATAACTTTAAAAAGTGGATAAAAGCACAATTGAATCTGCATACTGCTGGAGCTTGATAATTTGCTCCACAATTTCTGCTAGTTAGTTGGATTAACTAGTGTCGAAATCTGTTTGCCAATTAACAATGCCGCATACTGTAAGAATTTCTCTTCTTGGCAGTTGATGCTTTTAATTACGGCCACTTTTGGTGTACTAATACACGATACATTGGCCAATACGGCCAAATTATGGTGTCAAGAACAAAAAATTGTTGGAAGATTTTTTAAGTGGTGGGCCCAGCTGGACTTGAACCAGCGACCTGCCGATTATGAGTCGGATGCTCTAACCAACTGAGCTATAGGCCCCAAGGGAGGCTGCGGAATCGCAGTGCGGGGCATTATAGTGAGTTGTTGGGAGTGTGGCTAGCAATTATGGGCGATTAATGCCTGAAAAAATAAAACCCGCCGAGGCGGGTTTTATTTTTGGTGATGAATTAATCATCGAGGAAGCTGCGCAGGTGATCGGAGCGTGATGGGTGGCGCAGTTTGCGCAACGCCTTGGCTTCGATCTGGCGGATACGCTCGCGCGTAACATCAAATTGTTTGCCCACTTCTTCCAATGTGTGATCGGTGTGCATGTCGATACCAAAACGCATGCGCAACACTTTAGCTTCACGTGCAGTGAGGCCGGCAAGCACTTCGCGCGTAGCTTCCATCAGGCCTTCCATTGTCGCTGACTCCACCGGCGAAATAATGGTGGTGTCTTCGATAAAGTCGCCCAGATGTGAATCTTCATCGTCGCCAATCGGCGTCTCCATGGAGATGGGTTCTTTGGCGATTTTCAGTACCTTGCGAACTTTGTCTTCTGGCATATCCATGCGTTCGCCCAATTCTTCCGGCGTTGGTTCGCGGCCCATTTCCTGTAGCATTTGACGTGATACACGATTGAGTTTGTTGATCGTTTCAATCATGTGCACAGGAATACGGATGGTGCGTGCCTGGTCTGCGATAGAACGGGTAATTGCCTGGCGAATCCACCAGGTAGCATAGGTAGAAAATTTGTAACCGCGACGGTATTCAAATTTATCCACTGCTTTCATCAAACCGATGTTGCCTTCCTGAATAAGGTCGAGGAATTGCAATCCGCGGTTGGTGTATTTTTTCGCGATGGAAATTACCAAACGCAAGTTTGCTTCCACCATTTCTTTTTTCGCACGACGTGCGCGCGCTTCACCAATTGACATACGGCGGTTGATGTCTTTGATGGCAGCAAGGCTCAAGCCACTTTCTGTTTCGATTTGTGCGAGTTGTTGTTGCGCTGTTTTTACGTCAGGCAATACGCGCTCAAGTTTTTCAGGGCTTTCAACTTTGCCTTTCAGTATTTCAGGCAGCCACTCTTCATTGGTTTCGTTGCCGGGGAAGGCCTTAATAAAAGTCTTGCGCTGCATTTGGGCTTTGCGTGTACACAAATCCATAATGTGACGTTCTTGTTTGCGAATATGATCCAGTGTTTCGCGCGCCTTGCTGTAAATCGGATCAAACTGACGAGCCGGTAATTTAAAGAATTTAAACAGATCACCAAGGGTGGTTAATTCTTTTTCAGCTTGTTTGCTGCCGTAGCCATTTTTGGCGAGTGCTTTGATGGTTTTGTCATATTGCTTTTGCAATTCTTCAAAGCGCACGCGAGCTTCTTCCGGATCTACACCGGCAACGGCCTCTTCTTCGTCATCGCTGCCACCTTCTTCGTCTTCCTCATCGTCCGACGCGGGTTTTGCAGCGCCGCCAGTAGTGGCGACAGGAATTTCTTCTACTTCTTCAGCAAGGGCGGAGGGGATGTCTTCAATTGGGTCAAGCCAGCCAATAACTACATCGGCAAGGCGACGCTCTTCTTTGGCTACCAGCGCGTATTCGTCCAGCACTTGCTGGACTGCACCGGGCCAGTAGGCGAGGGCATGCATTAATTCGCGCACACCTTCTTCAATGCGCTTGGCGATAACAATTTCGCCTTCGCGAGTAAGCAGTTCAACGGTGCCCATTTCGCGCATGTACATGCGCACCGGGTCGGTGGTGCGGCCGGTTTCGGTTTCTACCGCTACCAGTGCAGCAGCGGCTTCAGCTGCAGCGATTTCGTCGGCAGCGGAATCACCGTCGGTCATTAACAGGGTGTCGGCGTCGGGTGCAGTTTCATACACGCGGATACCCATGTCGTTGATCATCTGGATGATGTCTTCGACCTGATCCGGATCGGAAATATCTTCCGGCAGGTGATCGTTTACTTCGGCATAGGTGAGGTAACCCTGTTCTTTACCGCGGGCGATCAGTTCTTTGATACGAGACTGTTGTTGTTGGACGTCTTCAGACATTCGAGACCCTATTAAAACCTGGTGAGTGAAATGCAAAGCCCGAAATTATACTCCACTTGTTTGAGTGGATTCTAGGCAGTCGGGTG
>JAGKWY010000117.1 GCA_021151625.1 Gammaproteobacteria bacterium | reverse complement strand
TTCCCCTTATTGGCCTTTGCAGTAGTTGGCGGTATCGATAAATACCTGCTTCAACTGGTAGTTATTGGCGGCAAAGTTCTGGGTAAATTCCTCGATCTTGGCGCGGTCGGTAGCATCGCCCGGTTTGCGCAGGCACACGTTCTGAAACACTTTTTCCACCTGGCAACTGGCAAAAGCTTTGGAGTGGGCCAGTTCCATATTCATGGTTTTGGCGCCGGTGCCACTGCCGGTCAGTGCAGACGAATTCCAGCCCCAACCCAGATAACTGTTCTGGCCTTTGCGCCAGTAGTTGAGCCAGTCGTCATTGGTAGTGACATAGCCGGGTTTGAAGGTGGAGCTGTTAATGCGGTACTTCTTCTCCACCCGTGAATTGGTATCCGGGTCGAGGGTGCCTTCGGTGTTGTAGTGGATACTGCCGTTGATGCCATCGGGATCGGCATTTATATCGAATTCGTAATCGTAATAGGCGTAAGCTTTCGCCATAGGATCCATGCCATTGTGGCAGCCAATGCAGTTGTTGAGGAACACGCGGCTATCGCCACCGGGGCTGCGGCTCACATCCTGACGGATAAAGTCCGGCACCAGCGAGGTGTCGTGCACCTGTTCCAGGTCGCGGCACAAATGGTTAACCAGGGTGAAGCGGAACATGGCGCGGTTGGTGCCGGCAATAAAAAACGCCTTGGCTGCCGCGCGACTGGTAATCACCCCGGAGGTGGCATCAGCCGGCAGACCATTGAGGCCGGATTGGGTGCGGCGCACCAGCGTGTCTTTCAGGCTCACGCCCTGGCTTTCAATCGCTTCGTAGTGGCTGTTGTTGCCGTTCGAGTAGGCCGGTAAACCGGAGGCGTTGCTGGTGTAGATCACATCGTCATAGAGCGCGGTACGGAAGTCGGCGTTATCGCGCACCAGGCCGATAATAGTCGCCACATAGTCATTGAGCGGCGCAAAGACTGTCTGGTCGCGGTTGGTCCAGGGAGTCGCCATATTCTTAAGGGTGACACTGTAGAAAGCCTCGTTGTTCATGGCGATCTTCACTGCTTCGGCAGTTTGGCCTGCATCAATTTGCGCGGCCATTTGCAGCAGCACAGTTTCAGTGGGTGGAACACCGGCAACGCGGTTGTGGATTTGCAGGGCCTGTTCGCGCGATCCGGCGTTGGCATCGGTAGCTGCCAGCGTGAAGGCGAGCAGTCCGATAGGCAGGTAGTGGGTCAGCCTGCGTAACAGGCGGGTTGGGGGAATAATCACGGTAGCTCCCGGCTTGTGCCGTATTGGTGGCAACATTGGTTGTTCAAAATTTAGCTGTTTTGATCACGGTTGTTTTTAGGGGGCGCTATGCAGCGACTATGCCGAACAACGGCGGTAAAAATTGCCAGGGGGAAGCAGCTTGCCAGAATTAGAATCAGTTCTCTCTTCTCCTTCCGGGAGACGTCTCTTATCACTCTACAAGTGAGAAGTTTAGCGCTTTTGCGCGAAGTCGAACTTGCCGTTAATCGGATTTCAATAAGCAGGAAAAGTGGCACAAATTGTCACTTTAGGTTGTGGATCGGCAAGGTGTGAACTGGTTCATGTAGGGCCTCCAGTGAGTTAAAAATAGTGTCGCCTCAGAGAATGCGCGACGCGGTTCACATTGCGTTTGGCAGAATCAGATGGATGTCGCGCCCTTGGCTAGAATTTGTGGGTCACACTCTGGTTGGCGTAGCTTTTGAATAGACGCAACAAATCGCTTTTTTACATTTTTCGGCAGTGGCTTATGAAACGCGAATTGGGTTGTTTTCTATCCCGAATGAAGGAATTTTTATCGCCCCGCTGTGCTTGTGCACGGGGATCAGGGGCATCATTGGCTGCAGTTTTCGCAGCGAGTGCATTGATTGGGTGTGGTGGCGGTGGAGGTGGCGGTGCCGATGGTGGGCAAAAGCCTGACCCGGTGGTGGTGGACTTGCCAATCGCCTATGTCGAGCGCCCCATTCCGGTGGATGAAAATGACAATCCGGTATTTCCCGATGTCTTTGAGCCGGATGCCTTTAACCCCGGTGCCAAACTTATCCTGAAAGAGCGCGCTACCGCCCAGGCAACGCCGGTGGATATCACCTCGGCTGCATTCCCCAAAGAAGACTTTCCGGTGGATGACTACCCGGATGGTCCCCTGTATGACGTAAAAGATGTCTCGGTTCACCCGGATGGTAATCGTCTGGTATTTGCCATGCGCGCACCCGAGATTCCTGATGCCGATGACGAAGACCAGCCCACCTGGAATATCTGGGAGTACCACCTGCAGAGCAAGGTGCTGCGCCGCATTATCAGCACTGACATAGTTGCCGAAGCTGGCCAGGACGTAGCGCCGCGCTACTTGCCTGATGGTCGTATCCTGTTTGCCTCTACCCGCCAATCGCGCAGCAAGGCGATTTTGCTGGATGATGGCAAGCCGCAATATTCCGCCGGCACCGAAGATAATCGCAATCGCCCCGCCTATGTACTGCACACCATGAAGGATGACGGCACTGACATCCAGCAGATCACCTACAACCAGAGTCACGATATCCAGCCCGGGCTGTTGCCGGATGGCCGGGTGTTCTACACGCGCTGGGATCACATGGGCAACCACGACAACCTGAGTTTTTATACCGTGAACCCTGACGGCTCCAACAGCCAGATCTACTACGGCTACAACAGCCTGAACGGCGAGCCGGAAGATGCGACCCAAAGTACGCCGCGCCTGTTCCACCTGAACCCCATGCCTGACGGGCGCATTGCTGGCATTCTGAAACCCAGTGGCGCATTGCTGGGGGGCGATATGGTGGTGATTGACGGCGCTCATTTCAGTGAAAGCAATCGCGCAGTGCCGGGTGCTAGCGGTGGAGATGCAACTGGCCAGAGCCGTATATCCATACTGCCGGTAAATATCCGCGAGGGCGAAAATGAAATTTCCGAACACGGCCGTTTTGCGTCCCTCTATCCGCTTTACGATGGCACCAATCGCCTGTTGGTGAGCTGGAGTCAGTGCCGTTTGGAAGAGCCGGTCACGCTTAGGTTACTGCCCTGCACTGCAACCAATAGGGCGATTCCGGATATCCGCGAGGCTGATCCTTTCTACGGTATCTGGATCTACAACATAGCGGCGCAAACCCAGCAACCGGTAGTGCTGGCGAAAGACGGATTTATCTACACCGATGCGGTGTCGCTGGAAAAAATCACCCCGCCAACCTATTTCCGTTCGACACTGGATGTGGATCTGGCGCGTGAAGCTGTGGGTGTGCTGCATATTCGCAGCGTCTACGATATGGATGGCAGTTTTATTCGCTACGGTGTGAATAGTGCCCCGGCAGATTTGGCCTCCATGGCTGCCGCTCCGGCCAGTCAGCGCCCGGCACGTTTCCTGCGGTTGATCAAAGCGGTATCCATGCCGGATGAAGACACGCTCGATTTTGATAATGATGCCTTTGGTGTAAGTGGCGGCGTAATGCGTGAAATCCTCGGTTATGCACCCATAGAGCCGGATGGTTCGGTCAAGGTGAAAGTCCCGGCCGATGTTGCCTTCACCATTGAAGTGTTAGATGCGAATGGTCGTCGTATCAGCCCGGTCCACAACAATTGGCTGCAGCTGCGCCCGGGTGAAGTGCGCGAATGCAACGGTTGCCACAACAACCAGAATGATGTCGCCCATGGTCGTGCCGATGCAGAAGCCGCAGCCCTGAACAGGGGGGCGGCTACCAGTGGGCTCGCTTTCCTCAATACCTTGCGTTTCGATGCCTTGGGTACACCCATCACCCCGACTATGGGTGAGACCATGGCTGAATTTGCGACCCGCTCGGCGTTTTGCCTGACGCCGGGTAACGCCGCAAGCTGCGCCCCTGTTGCCCAACGTGCGCCCAGTGTAGACATTGTTTTTAATGATGAATGGACTGACCCGGCAGTGCGCGCCCGCGAAGCCAGTTTTGAATACCGCTATTCCGCTTTGGCGGACGACCCTACGCAAATCAATGCCCCCACTTCCGAGGCCTGCATGGAGCCGGATGGCTGGAATAGTTTGTGCCGCGTCATCATCAATTACGAAACCCATATCCAGCCATTGTGGGAGCGCAGCCGCATGGTTAACGCGGTTGAACGCCGCTGCACTGGCTGCCATAGTCGCGATGGCGTGGATAACATTGGCAACACGCTTGTACAGATTCCTGCCGGTCAGCTAGAGTTGACCAATCAGGCCTCGGACGTGAACAACAATCACATCACTTCCTATCATGAATTGCTGACCGATGATTTGCGTCAGGTGCTGACTGATGATGGCGCCGGCCTGACCGACAATATTCCGGTGTGTGAATTTGAGGTGGATGACGATTCGATTCCCGAGTGTGCGGTAACACTGGATGCTGAGGGCAATCCCACCTGTGAAGGCGTCACCGATTGCCCCTTTGTGCAACAGGACATAACTAACTCGCAGGGCCAAGTGGAAACTGTGCTGGTATTGGATGCTACTGGCAATCCTATCCCACTTACTTTTCAGGAGGGAGTTGACTCGAGTATGTCAGTTGGTGGCGCGCGGGCAAGTGCAAGATTTTTCGGGCGCTTTAATTCGTTCAATGCTGCTGAAGAAACAGTCGATCACCGCGGTTTTTTAAATACCAGTGAATTGAAATTATTATCGGAATGGCTGGATATACGCGCGGCTTATTACAACAATCCCTTTGACTCGGTAGATTGATTTTCAATGACGATTTTCGGCGCATCACAACAACAAAAACGCCTGGGTTTTTACCGAATTATTTTCTGCTGCCTGTTGTTTTGCAGCCATCCCGCATTGGCGCAAAATTGGTTTACTAACTGGTTTACACCAGATGAACCATTACAAGTCAGCGTAGATGATGCATTTATCAATGTGTATTCCGGCCCCGGGCGCGGCTACCCCATTTTTCATGTGGTCGAGCGCGAAGAAATTATCACGCTATTAAAAAGCCGCACAGAATGGATAAAAATTAAAACCAAACGCGGTATTGTCGGCTGGATCAAGCGTGACGATATGCAATTTACCCTGGCGCTGGATGGCAGCAAACCGGAGTTTCCCGATAGCAAGCAAGCGGATTATCTGACCAATCGTTTTGAAATGGGTGCGGCCTATGGCGATTTTGCCGGTGCAGATAGTATGTCCCTGAACCTCGGTTATCGCTTCACCAAAAATTTATCGGCAGAATTGCGCTATGCCGATAACACCGGAAAATTTTCCGATAGCCAGATTATCGGCGGCGCGCTTTTGTTCCAGCCCTTTCCCGAATTGCGCGGCTCGCCGTTTTTCAGCATTGGCGGCGGCAAAATAAAAACCTACCCCAGCTCTACGCTCGTGCAAACCGAAGATCGCGAAGATAATTTGTTGCAGGCGAGCCTGGGCGCTTATATTCATCTCACCGGCCGGTTCTTTATGCGCGTGGAATATGTAAACCACTATGTGCTAACCAGTCGCAATACCAACGAAGAGGTCAATGAATGGAAACTCGGTTTCAACGTCTTTTTCTGATCGGCCTGCTGGCGAGCCTGATAGGTTTTGCCGGTCAGTCTGTTGCGCAGGAAGATGACGAACAAGAAGATGATGAGCTGGAGCAAATTATTACTCCGGATATCAAGCGTCGCACCATTAAAGAAGATGATCTGGATAGTGAAGATTTCGAAATGGGCGCGTTTTTTGGTTTGCTCAGTGTGGAGGATTTTGGCACTAACGATGTGCAGGGGATTACCTTTGCCTATCACATCACCGAAGATTTTTTTGTTGAAGCTGCTTATGGTGTCAGCAAAACTGAAAAAACCAGTTACGAATTGTTGAGTGGCGGTGTGGAGTTGCTGACGGATGATCAGCGCGATATCCAGTATTACAACCTCTCGCTTGGCTACAACTTTTTACATGGGCAGGTGTATATCTCGGACAAGTGGGCTTTTAATAATCACTTCTACATTATGTTGGGTGGAGGTAATACTGATTTTGCTGCAAAAGATTATTTCACCACCAGCATTGGAGCCGGTTTGCGCTTTTATGCCACCGATTGGCTGGCGTTGGATTTAAGTATGCGTGGCCATAGTTTTGAACATGAATTATTTGGTGAGAGCAAGCGTGTAACCAATCTGGAATCGCGCCTTGGGTTGTCATTATTTTTCTAATTTTTTAAGTGTGATGGTGGTGTAAGCATGAAATATTTACTGAAGTTTTTTGCCGTGTGCGCATTGACCTCTGTATCACTGGTTGCCAGTGCAGACGCCGCGCCGGATTTTACCTTGCCGAGCAGTAAAGGCGATAACGTGCGCTTGGCTGAGCAGCGCGGCCAGGTAGTGATGTTGAATTTCTGGGCGTCCTGGTGCGGACCTTGCCGTAAAGAGATGCCGCTGTTGGATGCTATGTATCAGCGCTATTCCAGCGCCGGTTTTGTGCTCTACGGCGTGAATGTGGAAGAAGATAATACCGATGCGAAAAAATTGTTAGAAGAATTGGGGGTAACTTTCCCGGTGTTGTTCGATACCGAAAGTAAAGCGAGCAGCCTGTACAACGTCGATGCCATGCCAACAACGGTGTTAATCGATAAAAAAGGCCAGGTTCGTTTCGTCAACCGCGGTTATAAAGCGGGCGACGAAAATAAATACCGCGATCAAATCCGCGAGTTGATTAAAGAATGATTCTGCGCCTGCTTGCGCTCTTGTTGCTGCTCGCCAGCATCAATGCCTGTAGCTCTATCAAGCCATGGGTAAAGCCCTATGAGCGGCAAAAAATTGCGGATGAAATTATGAGTTTCGAGCGCGACCCGGTGGCTGATTCCTATCTGCACCATGTGTATGACGCGCGCGAAGCAGCACGCGGTGGCGACGGTGCATCGGGAGGTGGCTGTGGCTGTAATTAATCGTTGGATATTTCTGCTGGTTGCCCTGATTGCTTCATCAACCTTTGCTGCTGTATTGCCCGACGAGCGCATCGATGTGCTCTATCACGGTTATGACGGCGGTGGTGCGCAAATTGATGGTCCTTCCATACTGGTGCGCAAAAACATCGGCCCATCTGTTTCAGTGTCCGCCAACTATTATGTGGATATGGTGAGCAGCGCCTCCATTGATGTACAGGCGACCGCGAGCCCTTATAGTGAGGAGCGCAAAGAGTCAGGTTTTAGTGGCCAATTCATGCTGGATAGATCCACCATAAAATTGGGTTACACCGGCAGTAAAGAAAATGATTACGACGCGACTACCTACAGTTTTGGTATCGACCAAAGTTTTTTTGGCGATTTAACCACGCTGGGTTTTGGTGTGAGTTTTGGTGAAGATGTGGTTGGTCAAAATACTGATCCAACCTATGAGCGCGATTTACAGCGGCGCAAGTACAGCGTCAATGCCTCGCAAATCGTCACCAAAAATTTTCTGGCATCATTCAGTTTCGACAGTGCTACGGATCAGTGTTTGAATCTCACCGACGAGCAAAGTTGTTTAAACAACCCCTATAGGTCTGTGCGTTATTTAAGTGGAACGGGTGGCTATCTCTATCAGGGTGAACGCTACCCGCATACGCGCAACAGCGATGCATTTGGTTTGCGCGCAATTTATTACCTGCCGTATCGCGCCTCCCTTCGCGCGGAATGGCGTACCTTTTCTGACAGCTGGGGAATTGAAGCGGATAACGCCGAACTGCGCTATTTGCATCCCTACGGCGAGCGTTTTTTGTTTGAGGTGAAATACCGTATTTACGACCAAACCGGCGCTGAGTTTTATGCGGATTTATTTCCCTATCGCGATGCGCAAAATTTCCTCGCGCGTGATAAAGAATTAAGTCCTTTCTCTTCCTCCACTATCGGCTTGGGCGTCACCTACAAAATTCCTCCCGGCTTTATTCCCTGGTTCGATAAAAGCACCGCGAACCTTTATTGGGATCACTTCAATATCGACTACGACGATTTCCGCGATGCCCGCGTATCCGCAGAAGAATTCGCTGCAGGCGATGAGCCGCTCTACAGTTTGCAGGCGGATGTTATTCGTTTGTATTTTTCGTTTTGGTTTTGATTTTACTGTAATTCGCCGACACAGTTGGGCTGTGTCGGTTTAGTTTTTATCCGTTCAGGTAATCGCCTTCCTCATTGCTCTAATCTATGCCTTCTTGGTTGATTAGCTCAGCAATCATGGTTTTATAATTATTTAGAAATCCTTTAGTAACTGAAAAGTGCTCGGTGTGCTCATAGTTGCATTGCAGGAATTTTCCGTCTCTTATTTCATATATCTGTGCATTCGGGTAGGAAAGAATAATGGGCGAGTGGGTAGCAATAATAAATTGAGAATCTTGTTCGACGAGTTGATGTATACGAGACAGCATTGCCATCTGGCGGGTTGGAGATAGAGCTGCTTCGGGTTCATCGAGGATATATAAACCTTTCCCGCCAAAGCGGTGCGTCATTAATGAAAAAAATGACTCCCCATGAGATTGGTGATGTAGTGACTTTCTGCCGTATGAATTTTTGATTGGGGGCCCGAATCCGGGCTCTTCATCCAGTTGATCTATATTGCTGGCAACGTTATAGAAACTTTCAGCTCTTAAAAAGAACCCATCTTTTGCTTTTCTGAAACTTTTGGCTAATCGGAAATATTCGTGCAAATTGGAATGTGATGAACGGGTAGCAAAATTAAAATTCTTTGTTCCTCCTTCCGGGTTAAAGCCCCATGCCGTTGCAATTGCTTCCAGCAAAGTAGATTTCCCGCTGCCATTCTCACCAATAATGAATGTAACCTTGGGGTGAAACTCCAATGATTCGAAAGTCTTCACTACATCCAGGTTAAATGGATATTCTTCAAATGAAGGCACTCTTTCACGCAGTAGCTTGGCACTTAAAAGATAGTGGGTGTTCTCTAGGAAATTCATTTTTGGCTCTGGATTGTCTGGTGCAATAATTATTGTATTGCGCTGGTTTCATAGATGCTTAATATGTGAATAGGCGTCGTTGTCTGGCGCGTGGATCACTGCCGTTCGTGCAATTCATATGCGTAGGCAGCAAAATAATCATCTGCCTTTTAATCGCACCCTCTCAATTCCGAAAACTCCCATTCTGAAGATATTTACCCTGTCATTAAGCCCGTGGTATAAAGAAAATTCAATTAATAATACTTATGGGATTAATTGAGATTGTTCAGTAAGTAGTTTGCTTTAAGGATTAGCCTGCAAAATACCTGACCCATTATTTTGTAATGTTAAGTCATGAGGGAAAAGGAAATGGGGTTACATAAATTAAACTGGAGAAATGAAATGCGTAAAAAAATAATATTTGCGATTGGTTCTGTGGTTTCTTTGGTTGCGGTTAAAGTGCTTGCCGCGACTCTGTTAGCTACTCCCGGTTACACAGCGCCCGGATGTTCATGGACTCAGATTGGAGGAGGTAGCTACCCACCGGTAACGGTTACGGTAACCGGGTTGTTTTGTGATGGCGCTGGTCCGCTGTTGGTTAAACAACTTGTAACTCAACCGGGATATTCGGACTGCACCATGCATGCCTCAGGAAACCCAAACCTCTATACCTATTCCAGCCCGGTAACTTGTAACAGCTATTCAGTGTCCACCAAATAATTAACGAATGATTTAACGCAAACTCTTCTTTGGTGTGGTTGAGGAGTTTGCGTTCGATACCTGTAACAAACTTATTTCTTGCCCCACATCCAGCGCAAAATTTCCGGCAATAAAACCCCGCCGTGTTTATCCGAGTGATCGCCATCGCCCCAGAGATGTTTTATTTCATAGCGCGGGCCACTGATATTTTTTTCGTCGGCATTTTTATTGGCGTAAGTCAGCGCGGCGAGCATTTGCTGGTTGGCTAAAAACCAGTTGCCGTGTTCGTTATCTATATCGTTGCTGCCGTCCTGCAGGAAAATCTTTAGCGGGCGGATTGGCGACTTGCGAATTAAACCCGGGTAGAGGTCACCACCGGGTGTCATAGGTTTATCTGCCGTTGCCGGTGCATAACCAATAGAGGTGTAGCTGCCAATAATGCTAATCACGTTGCGGAATGCATCGGGTTTATGCCAAGCCACGGTGAATGCGCAGATGGCGCCGCTGCTGGTCCCGCCAATAATTCGATCTTGCGGGTTGCTGCTGATCGCATAGGTTTTTTCCAGTTGCGGCAATAATTCCTCCTGCAACATACGTGCGTAATTATCGTTGAGTGCATCGTATTCTTGCGCGCGATGATCCGGGTTGGACATGCCTAAATTGTCAGGGTAAGTCTCGCTTACATTTCCCGGTGTGATAAATAAACCAATAGTCGGCGGAATATTTTTTTTGTGGATTAAATTATCTAGCACTTCTGGCACCCGCAGTGAGCCGGTGGGGTTGGTGGCGCGCTGGCCGTCCTGAAACACTAACAGGTTCAATGGTTTTTGGTGCAGGGTTTCATAGTTAGCTGGTAAATAAACCCAGTAGCGGCGCACGGTGTTTTTAATAATCTTACTGTGGAATTCGTAAGGGCCTTTCAAGCTCCCGTTAGGGACGCCGGGCTGCTCTAGTGAGTCGGCAGTGAATTGGTAATCACCGGGTTTGCGCGGCTCATTGGCCTGAGCGACATTCAGGTAAAAAATATTGCCGAGAATTAATAAGGTAGTCAGGAGTTTTTTCATGGTGCTATGCCTGTCGTGGTTTTTATCTTTATTGGATATAGGGACAATTCGCGTTTATAAATCTAGTGGTCGTAAAAGGAGCGGCCATTAACAAAACTGGCGGTGGCTTTATAGCACACATTTGTAGGTTGCTTGTGTGCATGCTATATATGACAAGGTTGTCATAAAGGAAAGGCGACGTTTTTCTCGTCACTCTGCCGTTACAAGAATAACTTCCCGGCAAATCGCCTCATAAAAGAACACGGACGCATCTCTCTAGAGAACAAGCGACTTGTGTAGTCCTGCGTTGATGTGCGACGCATTCAGGTTCGTTGGC
>JAGKWY010000020.1 GCA_021151625.1 Gammaproteobacteria bacterium | reverse complement strand
TGATCTCCGGCTTGCCCTAGCGTCATCGTTAGCTTTGGGCACAAGGCGGAGTCGAACCGCCCTAGTCGTTGCATACAACTCGGTCACATTGCCGAGCGTTCTGCACCTTGGCTCCTCGCGCGCGCATCAGCCTGCGCATTCGTCAATTCGGGCGGGACTCTCCCCACGCTCACACCTAGCTTTGATCTATAAGCCGCCAATGATCGTCATCATTTCTTGCTTAACTGGGAGCCACGTGTTTCAACCCAATTGGTTATTGGTGGCCGGGAGCGAATCCGGCTTTCGTGGGCGGAATCGAACCGCCGACATATGGTTGCCCATTGCTCTACCATCTGAGCTACACAAAGAAGCTTCAATTTATCCGGCGACGTCACCCCCGGCTATTTTATCCACTCCATGCGCCTCGCAACTGCGCATTACACCAATACGGCTGCTGACTATGTGTGCACACAGCCGCCCTTGAGCTTGTCGCTTACACGTCCATTGGCTCCGGCATCACAGTCTCTGTTCATAATCAGCATGCGTATTGATGCATTGCACCAATACAACTGCCCTCTACGCCTGGGCTCTTGACCTGCACCCGCTTTTGCCAGGTCTGCGGGTGTGTCGTCTGTAGCAGGGCATGTGTATTGATGCAAACAACATCGGCTTTCCACCGACTGGCGCAACAAAGAAAATGGGGGAAACTTTGTGCGTCTATCAACAATGAGGGGATAAGCGAGGGGAGGCGCTACATTGTTGATGGGGTTATTTTAGCTGCTGGCATTCCCCTATTCAAGCTATTCCTCAATCTCCCACGTCTTCCGCGATAGTTGCAGCTAGGCATAGAGCCATGACTGCGTGTTCAGAACATGGGACAGTCGCAATCCAGTTGGTCAAGCGTAGGTATTTGCACTGTCTCTTAAGATCGTCAGTAGTCGCCTTCAATCGTTTCTCAGCAATGGAGCGAGCAGCGTATTTGCCACCGAACTCCAACTCAGCCGCCAGGCGCAGGACTTCGCTACTCTTGACTGTCATAACTCCCTCCACCATTTAGCCATCTTTCCAGCAAGCGTTGGTGGGAAAGCACGCTCATACGCTTCTCTTGGCGTTTGACCTCTCGATAGTTCGGCGGCCAAAAAGAAATGTGTGTATCGCATTCCTATTTGAAGACATACCCAATCAGTTCCTTCTTTACGCAAATGGATATCCCGAGATAGAGACGGGTATTGCCAACGCAAATAAAATGGAAATCGCGACGTACTCATTTCTTTTCCTCATTAGGTTCTGTCAGGCCGCGCCATTGAGTTACTGTAGTCATTTGGAGCGATCCTTTTCATCCAGATACTCAGCATATTCTTCGCTCATTTCCCATTGGCGCTTAACTGAGTCTGCATCACCTATGGGACATACTTGGCGATACCATCTATCAAATGCTTCTTGTTCGGTCATTTGGAGGGCTCCTCGTATTTATCCCAAGCTGGGCAAACCCAAATCATTCCAGCGAAAACAAAGGCGACTAAAACTATGTAAGCCTGAGCAAATCCGCGCTCAAACATATTCAAGCCACCATACCAACCAAGGCAAAGCACAAGAACAAACGCCGCAACAGTCACAATCTTTCGCATTCCCTCTCTCCTGTAGTTACATCGACCAATAAGCAATAACCATCAATACAGTTGGTAGGCCTAATCCCCACCAGATCAGCCAGTTACCTTCAGTGCTCACGCTGGCTCCTTCAGCTTTTGTTCTGTTTCTTCTTCCATTGGAAGTCCAGAGACAGGGCGTAGCCATTCATCAGGAGCCAAACAACGAGTACGCCTTTTGGTGCCGCTACTGATCACATTGCCGTCTACTTCCCATGTATTTGGAAAGCCTGCATAGAGGCCATGAAACTTTTGAACGGTCACGATCTTCCCAATGTTCGAATCCTCAAGCGCGAAAGTCACGATCGCCAAATCACCCGGTTTGCAGTTCATCACACGACTCCTGTTACGTGGTTGCGCGCTCCCTCACACAGTCTCATGAATGCCTTCATGTCATATGGCTTCATCTCTTTCGGTTCCGGCCTGTAGGGGACCGGCATCCTTGGATCTACCGATACCACTGGTTGAACGTAATACGATGTATGCCGAGCCGTCTTACTTCTGCTGGCCTTTCCCTTGTCTACCAGGTCTTCAAGGAACGCTGTAGCCTTGTCCTCGTTCATCCTGACCTTTGCCCCAAACCCTCGCGCTGTGTAATTCTTCTCTGCCAGCATCCGAAGGGCGCGCTCTTCAAGGTTTTGATGTTTCATCTTAGTTCAACCCCAAAACTTTACGCTCTTCCTTAGAAAGTTTTGCGAGTGCTTTTAATCGAACATCTTCTTGATCTTTTTTATTTTTTTCTTCTACATTTGTAAGTAATGTTTTTTCTTCGATGTTGTAACCATTTGCATAGGCAAAATAACCATATTTATCCCGCTCAACAAGTTGTTTGCTTCCATAAATTCCGGATTTTCCAGAAACATATTTGATTGCTTCTTCACCGTCGGACCACACTGAATCAAAAACCATTGGGCCACGACCTTCGGTGAAATCAACATTTACATTCACAATGTATACATTTTTGCTATTCATCACATTCCCCTTTATTGACCAAACATCCAAAACAGAGCCGGTACGCCAAATACAACAAACAAAATCACCGACCACAGAAACACACAGTACTCAGTCGGCATCTTGTGATCGTTTGCAGCCCATACAATGATTGGCTCTGCTGGCTTTCCCTCTTCTTTCATGATTCATCCCCAATTTTTGATTGCTTCAACCAATTTCGTCACATGCTCTTGGATGTCAACAGGAATACCATCTTTAGGATTGCAATCCTCGTAATAATCATCTCCGTGATGAGCATAATCACAACCAACCTTAAGATATTCAAACGGTTCGCGCGTGTCCCATTCATTTACGCCGGTTTTCAATTCCACGATCTTGCGATCAAATGTGCAGCCGCCATGCATAGGTAAATTCATCGCTGCTCCCACATTTCCAAATAAAACATTGGATTTGAAAATGTTGGCATAAACGTTCCATGTCCACTTCTCCCCATATCCCAATTCTTTGTATCCTGCGCGATACCATGCGCAAACCTTAATGCTGAATGTCTTAAAACCAAAATCCCATTCATAACGGGCAGGCTTAGTAAAATCCAATTCTTCTTTCATGATTTCCCCTTCAGTGTTTGAGAATGTTGCTTTGCTTCATTCTGGCTCGGAATTCCTCATATCCCCCGGCAATCCTTTCCGAAGTTTCGTAGGATTGGATCAGGTCTTTCGTCCTTTGCACAGGGTCAAATACAGGTTCTGCAGGGATTATCTTGCGATCAGGCTGCACCGGGAATACCCCTACCCAGCTCCTCATAATCGACTGTTCCAAGATCTTTCTTACGTCCATCCCCTGCACTCGGAATTCGTCTAGCCTCTTCACCAACAACTTCTTTGCGTATTCAGTGGCTTGATGCTTTTTTCCCATCTGTTTGCGCATTGCCAAATACGCTTCCCATTCTTCTTGTGGTATCCAGTCAGGCAAATCCATCAAATTCCTCCTGTGTTTGATGTTTTACTTCTTCGACAAATAACTTCCCCTGTGCGGCAGCTTGTTCAATACGGCGGCAGGCGATTTCAAAGTATTTTTCTTCGCGCTCGATGCCAATAAACTTTCGGCCAAGCTGCAAGGCAGCTACGCCGGTTGTTCCTGATCCCATAAAAGGATCAAGAACGGTTACAGCAGCTTTGCCAGCTTGCTCAAGGCACCAAACCATCACTGGCAACGGCTTCTGAGTAGGATGGTTTTTTTCTTCCCCGGACCAGTGGTGCGACAGATGCCGTGTTTGGCGACCAAAGTTGGTCCAAGCCATTTCGCATTCAGAAAAACTGCGCCCATCATTTACCTTGTGCCAGATTAGCCAGTCATTGGTCACCGGAAGCTGATCCGAAAAGTAATTTCCGCCCCAGAAACAGTGGACATCGGAAGCTGCAATACAAAGCGCCAAGTCGGGCACCGCCTCATCCCATGATCCGCCCCTCGCAAATTCCTTTTTCCCCTTACCAAGGGTCTGCTTGTTGGCACTAATCCCATAAGGAGGATCAGTGATAACCGCATCAACCTTTCCCAAGGTCGGCAGGATTTCCATGCAATCCCCCAGGTAGAGGGTGGCATCGCCGATAATTACTGGATCCATTCTTTTACCTTATGTTTATATTTCACCCAAACGCCCCCTAACCCCATGACCTATGGAGAAGAGAGAGATTGAGCGTCACCCCTGTTACCAGGATCTTGGTCAGCTAAGAGATCAAAACTCTTACGCCCTCGTCTACCAAGTTCACGCCAGACGGAGGATTGTAGGAATTGCACCTTGGGATTTCTCCCTACCTCTTCCCATATTCTTCCACGCTGCCGGGTCGCACTTAGTATCGTCTGGAGTACGGACTGTTCGGCAGCTATAGACGTAAAAAAAGCCCGAATATACTTTAGGAGGCTGGCGCTGGCGGCGCGGGTAAGGTCTCTTTGCATGGGGATCGATACCCAAGATTCCAAACCGTTGCAGCCTCCTAAAACACATTCGGGCTTGCTACTACTTTATCGATCTATTCGCATTTGTCTGCTGCCACACAGACAAGTAAATTATTGTCTAAACGGTCGAGCTATGCAAGAGTTTTCTTACAAAATCTCATCAAGTCCGTCCTACACAACAAACCCAAAAAAATGCCCTACTTGGGCGATATCAATAATTGACTGATTGGAACTATTTCTATCAGCCTCATCCAGGTCTCGTAAGCCTCCCTGGGTGTAGGAGCTGCCACTCCTCGCGTTATATGGCGTTCTGTGCGACTTACTACGCATTGCCATACGCCAGGGGCAATCACGCGCAAATGCGGCTTGTAATTTGAATTACTCACGGATTTTCCTTTCTAAACGACGCGCCTTTTTGGCAAAAATTCTTTTAATGCGTTGAAGGTATTCAATAGAATATTTTCTTGATCTTTGGTGATTTTCAAGAAATTCTACTTTTTCTAGTCCAATCTTTGCTATCAGCCTAGGACGATATTCACCTATGTTCCCGCTTAGCTCTTTGTTGCATCTATAACAACTTGAGTGAATATTCCACAGATTAAACCTGATGGCGCTATATGCTCCCCGGCTTTTGTAATGGGATGCATTGCGGACAGAACCATATGTATGTGGCTTATCGCAAGATATGCAGGGCTTTCCCCAATCCCGGAGATTGACATAGCGATTTACGACATCCTGCGCTTCATCAGCCCATTCTGTACGTTTTTTCAATGCTTGCTTGGCAATCTTGGTTGCGGCCCTTTCTTCCTTCGCCACCTTCGCCAGACGCTTTTCCCTTTCCTTTAGTCCCCATGCAATAGCGCATTCTTCTTTGCCACAAAGTTTGTGAGTCATTGAGCGGCGCACAAACTCTGTTTTGCATATCTTGCATTTAGTCATTCTTTGGCGGCTCCGGCAAGGGCATCCAATGTGTTGCTTCGTCAACCAACCCGCAATAGCCACCGTCGTACCACGCGAACTGCCAATGCCAATCTGTTTCGCCGCCGTTTAAATAATTTGTGTATTGAGCTACCGAGATTTTTCGGCGCTCACCTTCATCATCTACACTGCCGTAGATCAGAATCCATGTTCCATCCTTCGGCGCAGTCTCAATCGGTTGCCATTCGCTCATTTGATTACCCTCATTTCTTCTCGTTTAGTTGCCTCAATTGTCTGCCAGGCGCTTATCTTTGCTTGCGCAGCTACCATCATCCACTTAAGCCTTTCCTCTTCTTCTACAGCCTCTGCAAGCCCTTTAAGCAGGGTTTGATACTCCTCGTTAGCATAGGCTTCCCGCTCCTGTGTAGCAGCCGTTTTATGGCCTGCTTTCTCAGCCTCACGCATTAGGATCGCTTTCTTGCTTTTTCGAAACTCTTCGAGGAACACGCGGGCTGACTTTGCCTTGGCGTAAATCGGGGCTTGGTCCCGGATAAAATCCAGAGACTTGAAAATGTTAATCTGGCCTTCGTCGGTCATGGCTGCATCCAGGTCATCAGTGGATCACGGAAAGGCTTTGTACGCTTTAATGCTTCCCTCCGATTGCGCTTTTCCTTGTATTCTTCGTGAAGCTCTTTGTCTGCTTTTACTTTCTTCCACTGACGACGATGCAACTCGTTGCGGTCAATTGGGGGCGGCTTTGGCACATCCGGATAGTCTCCCACTCCATAAATTGGAATTTTCCGTTGGTCTGGCAACGAGGCCCATCCAGCGATATAGACCAGTTTGTTATCTTTCATGTATTTGAGGTACTTGATAAGATAGTTGTGAGCTGCAAACAAATCTTGCTCAAGTTGTCTGCGCGTCTTAGGGGTCTTCAACGAGTTCAATATTTTCTGAATCTTCCCCTGTGCTTGCGTAGTGTTGAATGCTATTGCCCCCATGTTTTCCCCGTTAAAATTGATCTCCACCAGTCTGCATTTTGAATCGTGCCAACTGGCAGTTTTGGTGCATTTTCCAATTGCTCAATCCGCTTTAGCAGCCCCTCAAGAACCTGCAGCGTCTTGGCTTCCCGTTGGTCCATCACATTGCGCGAGGATTTGAGTTCGTCTAGCAGTGCCATCAGGTGGCTATCGTTGTGTGTCATTTTTAACCACCCATCAATTTTAAAAACCATGATTTTTTATAATTATTGGGCAATACATATGGCTCAAACATCAAAGCCTGACTTTTGCAATTTCCAGTTAGATCATTACGTTCATCATGTACGCTTGAATAGGCATATATTTTTTCGCTGTTTGCAGGATGGAAACAACGAATAATAGGACTCATACTTAATCCTCGCTCCATATACTTGCAATGACAGCATTTTTTTGATTGTTCGATTTCCATCACATCCTCCTCAAACATTGTGCGCAAATTGTTTCATCACCCTTGAACTGTCCCAAACTACGGCGACGTTTGCATACCTGGCAATTACGTTGCGCATGGTTAAACTGCGTACTGTTGTTGGTTACACGGCGGAATGCTGCAAGATCGCGGGGAGAATCGTTCATTTGATCTTCGCTTTCTTGAAAAACATATCCAGCGCGTAGATAACAACTCGATGGCGCGCAGCATTGGGATTCTTGATAATGGCGCGGATAGTCGTTGAAGTGACGCCAGTTTGCTTTTCAATATCCAACCATAACGGCTTGTTTGCAGCCAATTTATCAGCTAATTCTTTATGCATGTTTACTCCTTTTTTTGCGTTATTACATATTAGAGTAAAGCACGCTATTGAGCAAGTATTTACAAATCTTTTGCGAAAAGCCTTGCATACGTAAATCTGCTTTGGTATAGTTTGATTACTGCAGCACGAAACACAAACCACCAATCACAGGGGAATTGAGATGACGACTTATAAGACTTTGGCAATAGTGAACGATGTGCATACCTGCGATTGCTGCGGTAAGTCGAACCTTAAATCGACTGTCGCTATGGAACGCGAAGATGGCGATATTCTGCACTTCGGCAGTGTTTGTGCAACCCACCACTCTGGCCGCGAAGCGAAAGTGATCCGCAAGGAAGCAGCTACCGAACTTCAACTGCGCAAGGCTGCTGCAACTCGCCAGGTGCGCGAGCACCCGACTTTTGATGCCTATCAGGTGAAGCTGAATGAAGCCCGCTTGCTGAACCTTTGCGGCGCAGCTTTCCATAACTTCTGCGAAGCAGAGCGCAAAGCCCAACAGGCTGCCCAACATGCAATTTGCAATGCCGCCGGTTTCAAATTTTACGAAATCTGCGCTTAAAAAACCAAGGAGAACATAAATGTCCGAACAAGCAAAAGCTGCCATCGCAACAGTTCTTCGTCGTATTCAGCGCGACCCGCGCGTCGCCTATTACATCTGTCCGATGACGGATACCTACGACAAGTTGGTTGCTGCTCATTGCGATTTGAACGGCTTGAATGAAGAAGATTTCCGCAACGAATTTGAAAAAACGCTGAAATTTGAAGATCCGACCGAAACCGCCTGACCACCACCACGCATAGAGATAGGGGATTGAGATGGGTAAAGCTGTTCCGCAACGCGCAGAAGGCTGGAAGTTTGTAGGCGCTGCTGGCCGCTTCACCGTGTGGCATGCCGGGAAGAACGATTATCGCGTGACCGAGAAGCCAAACGGCCCAGTGATAGCCACGCATACGCAGTTCGGCCTGTCGCACGCCTACGCGCGCCAGCAGTACGAGGCCATGCGGCTTGACCAGCTTACCTAACCGCCCCTCTGCCAACCAAGGGAAAGAACATGACCGACCTATCCCCGCATCAGATCGAGCGGCATATCTTCGAATTCGCCACCAGCGAAGAAGACGCCAAGGAGTTCCTTATCTGCCGTGGCGTGTCTGAAGATGGATTGAGCTATTACGCTGACCTTCTGCGCGTGCTGGCTAAGGACTTCGTTGCGGGGAAAGGTTGCTCTCGGGAGTTCTGGCAAATCATGTCGCGCCATGCGCATGAAATCGTGGATGAAACTGCAGATGCTGAGGATGCTCTGCATCACATTTTTGGCAGCTCAATGAGCATGTTTCATCGGCTGTAATTTGGGCGAATCGTGGCCAGCCAAGAAAGACCACGCAACATTTACAGGAGATAGTTATGCGAAGTCCGAACACTACCGCTGAATATATTGAACTGATCTGATCGCGCCGCCTGGGCGCGCCACATGAGACTGTGGCAAAAGCCCGCAAAGATTTTCGTTGAATTTAAATAAACGTGGTGCGTTATGAGCGCCGTCTTCCCCACGAAACGGGGAGCCTTAACAGATGGGCGCTAGCTTAAAAGAAAAGCGGCTCCGAGTAGCGAAACAGAACTACGCCAAAGGCCACGGCGACTATCTGAAGTAGGAAAGAGGCAGACCAATGTGCGATTCATTGGCGTCCATCTGTTAGGGCCACTCACCAAATACGGATTAGCCCCGTATTTCAACTGAGTACAAGTCAGACATCGAATAAACCCTGCTTCATGGGAGGGTGAGTAGGTCCTAAATTATTGAGAGGGAATGATATGAAATTCGACATTCGTAAGATCAGCGATAGCTACATCAATGTGACTGCCAAGGAAGGCACGACATCCATTGACATGGACTGGATCGGCAAAGATGAAGCCAAGGCGCTGCTTGATTCGCTGAATTCCACATGTGAAGACTTGCGTAGTTTCATCGGCCTCGATGACCCGCGTACTCCACTTCTTGATGGCCTAAAAGATGCGCTTGAATTCGGCAATGAAGGTGATTGGGAAGGGGCGCGTGAGTCCATCCATGAAGCTCTCATTGCAGCCGGAGAAAAGCCATGATGGCCCAATCATTCCTCATCGCATCTTGCTTTGCTCTGTATGCAATGTGCGATTGGCTGGCTGATGTGATTGAAAAGGTGATGACATGCTTTTAGCCAAACAACGACATTCGGAATGGGTATCCAAAGGCAAACCCATGATGACTGACCAACAGCGCCAGGAATGGCGAGCAAGCCGACAAAAGCCTGTAGAATCGTTTGCTGTTCAATTGAGCGATGCAGACAAGTCTGAGATTGAACGTAACCTGCAGGCAGGCATAATCAAGTTTTAACTTTCTAGGAATAGCGATGACAACTGAAGTCTATAAAGCCATTGCGGCTATCACTAAAGCATTCTCGTCCACAGGCATTAGCAAGGACAGCAAAAACCAACAGCAAGGATTCATGTATCGCGGCATCGATAGCGTTTATAACGCCTTGTCGGGGAAGCTGGCTGAGCATGAGCTTTGCATCCTTCCCCGCTGCACAGAGCGAGTCGTAAGCGAACAAGTATCGTCCAAGGGAGGAAAACTGTTCTATGTGACGGTCAAGGTTGATTACGAATTCGTATCGGCCAAAGACGGGTCCAAGCATGTCATCACTACCTACGGTGAGGCAATGGATTCTGGCGACAAAGCCACAAACAAAGCCATGTCCGTAGCGTACAAATACGCAGCATTCCAAGCGTTCTGCATCCCAACCGAAGAGAACACCGCCGATCCTGACGCGGAAACTCATTCCGTCGATGCATTGATGGCGCTTGTTGCTGAAATGGACAATGCGACTACGCTTGATGAACTCAAGGCATCCTTTGCCAAGGCATGGAAGCTGAGCAACAAAAATACCAGCATCAAGAGCCATTACGAAAAATTGAAAGGAGCTTTTAGCGATGAATAACATCACCGTAGTCGGTCAATTGGGCCGCGATTCCGAAGTTCGCCACCTGCAAAACGGTGATGCTGTATGCGGGTTTAGCGTTGCAGACAACCAGGGCGGCAAGGACAAACCGACTCTGTGGTGGTCTTGCGTTTTGTTTGGTAAGCGCGCTGAAACGTTGTCGCAATACCTGGTGAAAGGACAGCAAGTTTCGGTTAGCGGTTCGCTGACAAAGCGAATTTGGAAAGACAAAGAAGGAAACGAGCGCGAGGCCCTTGAATTGCGTGTGGTTGATGTAGCTTTGCAAGGAGGTCGCCCGCAAGAGTCGCCGCAAAAGCCAGCGGCAAAAAAGCCCTTTGGTGGTGGCGATAATTTCCAAGACTCCGACATTCCTTTTGCCCCTCTCCCGCGCAAAGCGCTCCTTTCTATTTAAATATATGAATGCGCCTTCTAAGCAATGTTTTAAATGTGGAGCATGGAAGCCGCATTCTGAATTTTATAAACACAAAGCGATGAAAGATGGCTTGCTTGGAAAATGCAAAATTTGCACAAAAAAAGATGCGTCTATGCATCGACTGGAAAACCTAGAAAAAATTAGGGAATATGATAAATCTAGGTCTAAGCTGCCTCATCGAGTGCAAAAAAGAATAGAAGTGTATAAAGAATACAAACTCAAATTCCCAGAAAGAGTTCGTGCAAACATTGCTGTTAATAATGCCTTGAGAGACAAAAAAATCGTTAAATGGCCTGCTTGTGCTGTTCCAGATTGCAACAGTAAAAATCCTGTTGCACACCATCCAGATTATTCACGGCCACTTGATGTTGTATGGTTGTGCCAAGCACATCACAGACAGGCACATGCTTTATTAAAGGATTGTAATGATTGACTTCGACCAACTAGACCCAGCAGTCATCATCGCTCGCGGCCAGTATTCGACTGTTCGTTCTGCACACGAAGACGCTTTGAAGGATCTGCATATTGCATGCTCAAAATTTACGGGGTTCACCACTGGTATTTTGCGAGCTGCACAGCCTGACAAAGATCAAAGCTTTCCAGGTGTTGAAGATTTCAACAAAGGCCGCGCATTGATTGATGAAATTGAGAAGATCGTGGCGAATATCGAGGAACTACATAAGCAGAAAAATTCCTTGAAAGCTCTTGCTTGGAGCTGACTGCTAAGCTATATTAAACGTGACGGATAGGCCGGCCAGCCGATAAGCGTATCTACCCCTCTAACGTTTCCGTCATTCTTCCAGAGGGTTTGTTTGATTGAGGGATCAAATGTCTAAAGTCTATTCCCGCACTGAAATTATTGAAGTTTTGTCCTACATGGACGAATACCGTTCCTCCGGCCAGCACCGTGAAGGCGCAGCTATCATTCGCCAACTCATGGCCGAAATTGAAGACATCGAACGCGATGCAGAGAACCGAATTCAGCATGCTATCCGCTATGGTAAGGAGTCCAAGAAATGAGCCGCTTACAAGCTACAGTATTCCAAGTGCTGGAAGGCTTCACGCTTTCTGATGATGTGCGCAAGATCTTGGAGGCTGCTTATTACGCAGATGATAGTTTCACCCAAGGGCGCGCAGCAGGGCTGGAGGAAGCGGCGAATCTGGTAATGGACTTCCCGTTCAAGAAGACATTGGGCGAGTTGTTGTATTGGTCGGACGACTGCAAAGCGATGGCACTGTGTGCATCAAATGCTATCCGCGCCCTATCCCCCATTCCCTCTGATGCAGGGAAGGATGATGCACGGGATGCTGCGCGGTATCGGTACTTGCGTGATGCGGGCTCAAATTTATTCAAAACCAATTTCCTGATCTATTGCGATTACAAAATGTCAGAAATTGATTCTGCCATCGACGCCGCCCTGTCCTCCCTGGAGGTAATTGGGAAGGGAGAGAAGGGATGAGCTGCGATTGCCGAGAACAGATGATTAAGTTGCTACGCGAGCATTTCTCCAAGCGCACAGGCATCCATTCTATTGATGCCGTGGAACTGGAAGGATATGGCTTGGCGCTAAATGGAAACAAGATGGAATTGCGAGGCCGTATGGATGCAACAGTTCGCGGCCAAGTGAAACTGAAAAGCGGCGCAACGAAGCCAAAGAAATTCAGCACCTTCATTGCATTCAGCCATTGCCCATTCTGCGGCAAGCCAGTAGAGGAAGAGAGCCAACAATGACCATGACACGAGACAAGATTGCTGAACTGAAGATACCGCAAAATTAGAGGAGGGTATATGACTATTAAATATTTTCGAAAGAAGCCAGTTGTCGTTCCTGCTATCCAATGGACGGGGAACAATCTTCGAGAGGTGATTAGCTTCACGGATGGCCCACCAGCTAATCGCACTGAATTTCTAAGAATGAAATGGGATGAGTATTGCGATTTAGTTGCCCGCGACGGACTAAAGATATTCACCCTTGAGGGAAAAATGTCAGCCAATGTTGGCGACTGGATTCTCAAGGGCTTGAAGGGTGAGCACTGGCCATGCAAAAAGGATATTTTCGATTTGACCTATGACGAAATTAACGGGGAAGATGCCAACGCTGTGCAGAAAGATGTTATTTCTCTTGAGGCAGCTATGGATATTATCGAGAAGAAAGCTAAAGACGATGGCTCACCTGGATTGATTTATTGGGTAGATAACGTCCGTAAGGCATTGCTGCCTAAAACGGTTCGGCCACCAGTGATTAAGGACACCAGTCGAGAAATATATGGACTGAGCGCTGGCAAGAAAGAGAGCCAAAAATGACCATGACAAGAGAGAAGATTGAGGAATTGAAGCGGCTGGCAGAGAAGGCGACGCCGGGCGAGTGGGTAGTTTCAAATCGTACCGAAGACCCAATGAATGGCATTACGATGATTTCATTCATCAGCCCAGCAAATGATACCAGTCCCGAGGCGATTGTTTGCGAGACGCTGGGCGGCGAACACGATGACTACGCTAACGCCGCCTTCATCGCCGCATTTAGCCCCGCTACTGCATCCGCCCTGCTCGCCCTAGCAGAGCGCGCACTGGAGCCGCCATTCACTGCGGAAGAAATTGCCGAAATGAAAGCGCATACCGCGCGAGACGTAGCTACGCGCAACGCTTGGCTTGAATTCAACAAGTCAATTGACTCGCCGCCAGAGCCGCAAGGGCAGGCGAAGACTGGTGCAGCAACTGGTCAGCAGATCGTTGTCCGGCGTGACCGCATCGAAAAGTTGCTGGAGTATTCGGATAAAGACTATGTCCCTAATTCGCTTTTTGATGAGTTCCGAGCCCTTCTAACTTCCCAACTAGTGGAGTCGCAAGGGCAGGCGCTGCCGGAGTTGCAGAGGCTCACTCCGCTGGATGGCATTCAAGTCTGGATCGATGCATACACCAATGCAGACAATGGTCCGCACTTTATGGGCCATGGAAGGATCGTTCAGCTCCTGCGCGAGTATCTGGAACTCCGCAAGCAACTCGCGCTACCAGCAGGGCCGGTGCCTGAAGGCGCGACGATTCCGCGATCCTTGCTGCTGAGGGCCATTCAGGCGATCAACTACCACCTTGAGCCTGAATCGCCAGAAGAGCACGAACAAACGATAAAGGAACTCGGTACGCTGCTGGACCGTTCGCCAGCGGTGGCGCAGCCGGTGGCGGATGAGCGGGGAGTAATGACGCTTTTCTCCATTCGCAAAGATGCGGACGGCGTTGCGTGGCTGTATTTCGATGGCGGAATGGTGTCGCTTAACAATATCGCAAATGAATCTGGCCCGATTGTTTGTGAGGCCATGTCGCGCGCGATCAAGGCGATGAAAGGCGGCGCGTGATGGAACAAATGCACCAATCGCTGCTGGAGCCAACCGCAAATAAATTTCATGTTGGTAATCTAGCGGACGGAAAACACTATTGGCTTACGCCGCCTGATCTGTACGCCCAGCTCAACGCCGAATTCCAATTCGATTTTGATCCCTGCCCGTTCCCTAAGCCGGATGACTTTGACGGGCTGACTTGTGAATGGGGTAGCTCCAACTACGTCAATCCACCTTTCGGATCCATCATGCACCAAGGTAAAAAGAAAGGCCCGACAGCGTGGGTCAGAAAGTGCATCACTGAATGGCAAAAGGGGAGGACTGTCGTTCTTGTCTACCCCGTCGATAAGTGGGTACTGATGCTGCTCAAAGCCATCGTCGGTGAGCATGGTGAAGTACGAAATCTTGGTGATGTCCGCTGGCTTGCAACTGAAGATGGATCCGTGGGCAAAGGGACTGGACGGCACATTGCGTGCTTCATCTTGCGAGCTCGCGCCGCACTCTGCCAGCCAGCAGACGAAGGAGGGAAATCGTGAGCATCACAGACAAAGATCGGCGTCTCCTTCGTAGAGCCGCGAAAGCTATGGGCTATCGCATGGGAACGGAATGGGATTGCAGCTTTGATGGGATTTTCCTTGGCCTGGGCATTGGCGATGACCCAATGTGGGTATGGGACCCTCTGAACGATTCCGCTGACGCATTCAACCTGGCGATTGATATTCAAGAAAAAACAGGCGCTGTTGTTTGCATTTCCATTGGTAAGGACCGTACTGGCTGCGAGTTTCATTTTGCCAATGGCCCCGATTCTTCCGCAAACACCAAACGCGCCATCGTCATGGCTGCAGTTGCTTTGTCCGCAAAGGACACCCCATGACCCCCACTACCGCCATCCAACGCGCAGAGCAGTGGCGCAAAGAAGGAGCTTGTGGAGAAGCTGCAAAGGTGGCTATTGCGCTGCTCAATGAAATAGAGCGATTGCAGATAAATGTGTCTGCATATCGCGATTTCACTGCCGAGATGATCGTTTCGCGGGCAATCGAAGAACAGCAAAAGACCAAATAAGGACACCATCATGACCGACCAAGATATTGTCGCATTGTTCGATGACAAGATCGGCCCTCCTGCTTTCGAATTTGCGGACAAGCGCATTGTGGCTTTTGCCAACGCGTTGCTTCGAAAAAAAGAAGAGGAGATTATCGAACTACACGCCCGTCTTGCTGGCGCAAATCTCCGCGCAGATATTGGATGGAGCCGATACGAAAATGCCAACACAGCACGCATCAATGCAGAAAAGTGCCTATCACAGACATGGAATTCCCTCCTCTCCCGCGCCATCCCAGAGGGGCACGTTGTGGTGCCGAAGGAGCCGACCATCGAAATGATCGCGGCGCTTGGATTTGGCGGCGATGTGGCTATGGCAATTGGGCATGCAGCTATCAGTGAAACAATCGCCAACAACTATCGCGCTGCACTTTCAGCGGCCCCTGCGCCCGAGGGGGAAGCATGAGCCCGCTCGAAATCGGCATCCTGCTGCACTACCACATTTCGCCAGTTGATTACCGTGATGGTGACTTCACAGCGCCAGCGGTTCGAAATGCAATTGATGAATTTGTGAGTAATGGCATGCTGGGCCCGTCTGTCGGTGGCGAAACGCAATATTCTGCAGCGTATCAAATCACCGACAAGGGCCGGTTCTATGTTGACGCCCTGTGCTCTGTACCGTTGCCAGTGGCCACCTGGTTCATTCCGCAGCCTCACCCTCCCCGATAGAAAGGATAGAGCATGTCTGAATGGATTGAGTGGAAGGGTGGGGAGTGCCCGGTGAACGAAAACACTCTTGTGCAAGTTCGGCTCAATGATGGATGCGATCTGCCATTTCCTCCGAAAGGATTTCGTGCTGGAGCATTCCGATGGAGCAAGCGCAATAGTCTTGGCGACATCATCGCCTACCGCATAGTCAAGGAGAAGGAAGAGTGAGCTACCGCATGGCGAAGTGCTGGTACTGCGGATACATGATTGATCCGCGACGGGACGAGCTTCATACGCTGTATTGCTCGCGCAGAGTTTGGATCAAGGAGACGGCATGATAGGCGTATTCTGCTTGGGATTAGTTTCCGGCCTTTTTATCGCCGCCGTCATAAATGAAATTGTAGATAAGGAGCCGTCATGAGCACAGATCGCGAGCTGACTCAGGAAGTTCTTAAATCTTTGCTTACTTATGATCCAGAGACTGGAAACTTTTTCTGGAGCGTTAAAAGTGGAAGGAAAATTAGAACCGGACGTTTAGCGGGCAATCGTAATTGCAATGGTTACTTAGTAGTTGGGGTTAAAGGAAAAAAATATATGTGCCATCGGCTTGCATGGCTTTATGTATATGGGAAATGGCCAACTCATTTAATTGACCACATCAATAGAGTTAGAACTGATAACCGGATTTCAAATTTGAGAGAAGTTCTTCCGGTCCAGAATAGTCAAAACCGTAATCCAGACCCAAAAAACAAATCTGGTTTACGAGGTGTCTGCTGGGGAAAGAAAGAAAAAAAATGGCGATCACAGATAAAACATGCTGGTGAAAAAATTCACCTTGGTGTTTTTGACGATAAATTTGAAGCCTATGCTGCCTACTTAGAAGCGGCGCGGAAATATCACACTCACAACAACTTGGTGAATGAATCTTAATTATTGACAAGGAAGAGGAAGCGGAATCCCTATCGTTAATTTATCTCCATGGAGCGGGAATGACATTCACCGAATCGGTGAAGATCCACCAATACATATTGTTGGGGCTATTCCCGCTTCCGGTTGAAGTCACCACACACAAGTAAGAGCGGTCTGCGCTACTCAACGCACAAATTGAACTATTACCTAGCGAATTGGTTGTATCGCTAAACCTAGCTGGTGAACGCAAGCTATATGAGGTAAGACTAGCATCCGTATTCAATGAGCTTACGTAATCAAAGTTCCCCGCCCCTCGATCATTGTATGAAACGATGGTTCTTGTTGAATCACCAGAGCACCGGATCAGTTTTGGCGTTACCTTGGCTCCTGTAGCTGCTCCAATTGTGTTGGTGAATGCAGTCCAAGATACGCCATAATTTGTGGATTTAGTCGCACGCAATGGAGCACCAGCGTCAAAACGATACAAGCCCATCACGGTTCCAGAACCGTCAATGTTCAAATATCCACCTTCAGAGGCAACGTTAGTGCTTACCTGTGCAAACCCGGTCAATGTACCGTCATAAGACGTACTGATGGCGGCTTTATAAATACCTGTAGGCGCTGCAGCAGCACCGTAAATAATACTTAGGGTGCCATCGCTGTTAGTGATGACTGCTGACGGAATGACATAGTTTGTAAAGCTCGCTACCACGGCCGGACCAAATGATTTACCTACTAGGCCATCCGTAGACACCATCACGCAATTCCGTGCAACTGCAGGATTCGTGGGATCACTTCTCAATCGCTCATACGTGAACAAAAAAATCGACCCGTTGATAACCCATGGAAGTGCCTCATAAACGCAATAATTTGCATCGCTGTAAACTACAGTCCGATCATTGTTGAAATCCCGGATGCTGGTATTAAACGTTCGGCAAACTACTTCCCCATATCCTGGCAAATACTGGAAGTTATCAGCCCCTGTCCGGCAATAAACATTGATGGTCGAGGCTGAGATTGGAACTAGCTTGTATGAAATTTCAAAAACAGGGTTTGCAACGCGAATCGAGGTCGGACCACCTTTGATAACTGAAATAGATGTTCCAGTGGGATAAGTTCTATTCGTGTATGTTCTGGAATCAAGCGAAGCTTTAATTGCAGTGTGAATCGGGCCAATCATATTAGCCTCCGTACTCTGCAGTAAATTCGACGTTATAACTGATGATGTAATCGCCAGTAGCTGCAGTGCCCAAAGTCAAATTGACAGCTAACACTTGATCTGCAGCCGTATCCACCGTGCTCCAGTTTGGAGTACTAGTCAAAGAATTGTAAGTGGCCGCCCGGGAAATCTGAGCATTCTGCACGCCGATGTTTTGCGTAGTATGCATTGCTTCGGACATCACGTTAGATGACGACAAAGTAAAGGTTGTGATCTGTCCACCGCCAATCGTCATCGAGGCAACTTTAGATGCTGCTGAGTTATTAGCTTGGAACAAAGAATATGCGCGCACTCGGCCATTATTTCCCAAAGACCCACCTGGCAATGTAGCGTTTTGTGCCTGCACTACGGTTGTGATCTGAGCTGTGACAGAGCCTGCAGAAGTTGCAAAAGCCGTAGGCGAAGCGGGGATAACAGGAACACCAGTTGTGTAAGTATTGTTGTAAACAATCCCCACTGTAGTGCTGCTAAAAGTCGTGTAATACCACCCTGCTGGAACGCCGGTAGCAATAGCGTTAGCCGGGAAGTAGCAATATGCAACGGTAATGGAAGAATTTGGCAAACCCACAGCTAATGTCAATCCGCCGTTTGCTCCAAATGTCCAAGAAGACAAAAGGATAAAGGGAATCCCAGATAGCAGAGTAGTAACCGGCCCAAGAGGAGTAGAGTTTTGGAATGCAAAGACATCTGCCGAAGTGGCTACAGCAGTCAGGAATGTATTTCCCCCAGAAGTGGCTCCAAGATTGGAAAACGTAACCCCACCACCTGCAACCATTGTTACTTTACCCGTACCAGCTTGGACAACGGTAAACGAAAATCCAGATCCCAAACCGGAAGGAATAGTCAGGGTGATATTTGTATTCCCTGAGTAGATCAATGTGGCATTGCCGTCTGCACTGGAAATGCTGCGCGATCCATTTACAGTAATACTTCCTGGCGTAGTGCCATATACGCTTGCTGTTCTCAACATTTAAGCTACTCCTTTAACTTTTTCGACAGTGCGTAATGCACCAATACCTAACATGCCCAAAAGGATTGTACTCATTTCAGAATAGTCCATTTGCGGCAATGTGACCGAATGACCAAAGTATCCAGCGATCAGAACAAGCATAGGGCCGCCAATGAATTTAAAAGCGAATGCTGCCCCGCAAATCCATCCGACAAAAGGACGCCAGCCAGATACAAAAATGCTCGGGTTTGCTGCCTCGACCTTGTTTGTTTCCATCTGGCCTTGAGCCATTTGAAGATCGGCATTCAACTGCGCAAGCTCACCATTCTGAGCCATCTGCATTACTTTGAGCTTTGCATCGTTTGCGGCTTGTGGATCGGGAAATAGCTTGTCTAACAGACCGCCGAGAATCGGAATAAGGGATGGCCACATTACAAAATCTCCTTTGCTTTTGCCCACAAGGCTTGTCGATCCTCTAGGCCGTTTGTACCGCCATTGATACGTTTGGTAATGGCAAGAAAATTACTTTGGTCTGCAAGCTCGTTTAGTCCGTTCGTTTTCCAAAACCAACCAGCAGAACGGCATGCATTTACAGGTTCTTCAACTACTTCAGGATGCTCCAAACAATCAATGCCAAGAGCCATCATCAAGGCGACATAGTTTGCTTTCCCAGTAATCTGAATCAGCCCGCGCCCTTTGTATTTCATGCCATCGCCTGGCATCGTGTTTCCAAGGTCTTTACGGCCCTCATACGCGCTTCCTGATGCCAACTCACGCACATACCTCAATTGTCCCGATTCATGGCCTATTTGGGCGATAAAAGCCGCCTGACGGGCCTTTGTGTTGATGTCAAACTCCGCCATTGCATCGGTCAGCGGAATAGCGAACAAATCAGCTTTTGCTCCTGCTTGAGGCATGATTTTTTTCAATTGATCGGTAGTCATGCCAAATCCTTTACATCGTGAATCACTTGACCCAAATCTTTATCCTGCCGGGCATGCATCCACTTCGCAATCAAACGAGTTAACCACCATGCGGGGGCTCCTGCCATCGCATAGAAAATGCCAGGAAATTCATGCGCCATGACCCAGGGAGCCAATCCATTAACAACAGCCACAAAATGGTCACCCAGCATCGTAGAGGACATAATTGCAGTCCCTAACCGATAAAAAAACTCCTTCCGGTTAAACGTGCCATCAGGGTTCAAAGGAGGAAGTGCAAGATATAAAAGCGCCACCAAAACTGCTCCGCATAGTGCTTTGAAACCATACGCCTTTATCAGCGCAAGCCCCCCGGCTTCATATGACATGATTTATCCTTTTATCGAGTGACTTTCGCCATCATGGAAGCTCTACGCCCATCAGCATCGCCATTCCATGTACCAGTCCCGGCGTTGACTTGTCCTAGCAAAGTTACAAAGTGATAACCTTCAGACAAGCCATACCTTGTACCTTGAGCACTGTAAGGAACAGTGTCACCAACATTTGTCAAAATCGCTAGGCCACCCGAAACCTCAGGAACAGTCGAACTATCAATACCTAAAGCACTGCCATTTCTACCTAGGGACGTATTGTTGCTGACCGTACCCGCCGAAGTGGCTTGCAATGATTCTCCCGTCCACGACAAAAATTCGCATCGAATTTCAGTGTTTAACTCTACATAGGATGTAGAAGTCGATGCACGATTGGCCGTGAAATAAGAAAACATTGATACGCCCGGATCATTAAACCAACTTCTTACAAATCGTTGAGCTGGGATATCTGAAAATACAGGCCCAGCTATAGGCCGAGCAATCCCGACCAGCGCCTTAGTAGGATCGCCATTTTTGATTTGCGTACCATCGGACGTATTAGTAGCGCGTGCAGTAGTCGAATATTCAAGCGTCATTACTCCTGCATTCATATATGCATAGATGTAATAAAGCGTAGAAGCTACAGTTCCAGTTGGGGCCAATGTAACGCCGCCTGATGGGATAGTTTGATTAACACCATTGATGGTAAGCTTATTCCCATTGAATGGAAGCAATACTAAGTTAGAGCCCGACTTGACTAACTGGCATTGGCCGAGTGGGGTAGACTGTACGGATGGAATATATTGGACAACTTGCCATCCATTCGGTGTTCCGCTAGTAGTAGACTTCGGAATGACAACAGCAATATCACCAGGCGCAGTCAGAATGCTGGAACCACCTGGGATAACCAAAGTCGTAGCATTGTAGGTAAGTACCAATGCGCCAGTAAATTTTAAATAACGTGGGCCGTTATAATTTGAACCCAGACTTGTAATTGTCGTTGTACCTGTTACATTGAGAAAGCAGGTATTTTGCGCACCAATATCGACGGTTGCCGCAGATGCAATATCAAGAGGAACGCCTTGGCTAAACAATTGCTCCCATCTAACAGAATCTCCTGTTCCTGTCCCTGCAGCTAAACCTGTGAGCTTGTTGTTTCCCATTTGGAAATTGCCAACAATTGGGGTTTGCCCATCTGCAGATACACTTTGGCTTAAAGCATTCGCTAAATCAGCAAGTTGTGCTGCAAAATCCGCAGGCGTAGCAAGAGCCCCCGTTACTTGCGGGTTCCATGAATTACTTGGTGAGACATATGTCCCCGAACCGTTTCTAGGCATTCTGTACCTCTATAAACAAAGGTGTATCTAATGAATATTGATGATCAAACAGCAAGAATTATTGCAATTGTAATTGCCGGTGCTGCAATGCCTTACCTTAAATCATTTGTTATTACCCGTTACCAGCAGTGGCGCACCCGCAGAAATAGCAGGGGTCATTCTGCGTAGTCCTTCCGCTAAAGCTTTGAATGATTCAGGCCTTTTTGTAAGAGCTGCCGCAGCAATTTTTCCGCCTGTTTGCGTATACGGCAAAGTGGCCGCAAGTGCAGCGGCAGCTAGTTTAGGATCAATTGCAGCTAGACCACCTGTTGCGGCCATGCCCAAAATGCCTCGACCAGCGGTGCCGGAATCTGGGTATTTTGAACCAAGCACTGCTTTACCTGCTTCGCTTAGGTCTTGCATCAACGCATTACCTGTTGCAAACTGGCCCTTACCAGCGCTTTTGTCTGCCTGGCGCACAGCGCTTTGCAACTGTGCAGGAGTAAATACACCTTCTTCTGCTCCGACTCTAGATGCAGCATCACGGATGCGGGCATAGTTAGCATATGCCCGGTTGATATTGCTCAACTCGTCGGAATAATTAGGGTTTGACCGCGACAGCGCTTCGCGTGCGCTTTTTAGAACCTCTCCCAATGCATCACCAATGTCTTTATCAGCGGGATTAGAACTGCCGCCATATTTCTTGATACTTTGAGTCAGCGCTGATTCCATATCTTTGAACGATTGACCATCCATTGATCCGTTCTTAGACATTCGGCTCAAAACGTCATTTTGTAAAACGTTATTGAACTGCTTTGCCACATTTGGATTGGTCTGCGCATTAGCAACCATATTTGACAAGTTGCCAAGTTCAGAGCTGAACTGCTGATCAGCTTTAAACTGAAGCTTTGGTAGCAAATTGTTATAAGCGGCCGAAATAGAATCTTTAACACCTTCAACGCCCTCGCGCCCCACTTGCTGAGGTGCTTTTACATTTAGTGATTCAAGCGCTCGTGCATATGCCGCTCGGTTGAAATCTTCAACACCTCGCTTTTGTGCGCCAACAATCATATCGCCAAGCACCGGAAGGCTCGTAAGCTTTTCCTCAGTACGTTGCGCAGCGCCCCCTAAAATTTGTCCAGGGGTTGGCGTAATTCCTTGATCCATTAATGCTTGAACTTCTGGACGCACCTTAGGTGACAATGTACTTGCCAATGCACTACCCGCCCCACCAGCGGCGGCACCTAATCCTGCAGCCAACGTCATTTGTCGCGTCTTTTCTGACGCATAGTCACCATCAGTTACCGGCATCAATCCTGTCGTACCAGAACCAACTATGGCCCCAGACAAAGCGCGACTTAATAGGCCTGTTCCAGCAGGAACACCTAACATTACAGGCGTTGTGCCAACAATATTTCCGCCCATTCGTGCCCAATCAATACCATCTTGACCGGCTTCTTTCCGGGCTGCTTGATACTCTTGTTCTCGCTGTTGAATGCGCTTATCCAACTCTTGAGAACTTGCAGGCGTCATCCCAAGGAACTTGGTGACAGGCCCAATAATTGGAGCATCATTGACTGCTTGAACACCTGAATTCACAGCATTCACCACGCTATCAGGAAGCATATGGGTTAATGCCTGCGCACCGCCATGCACAGGGTCCATAACACCCATGCCAAACCGCGAACCAAAACTTGCATCACCTCGCGGCTGTTCTTGCGGTGCTGGCTGGATCGGATCAGTGGATGTCCCTTTGATATCTCCAAGATTCAAAGGTGCGCTTTGTTGCTGGCTATTTTGAGCCATAACAAACTGGCCCAACTGTTCTGCAGTTGCGCCTTCCGGGCCTTCAATATCGTATGTCTTCCCATCCGGGCCTTGCAGGGTATAGACAGGCATTATCGAACTCCAATGATCTTAAATTGCGGTGCTTGTGATGCAGGTTGAGCAGGGGCAGCATCTGGCAAAGGCTGCGCTTCGTAATAAGGAGCAAGCGCATTCACGTTGGGGTTTTGCTTCAGTGCATCAATCTTCCGTTGATAGTTGCCATACACGGCACGGCCGGACCGATCAGCAGCCCCAGCCAATACACGAAGTTCAGTAGGCGTAAAGTTCAAATCACCGGAAATAGCACGTTCTGCAAGCTTGCTTTCTTGATCGGTAACTTGGCCTTGGCCTTTCATTTGCTTACGACCTTCAAGAGTCAACTGAGCTAGGCTTTGCACAAGTTGTCGAGTGTTAGCCAATTTCTCTTGCGTGTCTTTGCCAGTGATCCCAAGCGAATCACCAATCTGGGCAAGCTGCAGTTTTGTATCTGCGCCTGTACCAGCAAAGATCTTGTTGCTATCAAGTGCCTTGACCAAATTCTGAGCAACTTGCACTTGATTAGCTGCTGCCGTGGCTTGTTCAGAAGCATCTTTCATGATTGGGCCAACTTGAGCTCCCAAGCTTTCGCCCATCTTAACGTCAGTTTTAACATTGACATTTGGAGCCCCAGACTTCGCAATATCTTTCTTTGCTTGTACCAAAGGCTGATTAGGGACGATGTTTCCGTTTTCATCAGCTACCACCACATCCTTATATGGATTCCCAGTGTTCTTAACCACTGCACCAGGAGCAGCTGCATACGGATCAACAGCAACATGGCCGCCACCTGTATCCAAGAATTCTTTTTTGCGAACCGGTTCAAGATCAGCAAAGTTATTAGTCTGAGCAAACTTGGCAATACTTGATGCCGTGTAATCTTTCGGATCAATCTTGCCAAACATGCTTTCCGGCCCCTTTTGAGTAAGGATAGATTGCATGCCAAACTGTTGAAGTTCAGGAACGCCAGAATTGAGCAATGACAAGGCAGCGCCACGCGGATTAGGCGCTTGTCCTGGCATAGTCTGAGTCGTCGGATTTTCAGGATCAGTGCCGAAAACTTGCACTTGTTGGTCAGGCGAACCCGATCGGATTTTGTCCCAATTCCCCAAGGCCTCACTGATCCTCATCGCCTTGTCTTGGTTGAACTTCTTTTCAGCATCAGAAGCATTTTGCTGCGCCAATCCAGCCCCGAAGATTTGACCAATTTTTCCCAAAGCAGACCATTTGCTGATAGGTACAGCCAAGCCTCCAGGCGGAGTCGCAGGAGCTTGTAATGGTTCTTGTGCTTGTTGGGCTAGCGCCTGTGCATATTGTTGTTGACGAAGTAAATCAGCCTGCTGAGAGGCGATATCACCGCTTCCGAACGATGCAACTTTACTATTGAAGGCAGCCATTGATTACTCCGTCTAATTCGTTCATATCGCGTTTAATTACATCTCGCATATCCATCAAAACATTCATGACATGCTCACGCTTTTCATTGGGAAGGTTTTTAATTCGCTCCCAGTTATCCTCCAGATATGCGGTGCAACTCCAGCAATCATGAGATGATTTTTCGGCAAGATAATATGATGGAATTCGATCACCCAAAAACCATTTGACTTGATCTGTAGTCCATTCATATAACGGGAATACATATTTCACACCGTCAACTACTTGACCGTTCATAATTGGGCCTTTTTTTTCATCTTGCTTTCTTTGCCCACGGTAAATCACAGTCGCACCAAGCTCCTTGCATCTCTGATCCACAGGCCGCCAAAGATTGGCATTGCAGCAAGATAAATAATCAGTAAATCGCCGTCCATTTGTCCCATGCACTACATGTCCAAGTGGCGTTGATCTAATTGAAAGGATATCGGATGGGTATCCTACATTTTCGATAAATGAAGGCTGATCTGCTTTAACCTCAACAAATCTAACCAATTTTTTAATCTTTTCCATCAACTCAAGTGTTTCTGGATATGCAGCCCCAGAATTGCCCCAGACAACAGTTAAATTGTCCCATTTTGGTTCTAGCATGTACAAACACGCTAAAGAGTCTTTACCACCTGAGAATTGAAGGATTTCCATTAGAAATAGTAAGCTGCGCCCATGCCAAGCGAACCCAATCCGCCAACAATAGAAGAAAGACCAGAATTATTAGCCGAAATCTGCTGGTTATAAATGTTCTGATCAGCTTGACCTTGTGCCTGTGCTGCGCCAAGATAGTTAGCACCTTGGGTCGTTTGTTGTTGCGCGTTGTTGATCTGGCTCGGATTAGTAACTTGCGAACCAGTACGAATAGCACTCAATTCATTCAGTGGTGCATTACGATTAGTAGTCTCTTGATTAAACTGTTGGCCCTGTTGTGCCATATCCAATTGAGCTTGTTGCTGGCCTAATTGGATAGCTTGCAATGCAGCTTGAGTCTGAGCATCATTACGAGTTTGCCCAAATTGATTTTGAGCATTCCTCCATGCTTCAGAACCCATAGTAATCCCTTGATTAGCCAATTTTTGATCAAGCTGCGATTGCTGCTGGTCATACTGCGGATTTAGACGAGCAAGCAACTGCTTATTAGCATTATCAATAAGTGATGTGTAATCTTGAGCTTTATACGTATCTGCATAAGGCTGATCGAGAGTATTTTGAACTCGATTAAATGCAGAATTTTGCAGACCAGCTAGATTAAGACTCGTTTGGTTTTGTTGATCTAATAATTGCTTTTGGCTAGGGTCAAGCGATACATTAGCAGACCAAACATCCTGATCATTTGGGTCTTGAGAATAGGTGATATTGCCATATGGCGTATATGTATTGACGCGGTTTGCTTTAGTAGCAACTCGGGCCGCATCTACATTGCCAGCAGCAGTAGCTTGAGCTGCGCCTGTATAGTCAGGAGTAGCAGGAGCAGAAGGAGCGTCTTTAAAGTAAAGTCTCTTCCCAGTTCGGTCATATCCATCACGATTAAGCAAGCGCATGTTTCATCCTTCGACTAGGCTTACGCCCTTTAATCCAATGACATTCTTCTTCCAGCATCCGCATAACAATGCCGTCTTTATCGCCATACCAATTTTTTAAGCGAGCCTCATATACAAATCCAAGAGCCTTATCAATTTCTTGTGCCGCCTGGTTATCTTCTTCGATGATCGCTGTAATTCGACGCTTTTTGCAGGTCTCAAACGGATAATGAAAAACAGCTTCTAAATACTGTCGCGTCATAAAGCGAGGGGTAGTGCTTGCTACACTCAATTCACAGTTGTGTTCAGAAAACCGAGAAAAAGCCGTAACTCCCATTATTTTACCGTCTTCTGTTACAGAAGATATAACTATAGCAATATCAGGAGTGAAATTCACACCTAGAATATTGTTGATATAAGCAAAGAACGCTGGATGCTGTTCAATGATGACCATTACAATATTCCGCCACGTTGATATAGATAATCTGTTGCCTGCCAATACACTTCGGAGTTATTTGCTTGCACCTTCAAACTGATTGCTGCAGACTGCGCCCATTTGCCGACAGTCTTCCAACTGGTGAAAGTTTTGAGGCCACCGCCCCAGTACATCTGCCCCCATCGCATACTTCCCCAAATCATTCCAGTAGGCGCTGTGTAGGTAAAATTGCCCATCACATTGTCAACCGAATAATCAATATTCAGCCCATAATTAATCGATGGGATACCTGTAGTTTGAACATATGGCTTCAACATCGTGAAATACTTTTTTTGCGCCGTAGAGCCAAAGGTTTGGAATGAACTAACGGCATACGCAACAATCTGATTAGAATTATCAGTCTGACCAACCCATGCACGTTGTACGCTGTTTTGGTTGCCATAATACAAACCCATCGCAGTATCACGCCAAACGCTTGCATTCCAAGCGGTAAACTTCGCCCATGCTCCAGTGATGGTATTTTGTACATACTGAAAATTCAGGCCGTCCCCTTTTGGGACGTTCAAAATAATCATGTTTGAACTGTTAAACAGTGTTACATCCCAACCAAAGTTTAACTTATATGACGATACAGCGAGTGCAATTCCGTTCTGGATTTTGTCTGTAACAGCAACTGATTTATCAATCGTCGCAGATAGCAAACCCTTGCTTAATGGATATAACCCTTCTTCCGTCATGATCAGAAGATCGCCAGCATATTTCCGCCCACATCGACGGCCAATTGGACGGCCAATCGTATAGACGCCTACAAGATCCCAAGTAGCCGCTGTAGAAGGGTCAGTCCCGCTATAAACTGCACATTCCCCATTTGATGAGATAAACACTAAATGGTCGTCAGCGCCATCGCCTGCATCAATCGTCCAAGGATAGATAGCTACGAGATATCCACCTTTTCTGAATACGCTTCCAAGATCAAGCTGATTCGCTGCGCCTCCAATCGAATTCACGGGCAGATACCACGCCCTAAGAGAATTAATCTCCACCATGAAAATACGGTTTTTAAACAGCGTCCCATGTACCAAGAGAGTTGTTGTTACCCCTGTAATTGCAGGTGTACTTGCAGCATCTACAGCAGTCCACGTTGTACCGTTATACAACTGAGGCTTATCCACTCCATTGAAGAGATAAAGGAAGCTGCCGCCAGGCGTAGTCATTGCTACATCCTGCCAGCGGGCATTAGATAAACCAGTGACTACAGCCGCGCCAACAGCGCCTTGAGAGGTTGCGTTATAAATGCTATTACCAGCCGCAGCAAATAACGTTACAGATCCATTTGGCGGGGCATAATCAACAACCGTCTCAACTGTCGATGGATATCCTGTTGACCAGTTTGTGCTGCCTTTCCTTACGCCTACTTGAGCGGGGTAAGGAAACCAATTCTCCAAAACGACAGCATCCGATGGCGGCATATCGACCAAAGAATCACGGTCATTTAAGCCTCCAACTGGAGCAGGAATATTTTTTGAAGAAGTAGTAGGCATTAATTAAAATCCATTTGGGCCGCTCCAAGATCCATCCTGCACGTTCCATTCGGAAAGCAAGATATCTCCATAAACCGGTGCCAAAGAAAGCTTGGGAGCACTCTTGTTTTGAGCCGTACATGCATTAAGCAATGCCGAGTATTCAGCCGCATTAAACTGATAATCAAGCCCTTTAGCTTGCATCCAGCGAAGCTTAAGTCCGGCTACCATCAACGAGTCATCAAACACGCATGAATCAGTATCTGCCGTGAAATAGTCTTTGCCAGTACCTGTGGAACTTACTACCCAGTTGCTGGAAATGTATTCATAAGCAAATGTCAGTGCATTTGGAGGAGGAGGGCTGATCTGAATCGCATTCAATTGAATACGGAAACGCTCACGAGGCCCAGCATAAACCACACCAGACTTATACGATTGCCATTCTTGAGGCGACTTAGGCCCCATCAACGGCCAACGATTAGTCCTATCCCATTCCGTTTGTGGAACTTGTTTGAGCCAGTCAGACGGCAAAGGATAGGAGACCTGGGAAAACTGCAAGGTCTGTGTAAGTGCTTCCGTAGCAGGTTGATCCATGGTCACTTGTGTGGATGAATCAACCGATACTATTTGAGAGAACGGAGCAATCCCCAAACCTGTAATCCCAAAATTCACCGACAGATTAGCGGTAGAGGGGATATCAGTAATGACACGCGAACCTATTGTGGCGGTGCCAGATAACTGATAGGCAACAGTGTTCAACAGAAACTGCTTATCCAGTTCTTGCCAGTCAAAGTTCCTGACAAGATCATGCCCATGACGATTTAGAAGCGCCAACATTTGAGTAGTTTGCGCATCAGGATTGCCGATAACCAAAGTCGGCACATCAAGCGCAAGCTCTTGGCATGTTTGCTGGATAAGCTGTAGCAGGTTCATTATTTACTCTTTCGGCGGACGACCCGGACCACGCTTAGCAGTCTCCAAAGCAGCAGCGTTGATAGCCTCAAGTTGAGCTTTCAGGCTGGCGATTTCATCATCTTGGCGCTGCAGGCGAGCAGCCTGGGCGCTTGTTTCTGCTTGACCTTTAGCTGCATCAAGAGCCGCTTTTGCTTTGGTGCGAAGTTCCATCATGCCCATGCCAATCGTATTACATGCTTGGTCGGAGATAGTGGATAACTGCTCCACGGTTTGAACGTTGTGATAGTTCAAAAGCTTTACTTGCGATGCAGAAATCATCGGCCATTCCTTCAAAGCCCATCCACTGACCACATTAGTCAGACCGGCTTTAAACTGGCGATATGCATCTTTAAAACGATGAATATGGGTTTCATCAACCTTAGTTTCGATAATCGTCTTACTATCACCTGGGGTAATGATTCGAATCATCTCAATATCATCAAAAACCGGATGACCTGCTTGCTCACTTTTATAACCACTTAGCATTGCATCAGTGTAGAACTCGACATGCAGGGATTTATCATTTGCTCGTTCAGCAGTCATACTTGCGAAGTTGTCCACAAAGTATCTCCAATAAAAAGCCCCCGAAGGGGCATTGTGTTAAGCCGATAGGACGGCAAAATAAGTACCATTTCCCTTAGCAACGAAATAGGCAGTTTTGCCAGAAGCCACGGAAACAGCAGTGTTTGTTGCTGCCAAGTTGATATTTCCGCCGACTGGAGGATATACCGACAGAGCGTTAGCACCTTGGTTTGCGATGAAGAAACTATCACCGGCTACAATGCCATTGCTTGCAGTCGAAGCCGGCAAAATAGCACCGGTCGAAGCGGCAACAGTGGTAAATTCAGTGAATTCTGTTTGCAGGACATACGCAGTACCCTGAGTGGAACCAGTGGCAGTTGCGCCAGCAGTTGAATAACCATTCAGAGCGATTGCTTGTCCTGCAGAGAACCCACTGCCCATCAGATTCTTAATCAATCCAGGCATGTGAGTTCTCCTAATTAGACAGAAGCGGCAGCGAACCAGCCTTGGTCACCCGCAACCATCGCAGTAGCAGGCGAAGTGTACGAACCACCCGAGGCAGTAGCCAGGAAGGTAGTAGCATTCACGGTGCAAACAGCGGTGGATGCAGAGATCGATGCATTAGCTTGCGCATAGACATAGCGCTTGCCATCAGAGCCCCACACTTGGGAGCCAAGACGCGCTTGCGGCTTATCTGCACCTGATGCAAGATCGGTAGCCAGGACAGTAACCAGGGGTTTGACGCCCAGTTTGGGGGTATCGGTAAACGGAGTAGCCATGATTAGTTATCCTTTCAATTAAGCGCCAAGGACGGCTTGGAATTGAGCACCCGAGGTGGTCAGGTTACCTGCCCAACCCACAAGTTTCACAATAGCATCTTGATTCACCGACTGACGGTCACCGCCAATCGGGACCATGTTGCGGTCACGGTGCGGGCGGAAGAAGATGTAATCCGTATTCAGGAAATACATACGATTGGTCGGGATCGAACCACCGATACCGCCATCCAGGCGAACCATCATCTTCTTGCCAGCACCGTAGTAGGCCAGCGAAGAGAAGCCAGCGGCAGCGTCTTCTTCAGTGGTGACACGTTGGATGGCCTGCAGCGATTCCAGGAACAGACGGTAGTAGTTGTTGTCGGCTACGCACAGGTCCGGCGAATCGGTGCCACGAACTGTCTGCAGGATAGTACGGTTCATGTACGACTGGATATTCGAAGCATTCGCAGGTGCGCCGCCATCAGTCGAAGCCGAGAAGGCTACATTACGCCAGAAAGTCCAAGTGGCACGGTTGATGCCGCCATAAGTACCAGTAGTCGGAGTGGTCGAGATTGCAGCAGCCAGACCGGTGATGTCCTTGCCGCCGTTACCTGTGCCATCCGAATAGACGCCTGCCGAAATTTGGTTCATCAACTGCTTTTCAGCAACCATCATGCGACCTTCCAGCAGATCAATGATGGCTTCCTTGCCAGAGTTCATCAGTTGTTCGAGGCCCGAAATAGTGACAGCAGCAGCATACTGCTTGATGTCATATTGAGGAGCGGTCAGCGGCGAGTTGGGGGTGATGTCGATCACATCGTAACCAGAATACGAACTTGCATTCTGGGTGTTGGGATCGTTATACATCAGCTCCTGCAGGATGACGTTACCACCCGAGAACGGCTTAACATTGCCGCGACGGTTCAGGTATTCCAGCAGAGCATTGTTTTTCAGGGTGTTGTCAGCCAGCTTACCAGAGCGGTTTTGAATGGTAGTGGTGACAATATCAGTCAGATTGGGGAATGCCATGGTTTACTCCACGAATTAGGTTTGTTCGAATGCCGCAGAAATTGCATCACGCAATGAACCTGCTGGCGTACCTGCCATACCAGATGCTGGCGTCGAACCTTTCACACTGACAGCGGCGGATTTCGCACGCTGAGCGTTAATCTGTTCTTGCGCGGCACGGGTTTGCTGTTCGAGCAAAGATTTCCGTGTTTCAGGGTTGGCATAAACGGCTTGATCGTAAGCATCTTGAAGGTCTTTAGCATGACCGGCCTGTAATAGCGCCTGCATATGTCCTCGTACCTTGTCAAAATACTCATGACCTGGAGACTCAGCGAAGGATCGAATTTCGGTGGCAACCGACTCAAATTGGCTTCGTTGTTGAGCTTCCAAATACTGTTTATTTTGCTGCTCCAAATCATACATCTTTTGTTGCAACTGTGCTACTTCTGGCGCAAATTGCTGAGCTAAATCAATTCCATAGTGTTGCGCCAATGCTTGGAACTTTTGTTGCTTTACAGCAGGCGGAGCGTTACGCAGATCATTGTCCATTTTGAACAACTCGGCAATAGCTTGCTCTCCATTAATTCCATATCTCTCGTAATTGGTCTTGTATTGATCTGCCAACGATTGAACGCGGGTTCCTACTTCGGCTAATGGGGCCATCTGCTTGTAAGCCGGGCTTTCCTCAAACTGGCGACCATAGCCCTTATGGTAATCAGTCTCACGCCGATGAATCTCTGCTTGAACTTCAGGCGGCAATGTAGCAAACATAGCTGCCGTTTCTTTTTTCCAGCTAGACGGCGCACGAGTAGTGTCGATCTGCTTTTCTTGCTGCTCAACAGGCTTTACTTCGGCTTGCTGAGTTTCTTGCGGCTGCTCTTGAACGGCCTGGGTTTGGGCGTCTTTTGCTTTAAAACGGCCAGACTCATCACGCTCGCGCTGTGCTTCTGTGGATTGCTCTACTTGCTCAATCGGCTGCTCAACAACAGTTTCAGTCTGGGCCGGAGCAGCATCGAAAGCAGCATCCAAAGCCCCACGCAGATCATCTTGGGTTTCCATTCGGTCTCCAGGGGGTTAATAACCGAAACCAGTGAAGGTCTCGTACAGGTCTTTCTTCAGGTTCTTAGGCGCTTCACGTTTCGGAACCTTTGGTGCTTCATTACCAACTTCTACCATCCCGTGACGTTTCAAATGTTCACGGTGTTTGGTGCGTGAATCAATCATTGAACCGTCAACCATGCTCTTGTAAGTCTGGATGTCAGCTTGCACAAAAGGAGCACAAATCTTGCGGCGCATTGTCTCACCACAGCATGACGGCAAATCATCATCCATCTTTGCCACAGAACGATAGATGTCTTCTTCCTTCCCGCATGAATCACATGTCATTGCATAGATAGGCATCAGTCAGTGTCCTCCGCTGCTTTATCGGCTGCTTCTTCTTGCTGTGCAGTCAATGTAGTTTGAGCATTGATTTCGGCCACCGTAATGCTAGTTTCAGCCTGCTTGACTGCTTTGAACTGCTCCAACTGCAAGCGCATTTGCTCAATCTGCATCTCCATCATGAACTTTTGGCGTTGTGCTTCAGCTTCAATCTCAATTTCACGCTGACGGGCTGCCATATTGGCCTGCATCGCCTGCATTTCGAACTGTTGCTGCATTTGCATTTTGGCTCGCTCAATCGCAATATCTGCTTGGGCCTTAGCCATCTCAGCTTGTTGATCAGCCTGGATCTGCTGTTGCTTCAACTGTGCATCTTGCTGCAGCTTCATCATTTCAGGGTTTGGCTGTTGTGGCTTGGGCTGGCTCAATGCCTTTACAGTCTTTTCGAAAGCCGCTTCAATCGGACGGCCGGCTTTGAACCCACGCACACCAAACATCAGCATTTCCCCCATCAGCGGGGCCAGTTCTGGCACGTTTTGTGCTGCTTCCACTGCTTGCTTCAAGAACCCACCTGCAGCCTGTAAGAACTCAACGCGAGATTGCTTTTCCGCTTGCTCATCCAGTTCAACCATCGAATCCGCTGCGACCTCAATGCGGTAGTTCCTAGCTGGCTCAGACTTCAACAATTGCACGGCAGCCTCTGCATTGGGCGCGTCATCAGTCCCCATCACGCCTGAGATTTGAATGATTGCTTGCGAGGAATAGAAGTTGCAGATGAGTTCGGATTTGATCCGGAGGATGTCAGAAGCAAAACGTGCGACATCCGCAATGGTTTCTTTCAAACGAAGCGAAGCATAGTTGCTCTTGATCTGCTGGGCGGTAGCGGTTTCAGAGGCAACGGACGATCCACGGATAATGTCCGATAGCCCGGTAATCTCATAAATGACCTGCTTGCACTGTTCGCGGGCCGAATAGAGTTCGTTGAGGGTTTGAATAACCTGATCCAGTGGTAGGAACTCAACACAACCCTTGATGCCTCCCTTTTCACTCAGCCCAGCCCAATTATCAACAGGGATCAACGTATTATCCACGCCCTCATTGAGCATGCGCTGTACGCCAGTTTGGCTTTGGTCATATACTCCAACCATCTTGACCGCCTTGACCAGCATCCCAATGCGCTGCGTCAGGTCATCCATTTCATTGGCCTGATCCTGATATTCTGCGTAGTCAGGAACAGGAATGATCGTGTCAGTAGTGAGCGTCGAGAACAGCGGCTTAGGGCATGGAAAGAAGTTTTCCAATTGAAGTGGATCTTCTTTTCGATCAAGAACATTAGGGAAACCTTCAGCCACCCAAATAGCCTCAAGAGTGGTCTTATTCCAAATCTCCCACACCTTGGCTTTCTTCATCTTTTCGAGTTCAGCAGACGAAGAATTTTCCTTTTGCAGATCTTCCAGCCCAACAGGAACGCTAGACAAAGGAACCTGCTTAAACTCATCCCCAAATCGTGCTACACCTTCATCCATGCCCATATAGACGCGACGAGCAACCCAAGTCACCTCTTCCCATGAACGGGCTGGAGAACAACGGAAGTCTTCCCAATAGATATAGTCAACCGGCGTGCATTCATACTTGCGCGGCTCAACCATCTGTTGTGCATCATCAGTCGTTTGCATCTGTGCAGCATTGGGGACTTGCTCCTCAAAGCGCACCCATGCTACACCGCGACCAGGCAATAGCCTATCCAGCAGCGAATTGCGGATAGCAGAATCAAAATCGCCATAGTGGTCGATTTCGTACTTTAGGACACGCTCAAGGATTTCAGACGAGCAACGCGCTACAGGGTCAGCATCTTTATAGCGACGTTCTACCTGTGGCTCAGGCTTACGCGAGTAGATTGCGGGAAACATCGTGCGGACATTTGACCAGAGGATATTGTACTTTTTCTCATTAGCCATGCCCGTGGCTTTTCGTTCGTCACGATATCGCTTGACGATCTTTTTTCCCCGATCAATCCAGTCTTTCTGGTCTTTCTCGGCGCATTTGAGCTGGACTAGCCAATCTCCAGCCGAATCCATTTGCTCTTTGTCAGCCATTATTGACCTTCACCCACTTGGACATAAATGCTTGCTGTGCCTGCATCGGTGATACCGCTGATGTTCAGCACCGAATCAGCAGGAATGCTGAATGTCGAATCAGTGCCAGGCAGCAAAGTAAGGGCAGATGCCGATGCCGTACCACTCGCAAGAACAGCAGTCTGTGCACCAGAACCGATGGACAGAGATACTACGCCGGCCCCGCTACCCACTACAACGATACGTACCGTGTTGCCGTCTTCAGGCAATGGAGTAGAAGCACTAGCCGTGGTAGTCAGGTTAATCTTGATGGTCTTGGACTGCGCACTAAACAGATCGGCTCTCATATTCTTTCATTCCTTTTCGGGGTTGATTCCCACAATTCATTAAGCGGTGCAGTGACAATGCGACCATTGATCCCTTTTGCCGGGAAAGTCGGATCTTTCGGCTTTTCCTTCGGCAGACTTGCTTCCATCTTCAAGCACCCATATGCAAATGCATCTGCGGGGTGGGAGGCCCAATCATGCTCAGGCTCTTTTGAATACACGCCAAGCTCAGGGTAGAACTTGAATTTCCATCCTTCCAAACCTTCTAGCCCGTACTCACATAGCGAAGACTGGAACTCACATTTCTTAATCACTGTCCGGGCCGCGTTGATTTGGTCAGCTTTCTTGGCTTCCACAATTCCGCATTTGTCAGGCCCGAACGCTTGGCTGAACTGCTCTATCGATGAGTGCTTGCTTTGGAAAGTCTTGGCCCGCGCATCGTGCGGCATCCATATCTTCCCTAAACGCTTCTTCATCAATACTTCAGGATTTTCTTGCTCCTTATCGATGCCAGTCAGCAAGTAAATCGTATCCTTGATGACCGGTATCCAATCCTGTGCATCCATCCCCGATGCACCTGTGTAGTAAAGAACTCTGAATCCACCTATAGCGCGTTGCCAGAACCACCAACTCGCAGTATCCCTATGACCTAAGTCGCACGACACTTCCAACGGTGCTCCCAGAGGATCAAACAGCACATTCTGATGAATCCGGCCTTCCCTCCTGGCCTGCTGCACCAACTTACCCAATATCGCACCTTGAGGGACACCATATGCGCCTTCCCAAATGTGGTCATAGGTATCTGGGCGCTCTTGCTGGTCTTTCAGCCGTGTTCGGTTCAATGTCTCCGGGAACCATGGATTGTCACGCCAGTTCAGTTCAACAATCTTTACTCTTGGATCATCCGTATTCCTGAATCGCGTATTCACTGCCGACGATTTGCGCTCAGGGTTCCAGGTCAACCAAAGCTCAGCATTCCATCCGTCGCCCTCTTCACGCAGTGTAGGAATAAGGATCGAGAACGCATGCTCTGTTACCGGCTCTGCCTCATCTACCCAACACAACAGGATGCGGCCCTTGGACTTGATGCTTCCGATGTTTCTATCTAGGCCAGCAAACGAAAACTGAATGTTCCCGTCCCGGCTTTTGATGTACCTATCGCCAATCTCGTAATATGCTAGGAGAAATGGCTCTTCCTCAATCGCCCGCTTGCACTCTTCAAGGCTTGAGTCTTCCAGCGAGTTCATGAACTGACGGGCACACAAGAGTTGTCCCTTGATGCCCATGTTCCCGTGCATGTACCCACGTACCGCAACCATCTTGGCAAAGGATCGCGTCTTGCCAGAACCCCGACCACCGTATGCGCCTCTTACATCGGCTTCACCAAGAAAGATAGGGACTAGCTTCTTGGGAAGTTTTACTTGTACGTCACTCACTGGCCGACCAATGTAATTGTGGTGGCCGTCTTAATCTCGCCACCATTCTCGCCCACATGCTCAGTGCGGTTCAGCTTTGGAATGTGATACTCAATCGCTTTCAAGAACAAGTCTGCTGCCTTTCCTGGGTCAGGCTTCAGACCATTTTCAGGATCCCCCTCTGCCGTCCTGTTAAGCCATTCCTCAAGCTTAGAGACGTTATTCTCCGCGAACATAGCTATGCACTTACGTACGTCCTGCGTGGCCTTGTTGGGCGTGCCAGCCACCCTGCCGCCGAACTTTTGACCTTTAGCCATGTTGGACACCATTAAAAACTACTGTAGTGATACCGTATTTCTTTGCGACAACATCATAGATGTCATCTTTTCCTTGAAATTCTTTAAGCAACTCACTTACTACTGCTTTTTCAGCATTCTTGAAACATTCTTCTGTTTCGGCTTCCGCTTCTTTAACGTACCTCGTGAACCTTTCTTCTAGCGTTTCTTCCATTTCATAATCTCCAATTGGTGTTAGACCAATGTTGACTATTCATCAACTATTACTGGTTTCTTGCTTGATCGGTGGGTTTGCGATGTATTGCTTGGTCTTTACATATACATCTGCAATTGACTGTGCAAATTCATCAGATGTTTTGCCTAGGCCTTTTGTGGCCTGGGCAAAGTTCTCTACTGCTATCAATGCTACGCTTTCAATAGGGTCTTCCATAAATCGCCCAAAAAAATAGCCAGCTTTGTAGGCTGGCCGTATCTGATGACGCACTGCCACCAACAATTGTTAAATATTCTAACTGTTGGAAGACACAATTGCAATCTGCTAATTTATTGCTTTACCCATGTGTTTGCATCTACCTTTACGAAGGTCAGGCATCCATTCGCCGATAGAGAGGTTGGGAGATTGAGAATGGTCGCGCTTCCAAGAGTAAGCAATGTAATTGCCTGTGTGCAAATGATTCTGCAGACTTGTCCTAATCTACTAGATGAGTCTGAAGGGAAATTGATCGTGAGAGTTGCTAATAGGCCGGATGGCGTCAGATATAGATTCTGATCTAGCAAATTTGACTGAAATGAAATTGTTTGCCCACTGGTTGGAGTGACGCTCTGTGTCACGGGCATTTGCGGATACCTTTGATCCGCTTGTGATTGGCTTATTCCTGGCGCTGATACTCTTAGCATTGCAATCTCCGAAATAGGTCTCGGAAGGATTGCTTCCTTAATAGAATGTTACTACTGATGAGTAGAAAAGAAAATCCCCAGCATATAGCCAGGGAATCCCCGCGAAGTTACCAGCTTCACTTCCTTTGGTTTGCATCCAAAGGCTATTTGCCTGCCAGCAAATTAGTATTTGGTGAGATTCGAACTCACGGTTGCATCAGTCAAACTGCCTAGCAGGGGCATCCCGATGTAACTACCTGCGTACCATTAGACCACTCTGGCACAAATTATTGACGGCCGGTGCTGATCTCCGGCTTGCCCTAGCGTCATCGTTAGCTTTGGGCACAAGGCGGAGTCGAACCGCCCTAGTCGTTGCATACAACTCGGTCACATTGCCGAGCGT